>NZ_JBQENU010000006.1:0-245173 GCF_052044605.1 Bacillus sp. 22483 | reverse complement strand
CGATGCAAAACGTGCCGCAACAGGTGTCGATCCGATCACAGGTGAAGAACTCACCGCAGGACAGCGAGTCGCCGCAGGAGGCATGGCTGCAGCAGGATACATCCCGATCGTCGGCTGGGCAGGACGTATTTTCAAAGGCGGTAAAGCCGTTTATAAAACGACTCAAGCCACGTCCGCCGCAGTCAGAGCAGTAGACATTTACAAGACATCACAGAAGTCTTTTGACGCCCTGAAAACATCACAAAAAGGCTTATATGGCCTCACCGCAACAAACGGCTTCAGCGAAGCGATTACGGGTCGAGATATGTTTGGAAATAAGATCTCGAAAGAACAGCAGGAAGCGAGTATGAATGCAGCGCTGGGGATGCTTTTGCCCTTTGGGCTAAATGGTGTAAGTAATAAATTAAAAACTAAAGCAACACTAGACGTACAGAAAAACTTAAATAAAAACCATCATGAATCTAGAAAAGCTAGTTTAAAAGAAATTAAACGCCAATTAAATATACCAAGAACACAGAATCCTGAAAGTCAAAAGATAGTGCCCTTAACAGATAAGAATGGAAAACGAATATTAAATAAAAAAAACCAACCCATCCTTACGAGAGAACTTACGTATGATGTTAATGGTAAAAAGATTGTTATTCAGGATCATTCAAATGGTCACGATTTTGGAGAAGGAGGCGTCGGAAACCAACCTTCACACCACAATGTAAGACCTGAAAACAACACACGCAATGGTAAAGTTGAAGGTGTAGAAGACCATTATTATTTTGAAAGAAGAAACAATAAATAACCCAAACGAGGAGTTTCCAAATGATTAGAGAAGAAAAGTTTATGAACCCACAAGCGATGACTCAAATTTTTGGGGAGATCCCACAATTTAAAAATGCAGAGATCATGAATGTTGATTTAAACAGAGATGGTCCTACTCTATTTATAAGACTAATGACAAAAGACTCCGTGAAGAATAAACCTAAACGTTGGGGGAATTTTGATGTTGTCTACGTTGAATTATCATTCATTGGTGTAACAGATTTAAAAATTAATCATTTAGGAAATAATAATATAATTGATCATTTTGAGATTAGCACAACAGAAAATGAAGGATCTCTAAAAATAAATTGCAAGAATCAAATGCAAATCGAAACCATATTTGATTGGGCAAGGGTTGAACAAATTTCTCCGGGGCTAATTGGTTCTTAAGATAACTTGCGTTTTCATAAACACCAAATATTAAATCCACTTTAAAGTTGATTTTAGCCTGACCATCCTGTTGGACTCGAGTCATAAAAGATCGCTAAAATACTTTGTTAAACAATAGGAAAAAAATAAAAAAGCCAGAAACTTTGATTCATCAATGTTTTTGGCTTTTTAACAGTTTCAAATCATCATACGTCCCAGTAGAGATTCGAACTCCCAATCGACGGCCTAGAAGGCCGTTGCTCTATCCTGCTGAGCTACTTTATATATCCGCTATTCGTTCACGTTCAAATAGACTATAATTAGATTCGTTTCGAAAAAGTCAATTCTTTTCATGCTGTGTGGATGAACCGACTATAGGTTTACCTCCTTCATCTCCCCAGTGAAAATGTAGGAATATCCCCCATATCCTTTATGTAAAGAAAGAGAGATGTAGTGGGCAGAAATTTACCGATTGTCAGTTTGTGAATGAGAGTGGTTTCTGTATCAAACCAAAACACCAACATACCCAATACCACAACTTGGCATGTATGCAACCATAAAAGACATCCAATTAATTTGGATGCCCTTCCTATAACTATTTTACTTGTTCTTGTAGCACGTCTTTCAGCAATTCAATAGCACTTTCTTCACCTAGGTCATTTGTTCCCAGTTCACCTCGGAATGCTTTAGAGAGGATAGATTGCTTTAGTGCTTCAGTATTCTCTTCTACTAGAATCATTTCTTTTTGTTTGCTTTCTAGTTCTCGATAATTATTAAGCCAGCTTGTAATTTCCATAACTTCTTCCTGCGAAGGCAAAGGAATCGGTAAAGAAGCCAGTTTTTGTGAGTTAATATTAGCTTGTCCAACCTGTTGGGTAACCATTGATAGAAGTATTTTACGTCCTACATGGCTATTAATATAATGAGAAACATAACTAGCTAAAAAATCTTTATAAAACAATCGAACTCTGATTAGATAAGATGCAAATGTAAATCTCTCTGAGACATCTTCTGTTATTACAGACGTTTTACCAACTAATTCATAACTATTCGTCCTATTAAATAATAAATCATTAGTTTGTAAATCATATTTTAAAACATCTTCATGATTGTTCGGGAGATACTTCAAGTTATTTAGTTCAAGATAACCATCAACAATATTCCCCATTCTTAATACTGGTGTTCCAGTTACGTCATCATTTGTTTTAGCAGATGTGCCATATGTGGATGCTTCAATTAGATCATTTAAGCGCACCCACTTCCATTCTCTTGGCAATTCATATAGCTTTTCTAAAATACTTGAGTCTAATTGGTCTTTATACTTTGTTTTTGTTCCTTCTTTTAATAAATTTATTTGTTCAATCCATTCATTAGCCGTAGTTATATCAGCATTTTCCCCTCTCCACTTCCTAGTCAATTCCCCACGAAACGCCTTATCCAAAATAGCCGCTCGACGAAGTTCAAACGTTTTCTTCGCTTCCTCAACCAACTGCTTTGCTTCATCAATTTTACTTATAAGCCGCTCTACTTTGTCAGCAATTCGTTTTTGTTCATGAAATGGCGGGAGTGGAAAAAACATATTATCCATAGCCTTTGGAGAAACCCTTGGCAGATTTATACCATTACTGTTTTCGTTAGCATACTGTAATACTTGGGGTAACCCTAAGTACATGTTTAATAATTTGTTAGCCCTTATATTTTTATTACGATATACAAGTATATCGGTTGATGCTACCCCGTCAAATTCTACATAAGCATGCTTATTAAGATATGGTCGTAGCTTCCCGTATAATACATCATTCTTTTTGAAAACTACTTTTTTACTTTTTACGCCTTCCGTATTACCAACTTCTAATATACCTCCTCCTTTATTCATGTGTTCTAAACCAATATACTTTTCGTTCCCTGTAGGTTGAATTTGTTCTTTTACTTGTTCAAATACGCATCCAAGTTTAGTCCACACCCAATTTTCTGGCACTTCATACGGTTGTTGTTCATCTGATACTAGTGCTTCTTTCAATAACTCCTCAATGGTCTTCTTTTTCTTACTCACTGTTTGACCACCTCATCCTCTTCAACAGCACGCAACTCCTCAACCACTTCATTTAATAAACCCATAGCCTGCTGAAGCTTTACAATTGCTTCTTCTGCTGATTCAATTGGATCTGGTAAGTTGTCATAGGAAGATAATGATTCATCTGCAATCAATCCGATATCTAAACTATCCCCTTTTTTTGCAATGTCCTCTCTTGTGAACACATTCCAACGTTCATCCTCTACTTTTGAGCGGTCTTCTGCTACATATGCTCTCATGAAGTGTTCAAAGTGTGCCATTGTTAGCTGATTCCGTTTTCCGAATGACTTCATATTGGTGCGGAGATCGTATACCCAAACATCCTTTGTGTTATCTTGGTCTGTTGTTTCTCTTGTGAAAAATAAGACGTTTGTTTTCACACCTTGGGCATAGAAAATCCCCGTTGGTAAGCGTAAGATTGTATGCAGATTGCATTTATTCATTAAATCGCGTCGAATCTGTGCACCAACCCCGCTTTCAAACAAGACATTATCAGGTAATACAACTGCTGCGCGTGCATGACCATCGTCTTTTAAAGCGTTATAAATTAACTGTAGAAAATTAAGCTGTTTATTGGAAGTTTCAAACGTCAGGTCATCACGGGAGACGCTCTCTCCACCTTTCTTCGTCCCAAATGGTGGATTGGTTAAAATGACATCAAAGTTTTTCATCCATTTTCCATTACTAGATAACGAATCCCCTTGTTCCAGTCGCCCTTCGATATCATGAAGTAATGCATTCATTAGAGCAAGACGATGAGTCCCTGTGACGAGTTCCATGCCAGTAAATGCTTCTTTCTTTTGGAAAACGCCCAGTTGTGGATCTAAATCATAATAGTTATCTGTCTTATTTTTCAGATACTGGTCTGCCGCAATCATAAAACCAAATGTACCAGCTGCAGGGTCATTGCATCTTTCTCCAGGTTTAGGGTCAATCAGCTGCACCATTACATCAATTAATACACGCGGTGTAAAGTATTGACCAGCACCTGATTTTGTTTCGCTTGCGTTTTTTTCTAACAAGCCTTCATATAAATTACCTAAACCTTCTTCTTTTGCGTTGTACCAATCAAGGCCATCAATGGTCTTCAGAATTTTCTCTAGGTTCTTGGGTTCAGTAATACTAGTAGCAGCATCAGTGTATATCTGACGCAATTGAGCATTCTCGCTATTACCCAGCTTAATTAAAAGATGTTGATAAAATGTTTTGAGTTCTACCCCTTCTTTTTCTAGCAAATCATCCCATCTATATCCTTCAGGTATTACATTTTCTGTTTGCTGTTCTTTCATCATTTTTAAAAATAAAATATAGGTTAACTCCGTGACATATTGTTGATATGTAATACCATCATCACGAAGTACATTGCATAAATTCCATAATTTTTGAACGATTTCTTGGTTATTCATCTTTTTTCCTCCTGAAAAGCTTCTAATCTATTAAATCAAATTTGATGATTTTTAGTTGAAAGCGAACCTTTTCATTATAACCCAAAAAAGTGCCTCAATGAAGAGGCACCATCGTTAGCTGATATAAAGGTTCTCATTGATCGTATTCACAATTTGATCAATATCATCACCGAATTCACGTTTCAGTAATTTGTAGCCACCAGACGTTCTAAAAGGTTCTTCCGAGAATGCCTCTTCTGCGGTAGGCGCAAGAACAGGCACTTGAAGTAATTGCTTTTCTATTCTCTCTAACCATTTCTTTTGTCTTGGCGTCCAATCATGCAGTGAATACACTTTGTGCATTGCCTGTTTAATACGTGCTTCATGGTCAATGAGTGCTTCACCTAATGCAGCTTGGCGAATAAAACTAATAATATCTGCTGCAATGTCCTCATTTTTTGTCTGTTTCCAAGCGGTTTGTAAATGAGATTGCTTAAAGCCTTTTGTTTCTAAAATCGTCATAAGTTCTCGCAAATCTTGTCTCGTTAGATCTTTTGGTCGTGTACAGATCAGATGCAAAGCGGGAATTTCATTGATATTTTCTTTGATAAATCGAACAAAACCATCCAGATAATCTTCTGGTCGCTTGTTCCCTTCACCATACCCACGAATGACGTCTGTTACTTCATCTTCCTTATCAGATATATAGCGTTTTTCACGTGTTACTTGGTACGTTTCCATGTATTCAAATAGAATATTATGCTGTGTGGCTTCTTGTGGTGAGTATGTTTGAATTTCTTTCACCCATTCATCCACATGTTTTCCATTTGATAATTCTTCAAACTTCCCAATGCCTTCTTCATCAAATCTTTGTTTGCGACGTTGGATTTTTGCTACTAATTGATCACGATAAAACGAAGCTTCCTCATCAGTCGTTGCATTTACAAGAGAATCATACAAATCACCAATACGAAAGTTTTGTTTCTTCACAACTGGTTTCATTTCTGTATAATGTTGCAACTTGTCATATATTCCAACGGCATCGTAGATGTTAAAGTGTGTTTTCCCAATCTCTGGGCAGAGGCGAGTCGCACGGCCAAGCATTTGATCATAGAGAATACGAGATTGTATTCTTCTTAAAAACACCAAATTTGTGATCGGCGGCACGTCAATACCTGTTGTGAGTAAATCAACTGTAACAACGACATTAGGTAGTCGCTCATTTTTAAACCGTTTAATGGCATCTAATGGCTTGTAGATATAGCCAGTGATTTTCATAATGGCATCATCTTCAATGTCATCGCCACGTTCTTTAAATGCTTCTTTTAATAAGCGAACAACAAGATCTGCGTGTTGATCAGTAGCTGCAAAGATGAGCGTTTTTTCTTTACCTGCAGGGTCAATATAATCAACTAATTTATTTAAAACTGCACGGTTAAACGGTTCTGTAATGACTTTTTTATTAAACTGCTCCACTTCAAAGTGCACAGTATCTTCTAACTTTTCTAGTTGAATCTCCCCTTTATCAACATCATACACTTCTACTTCCTCATCTTTTTCAAAGGTGATGCCCACTTGTGAAAGTTCTGTTTTAAACAAATAAGGGGGCTCATGGTCCACTAGATATCCGTCCAACACTGCTTCGCTATATGAATATTTAAAAATTGGCATACCAAAAATGTCTGTTGTATGTAGAGCAGGTGTTGCGGTAAGCCCTAAACATGCCGCATCAAAATAATCGATAACGCGCCGATATTGACTAATATAATCATTCTGATCACGGAACTCTAATTCTTCCTCTGTCATTTCTCTATCACTTGTATAGCCTCGGTGCGCCTCATCTACAATGATGAAATCATATTGCCCGACGCTTGGAAGCTTTTCGCTATCGCTATAAAAAAGTCTGCGAACCATTCCCTGCACGGTTGCAATCTGCACCTTCGTTTCAACTTCCGGTGTGAGATCGCCTAATGACTTCACATCATATATATCAGCAAACGAGTAACCTTCAATTTTCGTATCTTTCAGTGAATCCTCTGTTTGTTTACCGAGTGAATTACGGTCGACAAGAAAAAGAATGCGGCGACACTTTTTAGACTTAATTAAGCGATACATAAGCGCAATCGCGGTACGAGTTTTCCCAGTTCCTGTAGCCATTGCAATAAGCATTCTTCTGTTTCCTTCTTTTAACGACTTTTCTGCAGCCAGAACCGCATTCTGCTGATAGTGACGCAATCCAAACTTCGTTATATCATCTTCTTCTAGACGCTTATCCGCATCCTTATCATCTTGGCTAAGAAGAAGCTGTAAATCTTCTGGTGAATGCCACCCTTCAAGCGGACGTGCATGTTCAAATGGTTTGCGTGAATCCCAGAACCAAATACCCGATTCCTCTTGAAGCTGTCTTAAATAAGGGCGACCATTTGTTGCATATAAGAATGGGACTTGATAATCACCAGTTGTTGGTGTAATCTGTTCATCTTCTACTTGCATGACATTTTTCGCGTACACTTTTGTTTGACTATCTAATGCCCCAGGAATCGTTTTCTTTTCTGCTTTTGCTTCAATGAAACCAACAAGCTTGAGTCCAATAAACAATGCATAATCAACCCAGCCGCCATCGACCTTCCACTCAGCAATGGCCATATGTTTGTTTTTCTCTGGTAGCGTCCTGTTTTTTTTATAGTTTAGTAAATTCGTGTCTACTTCCCATCCAGCAGCACGTAACTTCTGATCAATGATGATACGTGTTTCATCTTCAGTCAGCTGCTGCCTACGCATGAAGTTTTTGGACGCTTTTCTACGTTTCATTTTCTCATCTGCTTGCTCTAATTCAGCTTGATGGCGAATTGTCTCTAATTCCTCTTCAAGCTGCCTCACTTTCACTTCATACTCTTGTTGGAGCTGTCGTGTATCTATTCCTGTTTGTTTATTTGGCTCTATGTACTCTGGAGCTTGAAAATTCCAATCACCGTATACCTCCATAAACCAAGTCGACAAACGAAAAGCCAAATGCAATAAAGATTTCGCTTCTTCTGTTTTTTGATAACCTGCTTCATGCATGGCCACATTCCCTTTGCGACGAAGCGTTTCAACGATATCTATTAACTCTGGTTCAAGTATTCCTTCTCGACGTAATATATTGATGCGCTCAACTTGTTTCGTGCCATATGCTTCCTTAATATTTTCAGCGGCTAGAATAAATTTTGTTAATGTTTCGGCAAATAACCGTAGTTTCATTACTGTTGTATGTGGGTCATGATATACATTTTTCTCAGCTGTTTCTCCTAAATTGGAAAGTACTGCCCACTTCCCTTGAAAAAATGAAAAATTGCTATTCATCATTATCACCGTTTCCCAAAAGGTTTTATATGTTTATTATACTATATTTATACAAAAATTAGGTAGTCTTAATCCACAAACGACAAAGTTAAGTTAATTGGTGTTTGTTTAACAAATTTCATATCATTCTTTTTGTGCTTTAATCTTTTTATCGGCAAGATCAATATTGTTTCGAATAGCCAGCTCACTGATAAAGTATCTTCTTTAAAATAACCTTTCTACTTGAAGGGTTATTTAAGCTTATCTTTGAACGTACATTCCTTCCAGAAATATATCTTGTGACTAATCTCGAAAGAAAACTATATAAGTTCATCAATAATATGATTAGATTCAGAAAGAATACAACAGTGGTAAAATCCTAATGATACGGGTGGTTGTTCTTCTGTCTTTATTATTTGAACACACACATTCTCAAACTGTTCCACACTCGTTCTTCAATATCTAGTCATTATCACCTATGTAAATCGTTTCATTTTCACGGAATTTCAGTATTTATTCCCCAATACCCCTCCTAATAATGGTAAACTCTCTATTGATTGCGACCAAGCTTTAAAGGAGAATGCCATGAAAACGTTAGATGTTCAGGCCTTACACCATGCAATTGATCAAACACTGTCACAGTTAATACAACAATCACTACATATCAAATCCCTTGAAAGCCAAATCAATCGAATCATTTCATTGGATGGCGCACTAAAGGGGGAAGCTGGAAAAGCGATTCGAGCGTTTTACTCAGAGTGCCATATCCCTTTCTTGCAATTCTTTCAAGTCACGATTGGAGAATACACCTCCGTACTCCAAAAGGTACAGAATGCACTTCATGCATTTGAATCAAATGAAAATGGCTTTATCTCTCAATCATTTCTTGATCATGAGCTTGATCAAGGTTTAAAAAATACCGAACGAGCCGTATCTGATATCGTGTCAGATGTGAGCAGCGCCATCGGCAAAGTCAGCCATATCATTCATTTACCAAGTGTTGACGAGTCTGCTTTTCAAGCCAGTTACCAAAAAGCCTGGATGAACATCTCAAAAACCATCGGTACGCTCCATGCCTTTGACAGGGAACAAGCCAGTGCTTTGAATGAAACCAAGAACTCCATACAAACAATGAAGGAATACATAGATACTCTAGGCACAATGTTCACTGGTGCAAAAATCGGGATCACCACCTATCAAAAAGGGTCCATTCTCAAAGATAAGGAAGACAAAAAGATCAGCAGTAACCTAAACGAATTGAATAAAAAAATAGACAGTCCCGATGGAAATCCAATGACGATCATGCTTAATAAGCTGAATGATAAAGAGCGATCGAATGTGGATACGGTTGTAAATAGGAAATCCTCTAATAAAATTAATCAAGACGCCGTGTTCGTAAATGGAAAAGTATATAATATAAATGAAAAGATTGACTTCGCAAATGCCAAAACAGTTGACGTTATTCGAGATGGAATGCTCTATCGGCTACGAATAACGGACCAAAACAAAGTGAATATTGAAAGCATTACAAAGATTTCTGATGTGAAAGCGGAAGAACAACCCTCAAATATCTTAAATACGGCGGTTGAATTTACAGGAATAAATGATGCAATTCGAGTCATCACAGGGAGAGACCCTGTAACAGGTGAAAAAGTTACTGACATGGATCGTCTAGTGTCAAGCTTGCACATGATACCCGTAGCTAAAATCGCTAAAGTTGGAAAATACGCATTCAAAATCATGAAAGGAGAGAAAGTAGCCAAGAAGATTGTCAAAACACCTTCCTTTGGCAAACATTCCGTACCAAAAGGTCCGTATCGTGAAGTAAATGGTTTCCCTGCAAAAGTAAAACCAGGCGCTCAAGAGAAACATATTCCTGATGCACCTAACTATAAGCAAGAAGTTGCGAATGGCCGTCCAAATAAAAGCATTTTCAATGGAGATAATAAAATAGCACAAGAATTGCTAGATAAGTTCGCTGGGAAAGGTACAAAAATAGGTGAGCACAAAGAAAGAGTAGACTTTGGCCAAGTGATTGGAAAATACTATGATAAAGATACCGGTAAGTATGTAGAGACTACTAGAGGCTTAATACATTACAGCAAAAACGGCGCTCATATAGTACCATCAGAGCCTTTAAAACCATAAATTAAGGAGAATTCGAATGGGATATGATCCATTAATTTCAGCATTACGAAAATATAAACATAACGATTTGATAATAGAATGGAAAAACGGTTTAAAAGTTATTGGGGAATCTGACACGCTTTATGAAACAGATAACGGATTGGAAGATGACGATGTCAATTATACAGAATATGACGCAGTCGCATTTCAAGTTAATAACATCTTATCGCCCCCCGCTAATAACGACTGTGATATATACGATTGGTTAAAGCAAGAAAAAAGTCCCTTAATTGAAATTTCACTTTATAAAGATACACCAAATGCAGTGTATTTAGCAGACGGTCAAAAATTATGGGAATTGGACAGTGATGATTAACAAATGAAAAGCCTCTCTAAATTAGAGAGGCTTTTCATTTGTTTCTGTTTTAAATATATTTAGTCGCTACTTTCAAAAATAACTCTATTTTTCAATTTATACATTTTTGATTTTGATCCATTTACGTTCATAGTCATTGAAGCAACTGAACAAAAATCAACCACCCATTTGATAGGTTCTTTGATACAAAGACAGGGAACGGAAACACTTGAAAATAAATCAGCTACCAATCCGCTCCCAAAACCTTAATTTGAAGCGATAAACAACCTTATGTTCCAAGAAACAAAAAAGTCTGAAATCCTTTCATATCAAGGATTTCAGACTTTTAATTTAGTACGTCCCAGGAGAGATTCGAACTCCCGACCGACGGCTTAGAAGGCCGTTGCTCTATCCTGCTGAGCTACTGGGACATGTTGTTATGTAGTGTGCTTTGGCGTATTACCTCAGCGACAAGATTTATTATATTACTATTGTTCTTTAAAGTCAACGGTTTTTCGAAAGTTTTTTCATAAGGGGCAAATGCTGCACCCTTATGAAATACCTTCCAATGTGACAGTGTTTTCGAGGTCTAGTATGACGTGACCTTCGTCCGTGAAAAACTGTACGTTTGCTTCGCTTCCATCTAGTGTCAGTATAGCATAGCTGCGCTCTTTGCGCACTCTTGGCAGGTGCACGCTGCCTGGGTTAATGAGGAGTTTTCCTCTTAGCAGTTCACTGCCTGGGATGTGCGAGTGGCCAAAGCAGATAATGTCTGCGCCTAGCTCTTCTGCACGGTAGTAGACTTGAAGCAAGGATTGTTTGATGCCATGCAGATGTCCGTGAGTGAGAAATAGTTTTCCGCCTCCGTCGAGTGGGAGCAGGAGCTCTTCTTCAAAATCGCCCATAAAGTCACAATTTCCTTTGACGACTTTGTATCCTTCGAGTGCTGGGTGGTTCGTTTCGAGTTCTGAATCTCCGCAGTGAATCATCATGTCCACTTCAGCCGCATGCCGTTTAGCAATGGTTTGAAGTTCGTCTGTGAGTCCATGACTGTCACTAATGATGAGTATCTTCATGGCTTCATTCCCCCTTATTCATTTGCGTCTAGCAGTGATGAAAGCTTTTGAAGCGCGACCGCTCGATGGCTGATCTTGTTTTTTTCCTCTGGTGATAACTCGGCCATCGTCTGGTCTTTGTCTTTGACGATGAAAATTGGGTCGTATCCGAAGCCGTTTTCGCCGATCGGTTCTTCGGCGATAAAGCCTTCTACTGATCCTTCTACCGTTTGAGTCTCTTTGCCCGGTATACTGACAGCCAGGGCACATCTGAATCTAGCAGTGCGGTCTTCTTTTTCTATGCCTCGCAGCTCATTCAGCACCTTTTCCACGTTCTCGGCATCGTTTTTATGCTCGCCCGCATACCTCGCTGAATAGACGCCAGGTTTTCCGCCAAGGTAATCAATCGACAGACCCGAGTCGTCTGCAATCACCATTTCACCTGCTTTGGCTTGAATGGCCTCGGCTTTGATAATCGCATTTTCTTCAAAGGTATGTCCTGTTTCTTCGATCTCTTCCGTAAATCCGATGTCCGCTAGTGTTTTGACCGTGAATCCTTTTGGCTCAAGAATGGCTTTGAATTCTTTCGCTTTGCCCGCATTGTGCGTTGCGATGATGGCAGTTTTCATCCTGATCAAACCCTTCTCTTTATTCGATAACTTCTCCTGTCACTGCTTTTTGCTTTTCAATTAATTCTTTGATGCCTTTTTCGGCTAAATCAAGCAGTCCGTTTAGCTGTTCTCTTGAGAATGTCGCTTCTTCGCCAGTGCCTTGAAGTTCAACAAAGCGTCCAGCGCCTGTCATGATGACATTCATATCCACTTCAGCTGAAGAATCTTCTTCATAATTTAAATCTAACAGAAGTCCCTGTTTAGAATCAATTCCGACGGATATCGCGGCTAAATAATCAGTGATCGGATTTTCTTTCAAAACGCCTTCTGATTGAAGCTTTTGAATCGCTAGTGTCATGGCCACAAATGCACCTGTAATAGAAGCTGTGCGTGTGCCGCCGTCTGCTTGAATAACATCACAATCAATCCAAATGGTGCGTTCACCAAGCTTTTCTAAATCAACGACTGCGCGTAGAGCTCGTCCAATTAAACGCTGGATCTCCATTGTACGTCCTGTGACTTTTCCTTTAGATGATTCTCTTATCGTTCTTTGAGCCGTTGCTCTTGGAAGCATGCTATATTCTGCTGTAATCCAGCCTTTTCCTTCTCCTCTTAAAAAAGGAGGTACGCGGTCCTCGATAGATGCGTTACAAATCACCTTCGTATTTCCCGCTGAGATTAAGACAGAGCCTTCTGGGTGCGTAATGTAGCCTGCCTGTATTTCAATTTTTCTTAATTCGTCGTATTGTCTTTCATCTAATCTCATGTTTTACCTCCGTTACAATATACATTCCGCGCGGGTGTCAGCGGGGTTCTCCTATTAACTTTGACAACCTCGATCCGTTCTAATCGCTTGGAATAAAAAAGAGGCAGCGAATGTGCATGCCTCATTTTCTCCATTATATCAATGTGTGACGTTAAAAACTACCTGTATTCACTTGTTCTGGTCTTGAAACTGGCTTTGTGAGCTCTGCTCCTTTTTCGTTCACAAGCTCTGCCTTTCCGTTTACCTTCACAGACACGCTTTTCACATCTGGCAGCTCTGTTAATGTCAGCACAATGCTATCAAGAACTTTTTGTGAAATGACTTTTTTCTTTTCATCTGCACTGCCAAAAATGGATTCATTGAAATCTAGTGTCACATGACCGTCTTTTACTTTCGGGACATCATTGAGCTTCACATCTTGATCAAAGTCTGTCAGCAATTGGCTTGTTTTGCTTGGCCCAGAGACGAGCTCATCAATGGCTGCTGTAATTGGATCATCCTCTTCTTTTGGTGCTCTTTTGGTCACAGGGACATAGTACGTCTGTTTATCAGATTCAGCTAAATAGTAGACAGTCACAGGCTTTGTCGATGTCATATCAGCCGCAGCCTCGTGCTGAATATTAATGCCGTCCTCTCTGCTTAAATCATCTGAAATCGGTGTCCCATTCACAGGCATCTCTTTTAATTCATGGCCATTCATCTTTAATTTGACTTTCGCTACCGAATCAAACTGCGTTAATGTCCAAGTGACTGATTGTAAAATGCGCTGTTCGTCTTCTTTTTTATAGTTTTTGAATTCATTTGAGAAATCCACAACCGCTGTGCCATCTTTAATATCGACAGATACGCTCGTGTCCGCCGGCAGCACGGCTCTGAATCCATTTGGCATCAGGTTAGAAATCGGTCCCCCGTCTACGAGGTATTCAAGTGTTTGTTTCGCACTTCCTTCGTTTTTCGGCAGCGGAATGGATTGAGACACAACATATCCATTTTTATCAATTAAATATAATTCTCTCATGACGGTATCTGCTTGCTTCTCTTCTTTTCCTTCTTTGGCTGTTTGTTTCTCTTCTTTATTTTCTTTCACAAACGTGACATTTTGTGGTGGATCAATCTCTGTTTTCGCTTGGTCTGTTTGAAACAATCCGCATCCTGATAAAAGCATGGCTGACGCAATACACGTAACAGCTGCTGTAGTTCCTTTTTTCAGCATACTTCACCCTCCTCTAGTGGTTTGTACTAGTATGTATACGAGCTCCCTCAGAGGATTAGACCCTTTTCATAAAAAAATAACCCACTTCCATGAGAAGTAGGTTATTGCTGATATACGTGTTCAAGCGAAACCGTTTCGACCTTTCCTGGCAGGTAGCCGAACCAGTCTTGAGCGATGTTTTGAAAGTTTTGTTGCTGCCCTGTTGTATAAAAAGTATGAACAGGCTCTTCCTTCGAATCATTTAACAGCCCTTTATATGAAAGAATTGTGCTCGCTTCTCTCGCTGTCTCGTCTCCTGAAGAAATGATGTTGACGCCACTGCCCATAAAGCGCTGAATCGGTTCTTTTAAAATCGGGTAGTGCGTGCAACCAAGAATGAGCGTATCAATGCCTGTTTTTTTCATCGGTTCAAGAGAAGCTTTTACGACTTCATCTGCTGCATGATCTAAAAACGTACCACTTTCCACAAATGGCACAAGCAATGGACATGCCAAACTTTGAACAGTTAGTCCTGCTTTTAAAGAAAGCAGTGCTTCTTTATAGGCCTCACTTTTGATCGTATTGACTGTGCCGATGACGCCAATATGCTGATTGTTTGTGACCTTGATCGCTGTGCGGGCTCCGGGCTGGATTACGCCAATGACCGGGATATCAAGTGTTGCTTTAATTTCATCAAGTGCTATCGCCGTCGCAGTGTTACACGCAATGACAAGCATTTTAATATGGTGGTGTCTTAATAGGTAGTGCGCCATTTCCCATGTATATTGAAGAACCTCTTCTTCTGCTCGAGGGCCGTATGGACATCGTTTTGTGTCGCCTACATAAATAATCTTTTCTTTTGGCAGTTGTCTCATGATTTCCTTCGCAACGGTTAAACCGCCTACGCCGGAATCAATCACGCCGATTGGTTGATCCAACAAAATCGCCTCATTTTCTTTTCATTTGCTGCTGTAGTTTCGTTAAAGATTGGTTGAAAACGATGGCTTCTTCTTCTGAGAAAGCCCCTAGAAGTTCACTGACGTATTCTTGGCGTTTGACAATCACTTCTTGAATGATCCGCTCACCTTCAGGCAATAAATGAATGCGAACCACGCGGCGGTCAGACGGATCTTTCACCCGTTCAACAAGTTCACTTTTTTCCATTCGATCAATTAAATCGGTTGTCGTGCTGCAAGCCAAATACATCTTTTGTGATAGCTCACCTATTGTCATATCTCCGAATTCATAAAGCCACTGAAGCCCCACAAATTGAGGAGGTGTAATCGTATATTGATTCAGAATTTCTCTACCTTTTTGCTTAATGATTGCAGCAATATGGCGCAATGATTTTTCAATTTCTGCAACATGGCCTGACTCATTCGTTTCCATTTCATTGATACCTCACTATAGCATCTCACTTTGATTAAAACGTACATTCCTATTTTCCTCGTTTTTCAAAGAAATTGCAAGAAGAGACTCATGGAAACCATATAGAAATAACCGGCTCCTCCCTGGTGCGGAAGGAAAACCGGCTGACGTTAGAGCTCTAGCTCACCCATACGCAGAAGCTCGACTACGGCCTGTGAACGACCTTTGACTCCTAGCTTTTGCATGGCATTCGAAATATGATTTCGAACAGTCTTTTCGCTAATAAAAAGCTCGCTTGCAATTTCTTTTGTTGTTTTATCTTGGACGAGCAATTCGAATACTTCTCTTTCTCTTTTGGTTAATAGCGGCTTGGATTGAAACTCTTTCTCCTTCAAGTATTGTAACCCTCCTTGCTAAGGTGAGAGCTCTAGTCTCTATAGAATGGGATTCTGTATAGTCGAGATATCATATGCCGGGTACTTGAGGTAGGTGACGTTAAAATCGAGAATTCCCGCAGATGAGCGTCCAATTTCCTCCCCTTCAAACCGCACAAAAAAGGACGAGTCCCCTATAGAGACATCGTCCTTGATCAAACAAGCTTTTAAAATATCGAAATAGCTCCTGTTAAAAGAGCAATAAGTGTTGTAAACAGGGCTGTGAGTACGGTCCATAGCAGTGCGTACTTTTGCAAATCACCAATATCTTTATTCAGCATACTCACAAGCAGTAATGTGGAAGCGACAAGCGGACTCAGTAAATGGACAGGCTGTCCGATAATAGAGGCGCGCGCAATTTCCACTGGATCAATTCCGTAAGCTGCGCCGGCTTCAGCTAAGATTGGCAGCACCCCGAAATAATAAGCATCATTTGAAAGAACAAATGTAAATGGCATACTCGTCAAAGCGACAATGAGCGGAAAAAATGAGCTGTATGAATCTGGAATCATGTAAATGACCAAGTTAGCAATGGACTCCACCATTTTTGTTCCCGAAAAAATGCCTGTGAAAATTCCTGCTGCAAACACAAGGGTAATGACCGTTAAAGCATTTCCTGCATGCGATAAAATCCGCTCACGCTGATCTTCAACTTTTGGATAGTTGATCATAAGCGCAATGACAAAGCCAATGAGAAAGAGTACAGGAATCGGTACGATATCCAATACAAGTGTGACCATGACAGCAATCGTCAGGAAGAAGTTAATCCAAATCAAGTTTGGTCTCTTCATATCAGCTACCCCATCTTCAATTGATGCCGCCAATTCAGGAGAAATCGAGACCTCTTCTTTATACTGAATCTCGGCAACCCCAATGCGCTTCCGTTCTTTTTTTCCAAGAACATACGCTGTAAAAAGGATAAAAAGACCGCCCCCTATCATCGTCGGGAGTAATGGAATGAAGAATTCCGCTGCATCTAAACCAAGTGCAGCAATCGCACGAGTAGCTGGACCGCCCCAAGGCGTCATTCCACTCATAATGCCTAGTGATAATAGTGAAATCGTCCCTAAAATCAGCGGGTTCATCCCAATTCTTAAGAAAAGTGGCAGCATAGCTGATACGGTAATCATGTACGTTGTGGTCCCATCACCATCTAATGCAACAAGCATAGACAAAATCGCTACCCCAAAAGCAATTTTGACCGGATCGCCTTTCACAAGACGTAAAATCAGTTTGATCAATGGGTCAAACAATCCAGCATCCAGCATGAC
Organism: Bacillus sp. 22483; assembly: GCF_052044605.1. Classification (NCBI taxonomy): domain Bacteria; kingdom Bacillati; phylum Bacillota; class Bacilli; order Caryophanales; family Bacillaceae; genus Bacillus; species Bacillus sp. 22483. The sequence goes on along the minus strand of NZ_JBQENU010000006.1, from coordinate 228,032 downwards.
ACCGAAAAATAAGATGGCAAATAACAATAAAGCAGCAGATGGTGCAACGGTCTTGAGTCCATCAAGCATCATGTCCCCTAATCCGCTGTAAAATCCACCGATTAATGCAAAGATGATTGGCACAACGGTGAGAGCCACCACCGGATGCATACGTTTTGTCATAATAAGAAATGTAAAAGTCACGACCATCAAGATCCCTAAAATAGCTAGCACTTCATATCCCTCCATCCTCTTCTTTACACGATCCACAAGCGCCCCTTTTGCACTTGTGGCCCGAAATGTTAGCGCTTTCTATTTCAAGGATATAATAGCTTTTTTTATAATGAAAATATCGATTTTTTCGTCTATTCAATAAATTTTTTTTATAATTAGCCTTGCTGACTTCTTAAAAACTCAATGAATGCTTTCACAACAGACAAATGAAGAGAATCCGGCTGGTACATGAGCCATGTATCTCTTAAAACAGGCTGTCCATCTTTATACGAAAGACCTTTTACAAATAGCTCATCACTTGGTCTGAGACAAATTTCCGGGACAATAGCATAACCTAAACCATGCTTCACCATCTCTTTTGATGTATCTTGCCTGTCTGTCTCCATTGTCACAAGCGGAGGCATCGTGAACGTCTCCTGCCACCATCTGTTAATCAATCGTTTTAATGAACTATCCGTGTGATAGTCAATGAGCGGCAGCTTAGGAAGATCCTTTAGCTGTATTTCTGATTTTGAAATGATACAAAGCCGTTCTTTATCAAGCAAAAATCGCTCTCCATTCCAGTCGTAATCTCCTCTTAAAATCCCTAAATGTACACTTGATGTCCCTAATAAATCCATGACTTTTGTGCTCCATCCTGTGTTCACCATAAATTGAACATGTGGATACTGCTTAGAAAACTCTCTTAAAATTTCCGGCAATTTATATTGAGCAAAGTTACTCGACACCCCTAACCTGATCGTTCCTTTGACCTTTTTTTGCATATTGAGCATGCCATCTTTCGTTTGCTGGAGCTGCTTGAGCATGTCATTTGCGTATTTAGCCAAGTATTCGCCCTCTGATGTAAATTCAATGCCTCGTTTTCTTTTAAAGAAAAGCTTCATGTCAAACTCCTCTTCAAGCTGTTTCAATCGATAACTTAAGGCAGGCTGCGAGACAAATAATTTTTCTGCCGCTTTTGTGATGTTCTTCTCTTCATATAACACCTTTAAAAACCGCCAGTCTTTCTCATCCATTGTGTGCCCTCCTTTTGACCTTGTTATAAAAATATTTTATCAGTTTATCTTAAAATAATGTATTTAACTTATTTCTTATTATACTTTACCATTTTGATTAGATAAATAGTAACTAAACAATTGAGGGTGAGAGCAATGAGAAAAGTTCCAATCACAATCATGCGAGGCGGTACAAGCAAAGGGGTCTTCATTCAAGCCAATGATGCACCATATGAACACGATGAGCTCGAAGCATTTCTATTAGACATTATGGGCAGCCCTGACCGGCTGCAAGTTGATGGAATCGGGGGCGGTAATTCTTTAACAAGTAAGGTGGCCATTATCGATAAAGCCACTCGTCCAGATGTGGATGTGAACTATACGTTTGCACAAGTCAGCATCAATGAAAGATTTGTCGACTTTAAAGGAAACTGCGGGAATATCTCATCAGCGGTTGGGCCGTATGCCATCATTAAAGGGCTTGTCCAAGCAGTTGAGCCTGTCACAACAGTACGTATTCTGAATACCAACACGAATAAAATCATTGTGGCAGAGGTAGAAGTCGAGAACGGAGAAGTAAAATTTGAAGGACAGGCAGAAATTCCAGGAGTGAAAGGAACAGGTTCTCCCATTTATTTATCCTTTGAGAAACCTGAAGGCGCTGTCACAGGTAAAACCTTTCCGACTGGAAACAAAATGGATACGATCCAGACAAAGTTTGGAGAGATTCCGATCTCAATCGTTGACATTGCAAATCCAATCGCCTTTGTCCGTGCCAAAGATATTCAATTAAAAGGAACTGAATTGCCTGAGGAGTTTACAGACGAATTGCTGGATGATTTAGAAGAGATTCGTTCCGTCGCTGCTGAAATGTGTCACTTCGCACCAAAAGAACTGGCTACATTACAGTCTCCAGCTGTTCCAAAGCTTGCAATTATTAGCGAGCCTGCTGATTATGTAGATACAAATGGAATATTGAGAAGAGCAGCAGATATGGACATCATCGTTCGAATGCTATCGATGCAAAGACCGCACCAAGCACTTGCCATTACCGGATCTGTCTGTGTGTCAGCCAGCTGTTTCATGGATCAAACGCTTCCGGCACAGCTTTTTCAAGGTCAAGATGATACACTTCGAATTGGTCATCCTGCTGGTATTATGCAAACTGAAATTGATATCTCACAAAACAGAGTGAAAGTCATTCGAACCGCAAGAGAAATCCTAGATGGAGTGGTCTTTACAAAAAAAGACTACATGGTTCAACCTCAAATAAAAAGAGAAGCATAAATGAGACGTCATCATGTCGACAAAGAGCTAAAATGAACTGATTTTAGCTCTTTGTCTTTTTTTCAGTGTGAAAATCTTAAAGCAACTCCGTTCTAACACCGAATAATCGAACGAGAAATTGGGCTACTTGGGCGGTGCATCAATATCTCCTGCTGAATGGGCTTTTATATGTCCTTGATCATCTTTTAACTGAATATGACCATATCGGTTCACACCACAGCAAATCCCTTCCTGCCATGTTTGCTTTTCACGATCTAATGAAATACGAAGCGGTTGATTTAGCCGATATAATCGTTTGTTATAAAGGGCAGTGAGGGCTTCAAATCCTTCCATTTGCCAGCGTGCATGGTATTTTTCAAAGGCCGCTGCCAAATCTTTCACTAGCTGGTCCGCTTTCACCTCAGTCAGTTCTGATAGGCAAACGGTTTTATACGGAACGCGCTCCGGCTTTGTCTCTACATTGATGCCCACACCGATGTAAATGGCGCTCCGGTCTGCTTCAATTAATGTGCCAGATACTTTCGCTTCATTAATCAATAGATCATTTGGCCATTTGATCGCCAGTTGATCCTCTGCTCTCATGAGTGGTTTGAGTACATCATAAATGGCAAGTGCCGTCAGCGGGGCAATCGTTGATTGGGTGGAGATATCTACTGGCGGTTTTACTGTCATCGTGACAGCTACATTCCCTGTAGGCGTTTCCCACGGTCTGCCAAGCCTGCCTCTCCCTGCTGTCTGCTGCCGGGCATATACAGCAAATGAAGGGGTTTCTCCTTGCTGAATAAGCCTTTTCGCTTCATTATTTGTACTATCAATGGTGTCGTATTGAAAAATCTTCATGTGCTCTCCTTTTGTTTCTTCTTCATTATGATTCTTTTATTATAACAAAATGAAACATGTGACCGTGATTCTTTAATGTCGCTGGGCCTGAAAAGTCTCTTTTTCCTCTTCTGTAAACGGTACAGGGGCACCGGTGTCTTTACTTATTTGCACCATCGTGACTGAGCCTGTAAAACACGGTTCTTGCTGTTCATTCTCTCCTAAATAATGAAGGATGAGAGAGCTTGATCCAACCTTTTCTGGCTTTACATACACACGCAGCCTCTCACCGATTTCCACTTGCTTGATGTAATCACATTGAAGGTTTGCCACGACCGTAATCGTCTCTCTCGCTCGCTTCATTCGTTTATCTACAATTCCCGTTTTTTGAAAGAAGGCAATCCGTGCCTCTTCAAAATACACAAACGGGGTGACATTGTTCATGTGACCAAACATATCCGTTTCTGAAAAACGGACGGTTGTTTCCACATAAAAACGAAACGATGCCCTCCACTCTTCAAACGGCTCTTCAATATATGACGGCAGCCTCATTTGATCCACTCCTTATTCGCAAACAAAATGCCTCTCCCGTATTGGAAGAGGCGTTTGTTATGTTTTGCATCCAGCCTCTTGTAAACACTCATCATGATTGGCAAGGAGGACTGAATGTGATGTTATTCTGCGTGATCGCTTCCGAAGAAGTTACGGAAAGCTTGTAAAGTTGTATCTCGGTTAAGTGCTGCAATTGATGTTGTGAGCGGGATTCCTTTCGGACAAGCCTGCACACAGTTTTGAGAGTTCCCGCAGTTTGCAAGACCGCCATCACCCATAATTTCTTCTAAACGGTCAGACTTATTCATTGCACCTGTCGGATGTGCGTTAAATAGACGAACTTGTGAAAGCGGTGCAGGGCCCATAAAGGAAGACTTATCATTCACGTTTGGACAAGCTTCAAGGCAGACACCACATGTCATACACTTTGAAAGCTCATACGCCCATTGACGCTTTTTCTCAGGCATTCTTGGTCCAGGTCCAAGATCATATGTGCCATCGATTGGCACCCATGCTTTGACTTTTTTCAATGAATTGAACATACGGCTTCGATCAACCTGCAAGTCTCTCACAACCGGGAACGTTTTCATCGGCTGAAGACGAATCGGCTGATCTAACTGATCGATCAGTGCTGTACAAGACTGGCGAGGCTTTCCATTAATGACCATAGAACAAGCGCCGCATACTTCTTCAAGACAGTTCATGTCCCAGTTGATCGCCGTTGTTTTTTCACCTTTTTTATTGACCGGGTTACGTCTGATTTCCATGAGTGCGGAAATGACGTTCATATTCGGACGGTAAGGGATTTCGAATTCCTCATCATAAGGCTTGCCATCTGCTGTATCTTGACGTGTGATAATAAATTGAATCGTGTTTTTTTCACTCATCTTATTTCTCCACCTTTTTCTTCGAGTAATCTCGTTTACGAGGTGCAATTAACGATACATCGACGTCCTCATAGTGGAATGCAGGTTTTTGGTTTTTCCCTTTGAACGTAGCCATCGTTGTTTTTAGGAATTCTTCATCGTTTCTTTCTGGGAATTCCGGTTTATAGTGTGCGCCTCGGCTTTCATTCCGGTTGTAAGCCCCAATCGTAATCACACGTGCCAGCTGAAGCATGTTGTCAAGCTGACGCGTGAAGGCAGCGCCTTGGTTGCTCCATGAAGCTGTATCGTTGATGTTAATATGCTTATAGCGCTCCATCAGTTCTTCAATCTTCTGATCTGTTTTTAAGAGCTTCTCGTTGTAACGAACCACTGTCACGTTGTCCGTCATCCATTCTCCAAGCTCTTTATGAAGCACATATGCATTTTCTGTGCCATCCATGCTAAGGATGTTGTCCCATTTCTCCTGCTCTTTCTTCACGGCACTGTCGAATGTTGCAGATGATAAATCTTCTGCAGACTTTTCAAGACCGCTAATGTATTTCACAGCATTTGGTCCAGCAACCATTCCACCGTAAATCGCAGAAAGCAATGAGTTTGCACCAAGTCTGTTTCCGCCGTGCATAGAGTAATCACATTCTCCTGCAGCAAACAAGCCTTTGATATTCGTCATTTGATCATAATCAACCCATAATCCGCCCATTGAATAATGAACAGCCGGGAAAATTTTCATCGGAAGCTTACGCGGGTCATCACCCATGAATTTTTCATAGATTTCAATGATTCCACCAAGCTTAATATCAAGCTCTTTTGGATCTTTGTGAGAAAGATCTAGGTACACCATGTTCTCTCCGTTGATGCCAAGCTTTTGCTCAACACATACGTCGAAAATTTCACGCGTTGCAATGTCACGCGGTACAAGGTTCCCGTATGCTGGGTACTTTTCTTCAAGGAAGTACCAAGGTTTTCCGTCTTTATATGTCCAAACACGTCCACCTTCACCACGAGCTGATTCACTCATGAGACGCAGCTTGTCATCTCCTGGGATCGCTGTTGGGTGAATTTGAATGAATTCTCCATTAGCATAATGAGCACCTTGCTGATAAACGATCGATGCAGCTGATCCGGTATTAATCATGGAGTTCGTTGATTTACCGAATACGATACCAGGGCCGCCTGTTGCCATGATGACAGCATCTGAACGGAAGGATTCGATTTCCATTGTCGTCAAGTTCTGTGCGACAATGCCTCGGCATACTTCTTCGTCATCTAAGACAGCGCCAAGGAATTCCCAGCCTTCATATTTCGTCACAAGCCCCGCTACTTCATAGCGGCGAACCTGCTCATCTAGTGCGTATAATAACTGCTGACCTGTTGTCGCACCAGCAAATGCTGTACGGTGGTGCTGTGTTCCCCCGAAACGGCGGAAGTCCAGTAATCCTTCTGGTGTTCTGTTAAACATTACACCCATACGATCAAGTAAGTGGATAATGGACGGCGCTGCTTCACACATTGCCTTTACTGGCGGCTGATTAGCTAAAAAGTCTCCGCCATATACCGTGTCATCAAAATGCTCGTAAGGTGAATCTCCTTCACCTTTTGTATTGACCGCTCCGTTAATTCCGCCCTGTGCACAAACAGAATGCGAACGTTTTACAGGTACGATTGAAAATAGTTTAACAGCTGTTCCCGCTTCTGCTGCTTTGATAGTTGCCATGAGACCAGCTAAGCCGCCTCCGACAACGATGATGCTAGAATTACTCATTGTAGCCCCTCTCCCTCTTCTACTAATCTATTTCCTCTTAAACAAAAGCGAAAATTGCTCTTAGCCCTACATATGAAAGCGCTATAAATATACCTAATGTCACATATGTGGAGATTCTTTGTGAGCGTGGTGAAACTGTAATTCCCCAGCTGACAGCAAATGACCACAAGCCATTAGCAAAGTGGAAAATAGTAGATAAAACGCCGACAATATAGAAACCTAGCATAAATGGAGAGCTTAAAATATTCGCCATCATGTCATAGTTTACTTCAGCTCCAAGCTGCGCTTGAATGCGTGTTTCCCATACGTGCCAAGTGACAAAAATCAATGTGATGATACCTGTAATCCGTTGCAGTCTGAACAACCAGTTTCTTAAGTAACTGAAGCGAGACGTGTTGTTTTGTGCCGTAAAGGCTATGTACACCCCATAAACAGCATGATAGATCAGTGGTAAGAAAATCACGAACAGCTCAAGTGCATATCTGAATGGAAGCTGTTCCATAAAGTGTGCAGCTTTGTTAAACGCCTCTGGTCCATTCGTCGCAAAGTGGTTAATCACTAAGTGCTGTACTAAAAATAGACCGACCGGAATGACGCCAAGCAAAGAATGCAATCTCCGATAAAAAAATTCTTTGTTCCCCGACATTACTTTACCCCCTAGTAAAAAAAGTGCAATTGCTTGAAAATTGTCTTACCCCCGCTTCTTTCAATTGTAAGCACTTTATTCAAATTTATTGACAATTTCATTTTACTCCTATGTCAAAAAAGCGTCAAGAAACCGCGTACATAAATTAAAATTTTCCGAAATTTAAAAGTTTTAAATCAAAATTCGTTTTACTACAATAAGAATTTCTTAGACTTCAGGGAAAACTCTGTCATCATATGCCCACATAAGCTATAATAAATTGTTGAAAGAGGGGAGCCATACAATGAATAAATTCGAATCTAACTTAGAACAGCTAAAAGAAATTGAAATCAATGGATTTGCCTACGAGCTGATACGCGAAGTTCTGCTGCCTGACATTCTTGGTCAGGATCATTCATCTATGATGTATTTTGCGGGTAAGCTACTTGCTCGTAAATTTCCTCAAGAGTCATGGGAGAAGATCCCCGAATTTTTCCATGATGCCGGATGGGGAACTCTCACGATGGTCCATTCTAAAAAACAGGAAATTGAGTTTGAGCTCGAAGGTCCACTTGTATCGAATCGACTCAGCTATCAAAAGGAGCCATGCTTTCAAATGGAAGCAGGTTTTATTGCTGAACAGATTCAGCTGCTCAATGAGCACGTGGCTGAATCCTATGAACAAGTAAAAAAGCGTGCTGATAAAGTCATTTTGACCGTTAAATGGGATTTAAGAGACCCTAGCTAACACTGCACCTGAAAGGCGAGGACTTCGTGTCACGCCTTTTTTATATGCCCTTCTATCATAGCACACTTGGGGTACCGGTTTACGCATGTTTTTCTTTCTTCATATGCTGATGATTTCCAATATAAAAAAGAGGTGTATCTTTTTATGGGATACACCTTTCAGATTGTTGACAAAGGGCTAAAATGAACTTGATTTTAGCCCTTTGTCTTCTTTTCAGCGTGATAGAAAACCTTTGCAGTCTAGGAAAGACGAGTACTGGAGCGGAGCGAATTTGACATTCGTGAGCACCAGTACGCAGGACTGACAAAGAATGCGAGGGTTTGGCTACACGCTGAGAGGTGTATCTTTTTATGGGATACACCTCTTTTGAAGATTTAAGAATGAGCAGCGGCGCTCACCTTTGATAATTCAAACGCATCATGAAGGGCTTCTACAGCTTTCACCATATCTTCACGATCAACGACTGTTGAGACTTTGATCTCAGACGTACTGACCATTTTCACTTGAATGTCTTTTTGAGCTAACACAGCGAACATTTCAGCCGCAACGCCTGGGTTTGAGACCATACCAGAGCCAACGATAGATACTTTGGCTAATTTGCTTTCTGTCTCGATCTGCTCATAGCCAAGCGCTCCTTTATATTCTTCTAATACTTCAACTGTTTTAGTCAAATCATCCGTTTTCACAGAGAAAGAGATGGAGGTCTGATTGGTGCTTGTGACAGACTGAATAATGATATCAACATTGATATTTTGCTTTGCAAGTGTCGTAAAAATAGTCGATAGCGTTGTTAAACCGCTTGAAAGGCCACATACCGTCACGCGTGTCATCTGATCTTCAAATGCAATGCCTCTTACAACTAAATTTTGTTCCATGGATGATTCCTCCTCAATTAACGTACCCGATTCATTTTCAATACTAGAACGGACTTCTAGTGGGATTTGATAATTTTTCGCAAATTCGACCGCTCTCGGATGCAGCACACCTGCTCCTAAATTGGCTAACTCAAGCATTTCATCGTATGAAATTCCTGCAAGTTTTCGCGCAGACGGCACATAACGAGGATCTGTTGTAAACACACCTGGTACGTCCGTATAAATATCACATTTGTCCGCTTTGAGTGCCGCAGCTAGTGCCACTGCTGTCGTATCTGATCCACCACGCCCAAGTGTTGTAATATGTAGATCATCCGCAATTCCTTGGAAACCTGCTACAACGACGACTTTTCCCGCACTCAGTTCTTCTTTGATTCTTACTTCATCGATGTCCACGATTCTTGCATTTCCGTGCACCTTCTCTGTTTTCATCCCAGCTTGCCAGCCTGTAAAGGAAATGGCATCATAGCCTTTTGCTTGCAGTGCCATGGCCAGTAACGAAATGGTCACTTGTTCTCCAGTCGTGAGCAGCATATCCATTTCTCTTTTGCTTGGTTCGTCTGTGAGTTCTTTCGCTAAATCTACTAAAACATCCGTTGATTTGCCCATCGCAGACACAACCACGACCACATCATTTCCTGCCTCGCGTTCAGCGATGACTCTCTCTGCGGCATTGCGAATTTTTTCTGTCGATCCAACAGATGTTCCACCAAATTTTTGTACAATTAGTCCCATGTCTACCACCCTTTTTCAAAAGATCACGTGTGAGAGAAGAGGCTGCGGAGATTGCTCTCTGCACTGCAAATAAAAAAGCAATGAGAGAACAAATCTCCCATTGCTTTAAAATCATCATCAAACGATGCAAACAATGAGATAGCCCTCCAAGAAATACATTCTTGACAGCCCTACATTTCTTCAATGTACAGCCAGCGAATAAAATGAGTGGATTTTATTCACTTCGGCGACGCTCCCCTTTCAGCCCTCTTCCTAGATCCCCTCGATCTCTGAAGGCTTACTCTTGAAGTTCGCACCTCTATCTTCAACAAACAACACGTTCATTTATTAAATTAGTCACATCTTAACAGACTTTTGGAAAAAGTACAATCTATTTTTTTAATGCCTCCATTAAAAGTTCAGCCGTTTGTTTCGGAATACCAGCGTCCTGAAAATCCTGGATAGAGGCTTCTTTCATCTTTTTCACAGAGCCAAAATGTTTAAGCAACTGCTTTTTACGCTTTTCCCCGATACCTGGGACATCGTCTAGAATAGACTGAAAAGCATTCTTCCCTCGCAGCTGCCGGTGAAAACTAATCGCAAACCGGTGCACTTCATCTTGAATACGCTGCAATAAATAAAAGGCCTGACTATTTCGTTCGAGCGCAACAATTTCAAGCGTATCACCCATCATCAGATTCGATGTCCTGTGTTTTTCATCTTTCACTAGACCTGCCACAGGAACAGACAGATTTAATTCATTTTCGAGCACATCTATGGCTGCGTTGATTTGTCCTTTTCCTCCGTCGATTAAAATCAAGTCAGGAAGCGGCAGTTCATCTTTTAACACACGGGTATACCGCCTTCTAATGACTTCACGCATGGAAGCATAATCATCGGGTCCCTCAACGGTTTTAATTTTGTATTTTCGGTATTCTTTTTTATACGGCTTCCCGTCTTGGAAGACAACCATAGCGGATACGGGGTCTGCTCCTTGAATATTGGAGTTATCAAATGCCTCAATCCGGTATGGCATATAAATATTAAGTGCATCTCCAAGCTGCTTCACTGCACCAATCGTCCGTTCTTCATCACGCTCTATAAGCGAAAACTTTTCTTTGAGAGCAATTTTGGCGTTTTGGTGGGCAAGTAAAAGCAAATCCTTTTTCTTTCCTTTTTTCGGCTGATGAACATTCGTTTCAAGCAATTGCTCAATCAGCTCCTGATCGACGCTGTCTGGTACCAAAATTTCCTTCGGCAAAAAGTGGTTGTTTTTTTCATAAAACTGCCCCATAAACGTGAGAAATTCTTCCTCAGGGTCTTGATACATCGGAAATAGGCTGACATCACGTTCGATTAATTTCCCCTGTCTGATGAAGAAAACTTGGACACACATCCAGCCCTTATCATAAGCATAGGCAAATACATCACGATCGGATAAGTCACTCATCGTCATCTTTTGCTTTTCCATCGTTGAGTCAATGTATGCGATTTGATCTCTCAGCTCTTTTGCCCGCTCAAATTCTAATTGTTCGGCCGCTTCTTGCATCTTTTCTGTTAATTCTTTCTTAATTTGCTGATGACCTCCGTTTAGAAATCTTGTGATTTCATCGACGAGCTGTTTATTCGTTTCTTCAGAAATGTCATACACACACGGAGCAAGACATTGTCCAAGATGATAATAAAGACAGACTCGGTCAGGGAGTGTTGCACATTTTCTAAGTGGATATAAACGGTCGAGCAGCTTTTTCGTTTCTCTTGCTGCTTGTACGTTCGGATATGGACCGAAGTATTTCCCTTTATCCTTTTTCACATTGCGGGTGACAATCAGCTTAGGGTGACGTTCATTCGTAATTTTAATAAAAGGGTACGTTTTGTCATCCTTGAGCATGACATTGTATTTCGGGTCATATTTTTTGATTAAATTCAGCTCTAAAATAAGTGCCTCAATATTTGAAGAGGTGACAATGTATTCAAAGTCTTCGATTTCACTGACAAGCCGCTGCGTTTTGGCATCATGAGATCCTGTAAAATAAGAGCGGACCCTATTTTTTAATACCTTTGCCTTTCCCACATAAATGATCGTATTTTGTCTATCTTTCATTAAGTAACAGCCTGGTTGATCAGGTAAGACTGACAGCTTTTCTTTGATCAATTTGTTCATATTTTCATCCGTCCTTGTTTTCCTCGTTCACTCCTTCTAGTGTATCACGAACATTTGTTTTATACCACGATGAAAGAAAAGCGGCTCTCGACTATACGAGAACCGCTTTTTGAGATCATGCCACGCGGGCATAGATCGGTTTATAGATGTTTGTTTACAAGCTCAGCTAGTGCTTCTTTTGGTTTGAAACCAACAGACGTTTCGACGACTTCACCGTCTTTTAAAACAAGAAGTGTTGGGATACTCATAACGCCATATTTACCAGCAGTTTCTTGGTTATCATCCACATCAATTTTTACAATTTTCATTTTATCGCCCATTTCTTGATCAAGTTCTTCAAGAACTGGAGCAATCATTTTACAAGGTCCGCACCAAGGTGCCCAAAAATCTGCAAGAACAACACCTTCTGCAGTTTCTTGTGAAAATGTTGCGTCAGTAGCTTTTACGATTGCCATTATTCATTCCTCCAATGTAAATTATGCTTTTTAGTATAGCATCTACCAATGTGACTTGCGAATGAAATGCTTACGAATCATTTTTTATGAAATGAATTAAAAAACAAACCGTATAATCGCACCAATAACAACAATCGCACCAATGATCATCAGAATGGTTCTAAGCATATGACATAACTCCCTTTCCGCTTCATTTACAATGTATGATGCCCCAACATTCTTCTCATCAAACATTGAAATATGCGATCAAGCCAGATCGACGGTCAACATGACAACCGACATAGGCGGCAGATCAATAGTCAGCTCGCCGTGCTTAACAGCAAATTGTCGAAAGTCCGCAGGCTGAACAGAATGAGGATCATCGAACGTGTTGTGTGCATTCATCCGATCAGCAGTCAGCACACGGCCAGTGACCTTCGTTTTTGCATCGATTCCCTCTATCGCAAGAGATACGTCTGCTTTTTCATGGGGATTCACATGACATAAACTAATATGCATCTTGTCAGATGACCGCGAGGCTGACACACTGACTTGAGGAATTTTTTCACCCCGGCGTTCATACGAAGGCGCATTCAATTCTACTTCAAGCGCTTCTTCTTCTTGATGCACTTGAAACATGTGAAATACATGATAGGTAGGTGTCAGGAGCATCTTTTCGTCCTGCGTTAACACCATCGCTTGCAACACATTGACGGTCTGGGCAATATTCGCCATATGAATCCGCTGGCAATGGCGATGAAAAATATGAAAATGCAAGGCACAGACTAGAGCATCTCTTAATGTGTTTTGCTGATACAAAAACCCTGGATTTGTCCCCGGTTCTGGATCATACCATGTCCCCCATTCATCAATAATCATCCCGATTCGCTTGTCTGGGTCATAACGATCCATGATCTCTCCGTGTTCCACAACAAGCCGCTCCATTTCAGACGCCTTTTTCAGCGTTGTAAACCACTCATCCTCATCAAAATCGGTCGCTGACCCTTTCTTCTCCCATGTTCCTGGGACCGTATAGTAATGCAAACTGAGCCCATCCATCCAAGGCGCTGCACGCTCCATTAATACTTTTGTCCAATTCACATCATTTGAATTCGCACCGCATGCGATTTTGTAAATGTGCTGACCAGCAAATTCTCTCACATACGTTTGGTAGCGTTTATATAAGTCTGCATAATACTCTGGCGTCATATTTCCACCACATCCCCAGCTTTCATTGCCTACACCAACATACGTCAGCTCCCACGGTTCTTGTTTTCCATTTTGAATCCGCCAATCCGACATAGGTGTCCCCTTAGGAAATGTGATATATTCAATCCATTCTGCTAATTCTTGAACAGAGCCGCTTCCAACGTTTCCACAAATATAAGGCTCACATTCAAGTAATTCACACAGTCTCATAAATTCATGTGTACCAAACGCATTTGATTCAACGGTGCCACCCCAATGAGTATTCACCATCGGCTTTCGTTCACTCAGATCACCGACGCCATTTGCCCAATGATACTCGTCTGCAAAACAGCCGCCCGGCCACCTCAGCACCAGGATATGTAAGGCTTGAAGTGCCTTTAGTACATCGGTACGTATCCCCTCAATATGGTCAATCGATGAGTCTTTCCCTACCCAAATGCCGTCATAAATTCCTCTTCCTAAATGCTCTTGAAAGTGTCCATAGATGTGTTTAGAAATGCGTCCAATCACTTCATTGACTTTTACTGTTCCATTCACTTGTAAACCGCTCCTTTGTTTCGTGATGACATAAAAAAAACCCAGAATACCTAGGCATTCTGAGTGTATGAGCGTTAAGAATGGATATTCATCTTTTTTAACTCTTCATTTAAAAGCGGAACGACTTCGAATAAGTCACCGACAATTCCGTAATCGGCAATTTTGAAGATTTCAGCTTCTGGGTCTTTGTTGATCGCAACAATGACTTTACTGTTGGACATACCGGCTAAATGCTGAATAGCTCCTGAAATCCCGCAGGCAATGTAAAGGTCAGGTGTGACCACTTTACCGGTTTGACCAATTTGCAGGGCATAATCGCAGTAGTCAGCGTCACATGCACCACGCGAGGCACCGACTGCTGCGCCAAGCGTTTGGGCAAGTTCTTTCAGCGGTTCAAAGCCTTCTTTGCTCTTGACCCCCCTGCCTCCTGCAACAATGACCTTCGCTTCAGATAAATCTACACCTTCTGATGTTTTTTTAATGACTTCCTTCACGATCGTTCTTAGGTTTTGAATATCGACAGAAACTGGCGTCACTTCTCCGCTGCGTGACGCATCACGCTCCAGCGGTGCCACGTTGTTTGGACGGATAGTAGCCAAAAGCAGACGATCTGTTGAAATGACTTTTTCAAAAGCTTTTCCTGAATAAATCGGTCTAGTGAAAACAAGATGTTCACCGGTAACGCTTACATCTATTGCATCTGAAATTAAGCCTGTTTGCAGGCGTGCAGCTATTTTTGGTGACAAGTCTTTTCCGATCGATGTATGACCGAAGAGCACTGCATCAGGATTGACTTGATCTAATATTGCTTGAAGCGCCTGCGCAAAACCATCAGACGTATAATAAGAAAGATGCGGGTGCTCGACGATCATCACATGATCCGCTCCATAATAAAGCAGTTCATCCGCTTGGTCTTTGACGTGATCCCCTATTAAAACGCCAATCACTTCACCGCCATCAGCCACCTCGTGAGCGGCAGCAATCGCTTCAAATGTCACATTTCTTAATTTACCGTCACGACTTTCTCCAAGTACAACAACTTTTTTACTCATCCTTTAAGCTCCCCCTTGTTCTCGTGGTATCGTAAAGTGGATGTTTAGATGACTTTTGCTTCATTTCTTAGCAGGTCTGTCAGTTCCTTGACCTGATCCTGAAGCTCGCCGCTCAGCACCTTGCCACCCTCTTTTTTCTCCGGTAAGAAACGTTCGATTGTTTTGATTTTAAATGGCACATCGTCTTCATCTAGATCTAGATCGTCTAATTCTAATTCTTCTAAAGGCTTTTTCTTTGCCTTCATGATGCCTGGTAACGATGGATAACGAGGCTCATTGAGACCTTGCTGCGCGGTGACCACTAGTGGGAGCTCGGCAGAAATCACTTCCACATCCCCCTCTGCATCTCGCTCAATTGAAGCAGTGCCGCCGTCGATTTGAATACTTGTAATGGTTGTGACATATGGAAAACCGAGTAATTCAGCAAGACGCGGGGCCACCTGTCCAGACCCGCCGTCAATCGCTACATTCCCTGCTAAGATCAAGGATGCTTCTTTATCTTTGAAATAGTGATATAGAATCGTAGAAGCGGAAAATTGATCCCACTCCTCCAAATCATCTTCAACATTTAATAAAACGGCTTGATCGCAGCCCATTGCAAGTGCTGTTCTAAGCTGCTTCTCCGCATCTTCATTGCCAACTGTCACGACCGTTACTTCTCCCCCGTGCTCATCCCGAAGCTGAATCGCTTCTTCAATTGCGTACTCATCATAAGGATTAATAATGAACTCTGCCCCATCTTCTTGAATAGCACCAGACTGAATAGAGATTTTCTCTTCCGTGTCAAACGTACGCTTCATTAAAACAAAAATATTCATTCATTTCTCCCCCTTGTGTCGTACTAATCCCTTATTCCCCTTTAAAATTCGGTTTACGCTTTTCAATAAAAGCTTGGATGCCTTCTTTGGCATCATTCGACTGGAACACCTCAGCAAACTTTTTGGCTTCCAGCTTCATTCCGCCATCATATGAGTACACTTTTGTCGCATTCAATAACTCAAGCACATACTCAAGCGTTTTAGGGCTTTTCGCTGCAAATTTCGCCGCCAATGTTTTCGCTGTTTCCAGCGCTTCTTCCTCTGTTTCCGCAAGTTTTGAAACAAGTCCGCAGGCAAATGCTTCTTCTCCTGTAATTGGCTCAGCTGTTCCCATCATTTCAAGTGCTTTAGCTGATCCAACGTAGCGAGGCAGGCGCTGCGTTCCGCCGAATCCTGGGATAATACCGAGATTTAATTCCGGCAGTCCCAGCTTTGCATCTTTTGTTGCGATTCGAATATCACACGACATCGCCAGCTCAAGCCCGCCGCCTAATGCTGCCCCGTGAATGGAAGCAATCACCGGTTTTGGACATTGTTCAATTCGTTCAAACACTTGCTGTCCTCTGTCTGCAAGGCTGGCATAATCAGATTCTTCCTGCAAGGTCGTAAATTCTTTAATATCAGCACCTGCTGAGAAAAATCTACCTTCTCCATGAATGACAATAGCTCTCACTTCACTGTTTTGTTCAAGCTGATCAAACATGTCATTGAGTTCAGTGAGAAGCTGAGAGGATAAGGCATTTGCAGGTGGGTGTTGAATCGTGATGAGTGCTGTCTGTTCGTCTTGGTGTAAGCTAAGTATTTTTTCCATGTCAATCATCCTTTTTCAATTGTCTTTAAGATTGATGTATTCCGTTTAAGAGAAGATCATGTACACTTTCTGCGAGTGCAGGCAGGTCATACTTTTGATCATTCATGACCCATGTTGTAGCGGTTTCATCAATCGTCCCAAATACCATTTGTCTCGCTAAGCGGACATCTAGATTTTGTCTAAATTCTCCGGTCTTCTTTCCTTCGGTTAAAATGGAGTCGAGCATATTTAAATACCCTTTCAGCACCTCATTGATTTTTTGGCGCAGTTCAAGGTTTGACTGCCTGAGTTCAAGCTGTGTCACAAGGGCCAAATGATGGTCTTGCGATAGCAGGCGAAAGTGTTCTCGAATGAGGAGAAGAAGCTTTTCTTTGGCAGACGGTTTCTTTTGAATATCGTTTTCCATCCGTTCGATGAATTGTCCCATTTTTTCTTTGAACAATGAGATCAAAATGTCCTCTTTGTTTTTGAAATAGAGATAAATGGTTCCGTCTGCTACCCCTGCTTGTTTGGCAATCTTTGAAACTTGTGATTGATGGTAGCCGTTCTCTGCAATCACCACAACGGCTGCATCAATAATTTGCATGTACTTCGGTCTTTTCTGCTTCAATGTGCTTCGTCCCTTTCTAAATTGAATGAGCATTCATTCATAACTTTATGTTAAAAAGAAACGAGTGATTTGTCAAGTGATGTTCTTCTTTCTTTTCAACCTTTAGCATACCAGAGCAGACACGTACAATTCAAATCATCCGGCCGCTTGACCGGATGAT
Organism: Bacillus sp. 22483; assembly: GCF_052044605.1. Taxonomy (NCBI): domain Bacteria; kingdom Bacillati; phylum Bacillota; class Bacilli; order Caryophanales; family Bacillaceae; genus Bacillus; species Bacillus sp. 22483. The sequence continues at coordinate 210,760 of NZ_JBQENU010000006.1, read as the reverse complement.
GCTGGTTCATTCTCTCATCGATCGACTGGTTCTTCTGTTGAAGATGATTGCTTTCTTTTTTCTTCTTCAATTAACACTCTGCGCAAGATTTTCCCTACAGCCGTTTTAGGCAGTGATTCCTTAAATTCGTAGACACGCGGCACTTTAAATGAGGCAATTCTTGTTCTAACAAAACGATCCAGTTCATCCTCTGTTACATAGGCATCCTTCTTCGGGACAACAAAGGCTTTTACTGTTTCCCCTCTATACGGATCTGGAATACCCGCCACAACAACTTCTTGTACAAGCTCATGCTCATAAAGGGCTTCTTCAACCTCTCTTGGGTAAATATTATAGCCACTCGCTATGATGACATCTTTTTTCCGGTCTACGATATAGAAAAAACCATCCTCATCCATATACCCAATGTCTCCTGTAAAAAACCAGCCGTCTCTTAACACTGCCGCTGTCTCATCCGGCTGATTCCAGTACCCTTTCATGATTTGAGGACCTTTGACGATAATCTCTCCGTGCTCATATGGCGCTTTGAGTCCACCCGTTTCTTCACAATAAATACCGGCATCCGTATTCGGCCAAGGGCACCCGATACTTCCTATTTTGTTCGCTCCCCATAAGAAATTGGCATGAGTGACAGGAGAAGTTTCTGAAAGTCCATACCCTTCTACAAGCCTTCCTCCTGTTAGTTTTTCAAAACTCTGTTTGACTTCAACAGGAAGAGCGGCCGATCCGCTTAAGCATGCCGTGATGGATGATAGGTCATACTTCTCAATATTCGGATGATGAAGCAGGGCAATATACATCGTTGGTGCTCCTGGGAACAGCGTCGGTTTCTGTTTTTCAATAGTCTTCAAGGCATCCGCTGCATCAAAACGCGGAAGAAGAATCATTTGATGACCTTCTTTGACTGCAAGGTTTAGCACGGTCGTCATGCCGTATACATGAAAGAACGGAATGATCCCTAGAATCCGTTCTTTTCCACGGTTCGTTTTATACATCCAGGATGCACACATTTCTGTATTGGCTACTATATTTTCGTGTGTGAGCATGACTCCTTTTGGTAAACCGGTCGTTCCGCCTGTATATTGCAAAACTGCGACATCCTCTTTCGGTTGAAAGGATATTTGCGGAATCTGTTCTCCTGACGACTCTTTCATGATCTGTGAGAAATGATGAATGGAATCACTCTTCTCCACTTGGATGACCATGTTGTTTTTCCTTCGCTGGACAATCGGAAACAATATGTTTTTCGGAAATGGCAAGTAATCTTGTAATTTTGTGATGATCAAATGTTCCATACTTGTCAGCGCTTTCATTTTATAGGCCTTTGGATACAGTAGATCGAGAGTGATCAGCACCTTAGAGCCGCTGTCCTCCATTTGATATTCCAGTTCTTTCTCCGTATAAAGCGGATTGGTTTGAACGACAATGCCGCCTGCTATTAAAACCGCATAATAAGAAATCACCGATTGCGGGCAGTTTGGCAGCATAATCGCTACTCTGTCGCCTTTTTTGACACCGATGTCAATCAAGTGACTGGCTAATTTCAGCGCATCTTCTTGTAACTGCTGGTAGGTGATGTTTTTTCCTAAAAAATGAATGGCTGTATGCTCAGGTGCTGCCTCTGCGGAGCTGAATAAGTAAGATTGCAATGTTTCATTTGGGATGGTGAGTTCGTGGGGAATTTGATTCGGGTAATGCAGAAGCCATCGTTTATCTGACTGCATAAAAACCCTCCTTCCTGAACTTTCGTACTATTTTATTATAGCAAACTTTTCCTTATGGCAGTTTGCTTTTTTCAAATCGAGCTCGTTCTATGGCACATCTTCATTTTTTCGCCGGTGTTTCTATAGAGGCTCTTTTCCCTTCATGATGCCACTTTTCGTATAATCCACCGATCACACGAAATGACTCATGGACTCTCTCCACGATCTGTTTATGGATACTAGGGTCATTAGGTAAATGTGTGTGGATATTGTCCACTTGATATTGTCTCATCATGTCTAGATACACAGTTAGAAAGATGGTGTCTTCTAAAATCCAATAAACGACTTCATCCGCCTCTTTTGTTCTTTTATGAAGCACTTTAATCCCTCGTTCATATTGAATAAGAATATAGCCGACTGGATCAATTTCAATATAGGGGCTCAAATCATCAAAAAAACCAGTCGTTTGAAAAGGACGTGCAATATACGGTTCATATATGTCTTGGGGAAGAGATGTCTTTTTGAGACAAGTGTCAATGCGCTTTATGAGTTCGTCTTTTTGCAAGATTTGATTCATCCTGATTCGCCGCCTTTGATGAGTGAAAAGCTGTCAAGGTTTTCCCTGACAGCTTTCTAGAATGTATTCTTCATTTTACAGGAACATGTAAACGGCACCAATAACCGCAAAAGTGCAGGCAACTACAATTAATACTTTGGCTATTTTTTCCATGTCGTCTCCTTAAATGCCGGCTGCTACTACATAAGACAGCCCAACAGAAATAATGAGTGAAATAAACCCGACCGCTCTATTATCATTCTCAATCTCTTTGTCTACTTTAAATCGTGGTGTTAAAAATTCAAAAATGAAATAGCTGACGAGCAGCATCACAAAGCCGTATACGCCCCATCCGACCATTTGAAGAAGCGAGTTGTGCTGGGCGATGGAATGCTGAAAGACATTGGCAATCCCAAAAATCTTCCCGCCGGTTGCCATAGCAACAGCTAAGTTCCCCCGCTGAATCTCTTCCCAGTTTTTATAGGAGGTCACGAGTTCAAATATGGTTAGAAATAAGACAAGACATAGGACGGCCACGCTGTAATAGGCGGCAATTTCCACAAGTTCATTTTCCCAAAAGGCTTTCATGCGTTTTCTCCTTTTTACTTTAATTCGACGATGGTGACGCCTGATCCTCCCTCGCCTTGTTCTCCAAAACGAGCATTTTTTACACTACGGTGCTGTTTTAATAATTCCTGGACCCCTTTTCTCAAGGCGCCAGTGCCTTTACCGTGAATGATCGACACACGCGGATAGCCAGCTAAGACGGCATCATCTAAGTATTTCTCGACTCTGCTTAAGGCATTCTCATAACGCTCTCCTCTTAAATCAAGCTCAAGTGATACATGATAGTCTTTTCCTTTGACCGCCGTGATGGCTTTCTCTTGCTTAAATTCCGGTGCTGATTTGATAAATTCCATATCTTTTTCTTTTACTTTCATTTTCAGAATGCCCATTTGGACACTCCATTCTTTGTTACCCGTTTGTTCGATGAGCGTTCCTTTTTGGCCAAACGTCAGCACTTTGACTTCATCGCCTGGCTTTAGCTGTCTTGCTGCTTTTTTCACCGGCTCTGGTTTTTTCTTACGGTCAAACTCAGGGACAGCTTCTTCAAGACGCTTTCTCGCATCAATGAGTTCATGTTCTTTGAATGAACGATGCTCACTTTTAATGGACCGAAGCTCTTGAATAATCTCTTCTGCTTCTTTTGTTGCTTGTTCAATCTTTTCTGCCGCTTTTTGTTCAGCTTCTTCCAGCAGTTTGTCCTTTTGTTCATTCCATTCAAGGATTTGTTTTTGCAATTCTTTATGGAGCTTCTCTGCTTCTTTTCTATAGAATTCCGTCTCATGCAGTTCTTCTTCTGCTTGTTTTTTGCTGTCTTCTAATGAAGCAATCATCTGATCGACTTCATTATGTTCCGCATGCATATCTGCTTTTGCACGGTCAATTAAATGATGAGGCAATCCTAGACGCTTGGAAATTTCAAATGCATTACTTCGTCCCGGCACCCCGATGAGCAAGCGATATGTAGGGGATAAGGTTTCAATATCAAACTCTACACTCGCATTTGTGACGCCTTCTCGGTTATATCCGTATGCCTTCAGCTCAGGATAGTGAGTCGTTGCGATGACGCGCGCATTTGTTTGATGAACTTCATCTAAGATGCTCATCGCAAGTGCTGCACCTTCAGCAGGATCTGTCCCCGCACCTAATTCATCAAATAACACGAGTGAATTAGACGTTAAATGCTTTAAGATATCCACAATATTGACCATATGAGATGAGAATGTACTCAAGCTCTGTTCAATAGACTGCTCGTCTCCAATATCAGCAAAGACTTGATCGAATACAGCCACTTCTGATCCTTCTTCGACTGGAATATGAAGACCTGCCTGCGTCATCAGCGTAAGAAGTCCAAGTGTTTTTAAAGTGACGGTCTTACCGCCTGTATTTGGACCCGTGATGACGATCGTAGAAAAATCTTTGCCTAGCTCAATATCATTTGCCACAACCTGATCTCGGGGCAATAGGGGATGTCTTGCCCGTTTTAAATAAATCTCCCCTTGGTTATTCACAGTAGGTTTTGTGGCTTTTTCTGCTTTTGCATATTTGGCTTTGGCGAAAATAAAATCTAATGTCTGAAGTTCATTCACATTATGAAGCAATTCATCAATGTGCTCTGACACACTCGCTGTCAGCATTTGCAAAATCTTTTCAATCTCTTGCTTTTCTTTTAGGCGAGTTTGCTGCAAGGTGTTATTTAAATCCACGACCACTTGCGGCTCAATAAAAAGAGTTGCGCCTGAAGAAGATTGATCGTGAACAATCCCTCCATAATTCGAGCGGTACTCTTGTTTTACGGGAATGACAAACCGATCATTACGAATGGTCACAATGGTGTCTGACAGCATTTTCGAGGCAGATTGTGAACGAATCATTGATTCTAATTTATCTCGTACTTTTGATTCTAGTGATCGTAACTGCGTTCGTATGGTGCGGAGTGCAGACGTTGCGTGATCAAGCACTTCTCCATTGTCACCAATACAGCTTTCGATTTCTTTTCTCACGTCTGGCAGTAAAATCAGCGATTCTGCATATGTATGAAGACGGGGTATCTCTACTCCGTCCTCATACATAGAGGTGAGAAAGTGCTTCATGTTTTTTGTGGTATATAACAGCGCCGCAATTTCCATCAGCTCAGCAGGGCTTAATATACTGCCTATTTCTGCTCGTTTGACGCCTCGTCTAATATCCGTTAACCCGCCAAACGGCGCAGATCCTTTTAAACGAATCACATCTTGCGCTTCTGCTACCTCTTCTAGCAGATGCTGAATGCTCTCGATATCTGTGAGTGGTATTAAGTCCTGCGCTTTTTCTTTCCCTAAAGTCGAAGCAGTATAGGACATGACTTTTTCTTTTACTTTATGAAATTCTAATGATGCTAACACTTTTTGTTGCAGCATGGTCCAGCCTCCTAACGACTACCTGTCACGCGTTAAAAACTTTTTCATCTCATTGAGTGAAAATGTATTCACGACATTTGCTTTTGGTGTCCAGCCCTTTCTTGCAGCTGTGACACCGACGTCCATATGATCGAGCATGGCGATGTTGTGTGCATCTGTGTTGATCATGATGTTCACACCCGCTTCGTTTGCTTTCATTAAATGCTCTGTTTTTAAATCAAGTCTTGACGGGTTGCTGTTGAGTTCCAGTGCAGTGCCCGTTTTTTTCGCAAGCTCTATGAGCTGATCAATATTTAAAGCATAGCCGTCTCGTCTACCGATCAAACGGCCAGTTGGATGGGCAATTAAATCCACATGCTGATTATTCAAGGCATTTTCTAGGCGCTCCATGATGACTTCCTCCGGCTGAGAGAAGCTAGAATGAATAGACGCAATGACAAAATCCATGTCTGCTAGAAAGTCATCATCATAATCTAACGATCCATCCGGCAGAATATCCATTTCGACCCCTTTGAAAATGTGAAAATGTTCGAATTCTTGATTCAGCTTGTCAATTTCTTTTGCTTGCAAACGCAAACGTTCTTTTGTTAAACCGTTTGCTACTTTTAAATATTGTGAGTGGTCTGTAATGGCCATGTATTCATAGCCTTTTGCGATACATGCCTCTGCCATTTCGCGAATAGAAAAGGCGCCATCACTCCATGTCGAGTGCATATGAAGATCGCCTTTGATATCTTTTCGTTCTACAAATTGCATACTTTCTTTATACGAATCAATCTCTGCTCCGGTTTCACGAATTTCTGGCGGAATGAGCGGAAGTTGGAAATGTGCATAAAAAGCACTTTCGTCTTCAAATGTTTTCACATCCCCAGTTTCGATCGTTTCAACCCCATATTCACTAATACGCTCACCGCGTTCCTTCGCAAGCTGTCTCATACGAATGTTATGATCTTTTGAGCCAGTGAAATGGTGCAGCGTTGTTGCAAATTGGTCTGTTGTCACAAGCCGGAAATCTACACTGATTTCAAAATCAAGTGCAAGAATGACCGATACCTTCGTATCACCGCTCGCAATGACATCTTTGACATCATCAAGAGCAACAAGCTGCTTTCTCACTTGTTCAGGGTTATCAGTCGCAATGATGTAATCTAAATCTTTAACCGTTTCACGCGCACGTCTTAAACTGCCCGCTCTTGAAAAACGGATGATTCCCTCCATCTGTTCCAGCGCATCATCAATTCGCTCTGCCACATCTAATGCAAAGCCAATTGGCAGTCGTTCTGGCTGCTTTCCTGCCTCCTCAAGAGCGGCAAGAATCTTTTCTTCTGTTTTTTTGCCAAACCCAGCAAGCGTTTGTACTTTTTCCGCTTCACATGCTTCTTTTAAAGACTGTGCATCGTGAACACCAAGCTCTTGGTAGAGCTTAGCAATCTTCTTCCCGCCGAGTCCTTGCAATTTTAAGAGCGGGACAAGTCCTTCAGGCACTTCTTTTTTTAATTGTTCGAGTGTTTCAGACTGTCCTTTTTCGATATACTCTGTGATCACAGCAAAGGTTCCTTTTCCAATGCCGGGTAATGCTAATAGGTCATCTATTTGAGAAAGACTGCGGTCATCTTGTTCCAGTGCCGCAGCTGCTTTACGAAAGGCAGAAATTTTAAAAGGATTGTCTCCTTTTAGCTCCATATAGACTGCAATTGTTTCAAGAAGTTTGATAATATCTTTTTTATTCATCTCTCATCCTCCAGCTGCTTTGGCATCTTCCTATATAAATATACAAACTTTCCCTTCATCCGACAACTTTCTGTCATGGAATGAGAAAAAACTTCTCCAAGAAAGGAGAAGTTCTTAAACTCCATACGTCGACCAGAGGTCTTTGACAAGACCGGACAGGTAAGGGGTGCTATTTACGATCACATCTGCTAACATTGATTTGCTCATCATGGTTTGAAGCGCATCGACTGGAAGTAATGCAGCCACAAACAATAGAATAAACACAAATAGATAGGTTTCAAGAAATCCTAAAACAGCGCCAAGCAGTTTGTTGACCTGTTTAATCACAGGGATACTTGCAATGGTTGTGAGCAATCCGCCGATGATAGCGAGCAGGATTTTGGTCAAGATAAACAGAATGATAAACGCAATGGTATTATAATAAGCTGTTTCTAGATTCCCACTAAAGAAAGCGAGCTGCGCTTGACCGCCGCTAAAATTAGGTGCTGGAATCCACGTAAGCTGTGGTGCAAGTGACTGATAAAACAGAGAAGCCACTAAAATAGAAACAACAAAGCTAATCAATTTAATAAATTGAAGAATAAACCCGCGTTTTAGACCGACAAGCGTTCCCATAAGAAGCAAAAACAAAATGATGATATCGATCACGGTAATTTCATTCCTTTTCTTTTAGATGAAGCTCTAGTTTTTCGTATTGCTCTTTTAATTTCAAGTAGTCGTGGACGACATTGACTGCTGTCAGTACAGCTAATTTGTTTATATCAAGGTATGGATTTTTTTCATTGATTTCTCTCATTTTATCATCAACAATTGAAGCAACATGTCGCATATGCATCTTCGTTTCTTGACCGATGATCGTATAGGACTGTCCGTAAATCTCAACTGTTGTTTTCGTTTTACCGCCGTCAGACAACGTTTCTCCTCCATTCCACGAGAATCCTAGTCTCTATCATAACATGTTTAGACATTGAATGGAAAGACGAGCCCTTCCCTGTTATGGTACACTTTAGAAATCAATGATATCAAGGTAAAAAGGAGTTATCCACTGTGCCCCAATCCGTCTTAAAAGCAACATCAGAAGACATGAAAAAAATGAAGAGCGTGTACGCTCAGCATTTAACTGACACTTTGCCGCCAGGCGCTCTATTTCAAGCAAAGGTTCCCGGCTGTACGATTACAGCCTACAAATCTGGAAAAGTACTGTTCCAAGGACAAAAGGCAGAAGCTGAAGCAAGTCAGTTCAACCATTTACAAGCAGCTGAAACAAAAAGCAAAAAAACACCATCCATCACACAGTACAGCCCACCACCCGGCATTGCTTCCATGTCGGTTATTGGCTCAGATGAGGTCGGTACTGGCGATTATTTTGGACCCATTACGGTCTGTGCGGCTTATGTTGATTCCAGTCAGCTTGCTCTCATGAAAGAGCTCGGGGTGAAAGACTCAAAAGGACTAAAAGATCCGCAGATTATCAACATTGCCAAAGACTTGATCAAAACCATCCCGTTCAGCCTTCTCGTGCTTCGGAATGAAAAATACAATGCGATGCAGGAAAAGGGCATGAGCCAAGGGAAAATGAAGGCACTGCTTCATAACCAAGTCATCACCTCCGTGCTAGAAAAACTGGATGGCAAGAAACCAGAAGCCATTCTCATTGACCAATTTGCCGAACCAGGCATTTATTTCAGGCACCTTGCGGGGAAAAAGATCATTCGGGAGCGTACATATTTTAGTACGAAAGCAGAAGGCATCCACTTATCGGTTGCTGCAGCTTCTATTATTGCAAGATATGCTTTTTTAATTGAAATGGATAAATTATCAAAAGCAGCGGGCTTTGACATTCCAAAAGGGGCCGGTCCGCATGTTGACAAAGCGGCAGCAAAGCTGATGAAACATCACGGCGAAGAGGCTTTACGCCAATTTACAAAACTTCATTTTGCCAACACCCAAAAAGCGAAAAAATGGTTATAATCAAAAAAGAGCTATCGCCCATAAGGCAATAGCTCTTTTTATTATCCGCGCAAGACGGCTTGATACGTATCTTCTAATGCTTTCAATACGTTTGTATGAACAGCCGTGACTTCTTCCTCGGTCAACGTTTGTTCTGGGTTTAAATATTGCAGAGAGAATGCAACAGATTTCTTGCCTTCTTCCATATGCTCACCCTCATACACATCAAAGACGGAAAGGTCTGTGAGCAATTGGCCGCCAGCTTCATAAATGACTTGCTCCAGCTGTCCGCTTGAAATATGTTGATCGACGACAAGTGCGATGTCTCTTGTCACTGCTGGGAATCTCGGAATTGCCGTATATTTCATATCCTCTGCTTCAGACGTCATTACATCTGTTAAATCAAATTCAAATACATACGTTTCTTTTAAATCTAATTCCTTTTCCACTACTGGATGAAGTGCAGCTACAAAGCCAATCACTTTTCCATTTAAATGAACATCGGCTGTACGTCCTGGGTGAAGGCCCTCACGCTCTGCTTGAACATACGTGATCTCTCCTGATACACCAAGCTTTTCAAACAGCCCTTCTGCAATACCCTTCGCTACATAAAAATCGACAGCTTTTTTCTCGCCCTGCCAAAGATTTTTATGCCATAAGCCTGTCAGCGCACCAGCGACATGTTCTTTCTCCACCGGTTTTGCCCCTTCAGCTTCTGCTAAGAACACAGAACCCGTTTCATAAAAGGCAAAAGAATCAGCTTGTCTTGCTAAGTTATATGCAACAGAATCAAGTAAGTTCGGCAGAAGGCTTTGTCTCAGCACACTTCGTTCCTCACTCATCGGCAAGGAAAGTCTTGTTTGATAAGCTGGATTTAAAGCAAAGGCTGTGGACTTATGCTGATTCGTTAATGAATACGTAATCGCTTGAGAAAGCCCTGCGCCCTCTAAGAAACGTCTCACCTTTCTGCGCTTCACTTGGTATGGCGTGAGACCGCCAACGGTACCAGCTGTCGCAGGGAGTGTAGATGGAATATTGTCGTAGCCATATAGTCTCGCGACCTCCTCAATGAGGTCTTCTTCAATCGTAATATCCATTCTGCGGGAAGGAACCGTTACGACAAGCACATCATTTGATTCGCCCACAGTAAAGCCTAGTTTGTTGAAAATCTGAATCATATCTTCTTTTGAAATGCTCATACCAAGCACCTTGTTCACACGCTCAGTTGATACGTGGATGACATTCATACTTGTTTCAAGGTGGTTTTCCTCCACAGTCCCGCTTAACACTTCACCACCTGCATAGATGCTGATCAATTGCGCTGCTCTTTCGGCTGCTGATTTCGTCCGCTGCGGATCGAGCCCTTTTTCAAATCTTGTGCTTGATTCACTGCGAAGCCCTAAGTCTCTAGATGCTTGACGGACGGTTTGACCGTTGAAATATGCCGCTTCTAAAAGAATCGTTGTCGTCTCATCACGCACCTCTGATTCAAAACCGCCCATGACGCCTGCAACAGCATGCGCTTTTGTGCCATTTGTAATGACAAGATGCTTCGAAGACAATGTACGTTCTTGTTCATCCAGAGTTTGAATCATTTCATTTTCAGCCGCTTTACGTACGACCACCTGCTTTGAACCAAAGCGGTCATAATCAAAGGCATGTAGAGGTTGGCCGTATTCAAGTAAGACAAAATTCGTAATATCCACGACGTTGTTAATTGGGCGGATACCTGCATTCATCAATCTTGTTTGCATCCAAAGCGGTGCTGGTCCAATCTTTACATTTTTAATGATCTTCGCTGCATAAAGTGGATTCGCTTCTTGATCCTCAATTTTAACAGAAATATAGTCTGCTGCTTTTTCAGAAGAAGTGTCATGCGCTGTATCAGGAAGCTTGATGTCTCTCCCTAAAATGGCGGCAACCTCATAAGCCACTCCTAGCATATTAAGGGCATCGGCACGGTTTGGTGTTAAGCCAAGTTCAAGTACCGCGTCATCTAATTGAAGCGCTTGAAGGGCATCATCTCCTGGTTTCACGTCATTCGGGAAAACAAAGATGCCTTCTGCATATTCTTTTGGTACGAGCTTGCTCTCTACGCCTAATTCTTGCAGAGAACAAATCATGCCATGAGACTCTTCACCGCGCAGTTTTGCTTTTTTAATTTTAAAGTTTCCAGGAAGGACTGCACCAACCGTTGCGACAGCCACATGCTGTCCTTTATCCACATTTGGAGCCCCGCATATAATTTGCACCGGTGCGTCTTCGCCGATATCAACAAGACATTTGTTTAATTTATCCGCATTCGGATGCTGTTCACGTTCAATGACGTGTCCAACGACAACGCCTTTGATGCCTTCGCCTTTATACTCAACGGCTTCCACTTCAATTCCGCTTCTTGTGATTTTCTCTGCTAATTCATCCGGCTTGATGCCTTCTAAATCGACATAGTCCTCTAACCATTTATATGAAACAAACATGTTGATTTCCTCCTCTTAGTCCTGCTTAAATTGCTTCGTGAATCTAATATCATTTGTGTAGAAATGACGAATGTCATCTATGCCGTATTTCAGCATCGCAATACGTTCAACACCCATTCCAAAAGCAAAGCCTTGGTAAGTATCTGGATCAAATCCGCTCATTTTTAATACATTCGGGTGAACCATTCCTGCACCTAAAATTTCAATCCAGCCTGTTCCTTTACATACGGAACAGCCTTTCCCGCCGCATTTAAAGCATGACACATCAACTTCAACGGAAGGTTCTGTGAATGGGAAAAAGCTTGGGCGCAGTCTAATTTCACGATCTTCCCCAAACATTTTTCTTGCGACTGTCTCAAGCGTTCCTTTGAGGTCACTCATGCTAATATTGTGATCTACCACAAGTCCTTCAATCTGCATGAATTGATGCGAGTGAGTGGCATCATCGCTGTCACGTCTATATACCTTACCAGGACAGATGATCTTCACAGGACCTTGGCCTTTATATTTCTCAAGTGTACGTGCTTGAACGGGTGATGTTTGTGTTCTCATGAGTGTGTCTTCAGTAATATAGAAGCTGTCCTGCATATCACGTGCAGGGTGTTCTTTTGGAAGATTGAGCGCTTCAAAGTTATAGTAATCTGTTTCCACCTCTGGGCCCTCTTCAACGGTATAGCCCATGCCGATAAATAAATCTTCAATATCTTCTACGACAATCGTTAATGGATGTCTTGCCCCGATTTTGATCGGACTTGCTGGCAATGTGACATCAATGGTTTGAGAAGCCAGTTTCTTTTTCACTTCTTCTGCTTCTAGCTGCTCATTTTTTTCAGCAATGGCACCAGCAATCTGCTCTCTCACTTCATTTGCAAGTGCGCCCATTTTTGGTCTTTCTTCAGCGGAAAGCTTGCCCATTCCGCGCAGCACTTCTGTAATCGGACCTTTTTTCCCTAAATATTGAACACGAATATCATTGACTTCTTTGAGCGAGCTGGCTGCTTCAACCTTTGCTATCGCCTCTGTTTCAAGCTGTTTTAACGTTTCTTGCATGAGTGTGATCCTCCTTTTGATATACAAAACCGCTCGGATAAACGGCTGTTTGATCGTTTGAAGACAATAAAAAAACTCGTTCCTCCATAAAAGAAGGGACGAGTTGTGGTCGCGGTACCACCCTTGTTAAGCACAAATATATGTGCGAATAAGCTTCATTGACATAACGGAATCAAACGAATCCGGTTCACCTTTACGCAAAACCTGCGGTCCCGGTGACAACTCCAGAGGTGAATTCCTGTTTCAGCATTCCTTAAATGCACTTTCAGTCTACGATGCATTCTCCCTATTAGGACGCTCCGTGAAACAATCTTCCTCTATCATGGTTTTTAAAATATTAGTTTCATTATAGTGAAAAATAGGACGTGTTGCAACACTATCCGCGCAAATGATAGACAAGAACCGCTGCTGCCACAGCCACATTTAATGATTCCGCTTGTCCGTACATTGGAACATATAAATTTTGATCTGTCATTTGAAGAATCTCTGGATCAATACCTGCTCCCTCGTTGCCTACAATTAACGCAAATGGACCTTCTGATGCTATGTGTCTATACTCTTTCGCATTTTTTAAAGCAGTGCCATATACAGGTATACCTTGCGCCTTTAATGCTGGAATTGTCTGTTGTAGCGTTTGTTTTAAGATAGGCAGGTGAAAATGAGACCCTTGTGCTGAACGGAGCGTTTTTCCGTTAAACGCATCAACGGTTCCATCCCCTAGAATCACAGCATCAAGACCCGCTGCATCTGCTGTCCGAATAAGTGTGCCTAAATTCCCCGGATCCTGCACTGCATCTAACAGAAGCATTCGTTCATATTTTTTCTCCTCAAATACAGGAATTGTACAAACCGCTGCGATTTGCTGAGGTGTTTCCGTTTCCGTCATCGCAGTAAAAGCCTCTTCACTTAATTCATACAACTCAATGTCAGGCTCGATGTCAGCAGGGAGCATGTCAGGTGTTGTGATCATTAACTCTTTCACAACCCCGCTTTTTAATGCTTCTTCTACTAAGTGTTTTCCTTCAACAAGGAATAGCCCTGTTTTCGTTCGTTCTTTTTTTGTATGGAGCTTTTTCCATTGTTTAATGTGTGCGTTTTTAGCTGATTCTATATATTTCAAGCGACTTTAACTCCTTTAAATATCATGAATTTATTATATCTCAAGCACACTACATAATAAACCTGTCTTTGAGACAGAATAGGGCTATCACCATCAAAAAAGGAGTGTGGGCAATGGATTTTAATTTAAGAGGCGCAGTGATTCAAAACATTACTGGCCATAATCAAGAGCAGCTTGAGCATACGATTTTAGATGCGATTCAAAGTGGCGAGGAAAAAATGCTGCCAGGTCTTGGCGTTTTGTTTGAGGTGTTATGGCAAGAGGCATCAGAAGATGAAAAAAATGAAATTCTTGAAACATTGGAGCAGGGCTTAAAGCCTGAGCATCAGCAATAACAAGAAGCCGGTTTGCTTATCTATGAGCAAGCCGGCTTTGTTCATTTAGCCAGTGATTGGTGTCTCCATTCGAAGAGCTGGATCGCGCCAAATCTCGATCCATTTTTTAATAGCGAACACGATAATGACAAAACCTAAAATCAGCATAATCATCGAAAGCACGGCGTTCAGTACACTGTAGCCAGATGCTTCAGGATTGAGATAGACATTCGCAACCATCCAATAACCCGCATAATTCACCGTCACATATAAGTAAGCAAGTGGAATTAAACAAGTCAACATATACCGTCTTTTATCCGCAATTTTTAACACAACCGTCGCCCCAATGATTAATCCGACCGAGGCCATTAGCTGGTTTGACACGCCAAAGAGTGCCCAAATGGACCCAATGTCTCCAGAGTAAAGCAAGTATCCCCACATAAAACAAGCAAGTGCACTTGCAAAGACTGACCCTGGTACCCAGTCATTTCGTTTCAGCGGTTTATATGCTTCTCCAAAGAAGTCTTGGATCAAATATCGCGCGACACGGGTTCCTGCGTCAATCGCCGTTAAAATAAAGACGGCTTCAAACATAATCACGAATTGGAAGAAATAAGAGGCCAAATGACTAAAGAACGGAATACCCGTAAAGATGTACGCCATCCCTACAGCTAATGTAACAGCTCCACCTGTTCTTCCTTCTAAGTCAAGACCGATTTCTTTGCTTAGTTGAGGAAGATTCTCGACACTCATACCAAGCGTACGGAACACTTCAGGTGTACTATTAATTGCAAAATAATCTCCCGGATGAAGCGCAGTAGCGGCAATTAACGCCATGATTCCCACTAAACATTCTACGAGCATCGCGCCAAACGCCACCGGCTTCATATCACTCCAACGATCTAGCATTTTTGGCGTTGTGCCAGAGCCAACAAATGCATGAAAACCAGAAATCGCACCACAAGCAATGGTAATCGAAATAAAAGGCCATACAGGTCCAGCTAAGACAGGCCCTCCTCCATTTACAAACTCCGTAAACGCCGGAAATTGGATGGTTGGATTAACCACAAAGATTCCCGCAATCAGCGCGATGAAAACACCAATTTTCATAAAACTGCTTAAATAGTCTCTTGGTGCCAAAAGCAACCAAACCGGCAGGGCCGCAGCAAAGAACGCATAGATTGGCAGGGCAAGAGCAAGCGTTTTTGTATCAAGTGTTAACAAATCTCCAAGTGCTGTTCCTTGAATATTCGGTCCAAGGAATACCCCCAACATCAGTAATATGAATCCCGCAGATGTCGCCAGCTTTAAATTGCCTGTCTTTTTATAATAAAGGCCGACTCCCATCGCTATTGGAATGGTAATACCAACTGCAAAGGTTCCCCAAGGATTTCGTTCTAAAGCATGAAGCACAACCATGGACAGTCCTGCCATTGTAATTGTAATAATAAATAACATGGCGAGCCCTGTGCAAAATCCTGCAACAGGACCAAGCTCCTCTTTCGCTACCTCGGATAGTGATTTCCCCTTTTTTCGCATCGAAGCAAACAAGACCACAAGATCATGAACAGCTCCGCCAATCACCGCTCCAATTAAGAGCCAAAGGAGACCAGGTAAATACCCAAATTGTGCGGCTAAAATCGGACCAACTAATGGACCAGCAGCGGCAATTGCAGCAAAGTGATGCCCAAATGTGACCCATTTGTTTGTTGGCACATAATCTTTCCCATCCTCGAGTGCATGAGCCGGTGTAGGATGATCATCTGTGACCTTTAGTACCTTCACCATCATAAACGTGCCATAGAGGCGATAGGCAATCGCTAAAATACACATCGATCCTATCACAATTGAAACCGCATTCATTTAACCATCCCCTTTGTATAAACAATTTGTTACAAATATAACATAAATTGAGTGATTTTTCTTTCTTTTAAAACCTAGTTGACAAATAGGAATAATTGATTTAATCTAAAATAAGCTTCACCTACTTCCATAAACTCTCTTTTGACAGAGCCTCAATTGGCTCTGTCCTTTTTATTGATTTCATCTTACATAAATACAAGATAGATCACATGTGCCTTCCTCACTAGAAAAATATCACTTCATTTACTGAAAACAGTTCTTTTGACACAACTTACATTCCAAAGTTCATTTCCTGGGAAATTCAACGCAATTAAAAAACCTTTCCCCATACTGAGGAAAGGTTTTATCATTAAGAACCGTACGTAATTTGTTCGACCGTTTTTTGATCAAGTCTTTTGATGACTTCTGTTAAAAGCTTCACCGCATTTTCATAATCATCTCGATGAATCATGGCTGCATGGGTATGAATATATCTGCTTGGAATCCCGATGGATAGTGATGGAACGCCATGACCTGTTAAGTGAATACCTCCAGCATCTGTTCCTCCACCTGGCATGGAATCATATTGATAAGGAATGTTTAATTCATCTGCAGTTTGGACAACAAAATCGCGAAGCCCTTTATGAGAAACCATGGAAGCGTCGAACACAACAATCGTTGGTCCTTTGCCAAGTTTGCTTGTTGCTTCTTTTTCAGTAATACCTGGTGTATCACCTGCTACTCCAACATCAATAGCAAATCCAATATCAGGCTGGATGGTAGCTGCAGCTGTTTTAGCTCCACGTAAGCCAACTTCCTCTTGGACAGTTGCTACACTGTATGCAATATTTTCATGCTGAGTATCCTTTAAATTCTTCATGACATCAATCGCTACTGCACAGCCGATACGGTTGTCCCAGGCTTTTGCAAGAAGCATTTTTTCGTCATTCATTACCGTAAACTCAAAGTAAGGTACGATTTGATCTCCAGGGAGGACGCCCCATTCCATTGCCTGTTCTTTGCTCGAAGCCCCAATATCAATGAACATATCTGTGATTTCGATTGATTTCTTTCGTGCTTCTGGTGATAAAACATGTGGCGGTTTAGAACCAATCACACCTGTAATGTCTCCTTTTTTCGTCACAATGGTGACACGCTGCGCCAGCATAACTTGAGACCACCAGCCACCGACCGTTTGAAAACGAATATAGCCTTTGTCATCGATTTTTGTCACCATGAATCCTACTTCATCTAAGTGACCAGCAAGCATCACTTTAGGCCCATTTGCATTTCCTTCCTTCTTAGCAATTAAGCTGCCAAGGCGGTCTGTAGAGACTTCATCCGCATATGTTTCTATGTATGACTGCATGACTTTTTTTACATCACGTTCATTTCCTGGAATCCCTTTTGCATCCGTTAGGTCTTTCAGCATAGTTAATGTTTGATCTAGTTTTGTCATTCTGTGTATCCTCCTTTTTCTTCATGGTGCATTCTTATTATACAAAACCTCTTTCGTTCAATACGATCTTTTTATGAATATTTTTTCGTTAATCGAAATATTTTTTTTAAAAAAGTTGAAACCTTTTGTCTTTCTCATTCGTAGTACATCAGATAACGGTATTGGAGGTGCATCCTGTCATGTTTGTCATCCTCATTAGACTTGCTCTTGTTGCATTGCTTGTCTATATATTCTACATGGCGGTAAAATTCTTCTCAAACCCGAGAAGAAAGCTGAAACAAGCACAATTAAAAGAAGGCTTTTATTTTATGGACGAACAGCAAAATGCCCGTAAAAATTTTAATTTCGTCTATAAAGGTGTCTTGTTTGAAGGGGAGAAGCATGTTCCTTCTAAGGATCATCCTCTGTTTGTCCACTCCATTTACGTTTGGACGGAGTCACCTGAGAAGCTAAATGAATTCACATTAGAAGACTTTGAAAAACTTGAGGACAACATCATTGAACGGTATCCTCAAACAAAAATTGATTGGGATCAGCCCATCAAAAAAATCAAACAAAAAAAGGGAGCAGATACGCCGACTTAACGGCGTCTGCTCCCTTTTCAGATGAGATTGAGATAGACCAATATCACCAATTGGACAACAATTAAAGCAGGCATACCCATTTGAAAGGCAGGATGCTTCGTTTTATGACGGAAATACTGCATGCCAAGAAATGACCCAGCAGCACCAAAAAGTACTGCGGCACTCCATAAGTGCGCTTCTGATATTCTCCATTTGTGTGCTTTCGCTCGGCGTTTATCCTCTCCCATGAGACAAAACCCATAGACATTGACCAAGATGAGCAGCACGATCAGAGCGATATTCATTGATTTCACCTCACATGATGAGAAAAAAAGATCACTCCTTGGCGGAATGATCTTTTATATGACTTACTTGTCTAGTTGTGCTTTTGCAGCATCAGCAAGCTGGTTGAATGCGTTTAGGTCATTCACAGCAAGATCAGCAAGCATTTTGCGGTTTACTTCGATACCAGAAAGCTTTAAGCCATGCATTAAACGGCTGTAAGAAAGACCGTTCATACGAGCTGCAGCATTGATACGAGTGATCCATAGTTTACGGAAGTCACGTTTTTTCTGACGACGGTCACGGAAAGCGTAGTTTCCAGATTTCATCACCTGTTGGTTTGCTACTTTATATAATCTATGTTTTGAACCGAAATAACCTTTTGCTAATTTAAGAACCTTTTTACGACGCTGACGCGACACAGTTCCGCCTTTTACTCTTGGCATTGTAATTCCCTCCTATGTTTCCTATTCCAGATTACTTGATGTTTGCAAGTTGTTGTTTGATACGTTTGAAATCTCCAGCACTTACGATTGCGCTCTTACGCAATTTACGTTTTTGCTTTGTAGATTTGTTAGCGAACAAGTGACTTGTGTACGCATGAGAACGTTTAAGTTTACCAGAACCTGTTTTTTTGAAACGTTTAGCAGATCCGCGGTGAGTTTTCATTTTTGGCATTGGATGTTTCCTCCCTCTGTTACTTTTACTTTTCGACTTTTGGTGCAAGCATGAGGAACATGCTGCGTCCGTCCATCTTAGGTTTTGTTTCTACTGTTGCTACTTCAGCGCAAGCTTCAGAGAAACGGTCTAACACGCGCTGTCCGATTTCTTTATGCGTAATCGCACGGCCTTTAAAGCGGATAGAAGCTTTCACTTTATCTCCCTTTTCAAGGAATTTGATTGCATTACGGAGCTTCGTGTTAAAATCATGTTCATCGATTGTCGGGCTCAACCGAACTTCTTTTAAGCTAATGATTTTTTGATTCTTACGTGCCTCTTTTTCCTTCTTCTGTTGTTCGAATCGGAACTTACCATAGTCCATGATTCGGCAAACAGGTGGTTTTGCATTTGCAGCAACTAACACAAGGTCAAGATTGGCTTTCGTAGCAATTTCCAGAGCTTCCTGGCGGGTTTTAATCCCAAGCTGATCGCCATTTTGTCCGATCAAACGAACTTCACGCGCACGAATACCTTCATTAACTAATTGATCTTTGCTAATAGTGAGCCACCTCCATGAGATTTTGAATTGAGTTCACAATTCATTTTGACCATTTCGTTGTATGTTTTACAGGCAAACAAAAAGTGTGGGCATATAAAACACCCACACTGCGAACATTTGCATGAAAAAATAAATGTACGGTCAACCTGTCAACTACAAACATGTGTCAATCAGGTGAGAAGCGGGTGCTTCTGCTTGTGATATCTATTCAATTCGTTAACTATTCTACACAATTTTCATTTGTCCGTCAAGTAACCGAACTCTTGAAACAACTTTTTCATTTTAGCATGACGAAACGATTTGGGCAAGCCTTATTTAAAAAGAAATAAAGTCTCTTCAAATCCTTCAATTTTTCATTATCACACCGATATAAATCAAGTTGTATACATAAATAAACAAAAATATAAATCATATTCCATATAAAAAAGGATTATATATCTATTTTTTCAAAAAAATGATTGATTTTATAATTCTTTAGACTTATCATTGGAGAAGTATTCAAATTCATTTAATAAATTAAGGAAAAGTAGGGGATTTATTTGAAAAAGTTTTTTAAGATTGGGTGTCTTAGTATCATTATTCTCATTTTGATTATTATCTTTGTATCTTGTATGGCTGGGGGCGGCAGCAAAAAAGATAATACATCAAATACTGGTTCTAAAAATGCAGTAACGAGTAGCGAAAAGAAAAATGATAAAGAAAAAACGCATAAAATTGGAGATAAAGTAGCAGTCGAAGATTTTACTTATCAAGTAAACAGCGTAACAGAAGCAAAATCTTTACAAAAACAGTATATGAGCGATGTAACGACAGACGGCAAATTTGTGATTGTTGAAGTAACGGTCAAAAATACAGGTAAAAAAGGCAGAATGGTAGATACTGAGATGTTCAGGTTAATTGGCAAAGACGGCACAGAATACAAATCACTTGCAACAAATAATATGTATGTAAATGATACCGATTCAAGTTTCTTCTTAAAACAAATAAATCCTAAATTATCTAAAAAAGGCAGAATTGCTTTTGAAGTTCCAAACGAAAAGAAATTCTCGCTTCAAGTCTCATCAGGATTAGGATGGACTGGCGGTAAGTATAAGACCATTGATTTATCAAAATAATGTAAGAGTGCACATTTTTGTGCACTTTTTTTATTACTAAATAATCTATTTAAACTCTAAAACTTCTATTGTAAAATGAACATGAGCCTGTCACATGCAATTGAGGGTAACTACATACATAACAAGGGAGAAGATCATGAAAGCCGTATTTTTCGATTTAGATGATACTTTGCTTTGGGATGAAAAAAGCATTCATACCACTTTTCAGGAAACATGCAGGGAAGCGGAAAAGAAATATGGACTTGATCCAGAATCGTTTGAACAGATTGTGCGTGAAGAAGCAAGAAAGCTGTACTCTTCTTATGAAACATATGATTATACTGTCATGATTGGCATTAATCCTTTTGAAGGACTGTGGTCCAATTTTAGTGAGCCGATTAGCGAAGGCTTTCAAAAGCTGAACGCCCTTGCACCAGAGTATCGCAAAAACGCTTGGACAAACGGCTTAAAAGAGGCAGGAATTGACGATGAAGCATTTGGTCAATACTTAGCAGATTTCTTTGCAGCAGAGCGCAGAAAACGCCCGTATGTCTATGAAGAAACGTATCCTGTTTTAGAGCGCCTGAAGGGCAACTATGAATTACTTCTTTTAACAAATGGAGATCCTAGTCTGCAAAAAGAAAAACTTGCAGGTGTCCCGGAACTTGCCCCTTACTTTAATGAAATTGTGATTTCAGGAGATTATGGGAAAGGAAAGCCTGATCCTGGCATCTTTGAGCACTGCCTTCAGCTGTTAAATCTCACAAAAGGTGACGTCATCATGGTAGGAGATAATCCAAAAACAGATATTCTCGGCGCTTCTCGCGCTGGCATCCAAACCGTTTGGATCAATCGTCATGGCAAGAAAAATGAAACAGATGTGACACCAGATTATGAAATTAAAGACTTACACGAATTGTTTGATATTTTAAAATAAACCATAGGAAAAACACCCTTCTCCTGATCAAGATTGGGTGTTTTTTCGTTTTCGGCTATACAATTGCTGCTAAACTTTGTGCTTGACGATCTAAGCCGCGTGCTGCTTCTCCTACATTCATGAATTCCTCGCTTGCTTGCTTGACAAGATCCCGGTTTGTAAACACGCTTGTCTTTGCACGGCTTGTTCCGTTGCTGACCTTTTCAACTTCTAAATGGATCGCCTTCACATAACGATCCACCTTTACGATCGCTTCCTTTGAATCTGTCGCAAGCTTACGGATTTCTGCCGCGACGACACTAAAGCCATTTCCATAGGAACCCGCATGCGCAGCTTCTATGGCCGCGTTCAATGCGAGCAGCTGCGTTTGGGAAGCGATACTGTTAATCGTTGTAGCAATTGAGCTGATCGACTCCACCTGCTCTGTTAACCCTTCTAGCAAACTCATGTTTTGATCCGTTTCATTCGCAATATGTTCAAAAGAAGCATTTACACTTTGACTATGCTGGATGCCGATTTCCGCTCGCTCCATTAATTTTGCAGACATATCTTTTAGGTCTTCTACTACCTGCTTCATTGTGTTTTCTCTCTCCGTAATATCTGTTGCCACTTTCACGACAGCCACTACGTTCCCCTCTTCATTGAGCACTGGTGTATACGTCGCTTCAAGCCATAAGGTGTCACCGTACTTCGTGATCCGCTGCACCTTTTCCTGAAACACTTGACCATTTTTCAAACGCTTCCAAAACATTTGATAACTTGCGTCTTCTGCAATATGCGGAGGACAAAACTGTCTATGCTTTAAACCAATCATTTCTTCCTTTGAATATTTCATGGCTTTTGCAAAAATATCATTGACCCATAGGACCTTACCTGTGACATCAAATTCAATCATCGCCAGTGAGTGCTCTAACGCACGAAGCACAGCTGATTGCTCCAATACTTGTGTTGATGAAGTGTTTGTTGTTTGAATCATCGCTTTCATTCCCCCAATTTGCCTCTCTCTAATAGTACATACTTACCCATACTTTCGTACTATCTAAACGTATCATTTGCGCAAATGGATCACTAGTGGAGAATTTTTTTCCATAAGAAAAAAGCCAGCAACCTCAATAGATGAGATCACTGACTGTTTCGTGCGCCTTCATTATTTTTTTGCTTCTGCGACTGCATGTTTCACAAAAGCTTCGAGGTCCATTGTTTCTGAATCTTGTTCCCCATATTTTCTTACATTGACCGCGCCATTTTCTGCTTCTTGATCACCGACAACTAGCATGTACGGAATCTTTTGCATTTGCGCTTCTCTAATTTTGTATCCTATTTTTTCATCACGACTGTCTAGTTCTACACGCAGTCCTTCAAGCTGCAAACGTTCTTGCACTTTTTTCGCGTAATCTAGATGGACAGATGGTGAAACCGGGATGACTTGGAATTGTACAGGTGCCAGCCATGTTGGAAGAGCTCCTTTGTATTCTTCAATTAAGAAGGCAACGAAGCGTTCCATTGTGGACACAACTCCTCTATGAATGACAACTGGACGATGGTGTTTTCCATCTTCTCCGATATATGTGAGATCGAAACGCTCTGGAAGTAAGAAGTCTAGCTGTACAGTAGACAAAGTCTCTTCTTTTCCAAGAGCTGTCTTTACTTGGACGTCAAGCTTCGGACCATAAAATGCCGCTTCGCCTTCTGCTTCATAGTAGTCATGTCCAAGCTCGTCCATTGCATCTTTCAGCATAGACTGCGCTTTATTCCACATTGCATCATCGTCAAAATACTTCTCAGTATCTTCTGGATCACGGTAAGATAAGCGGAATGTGTAGTCATTCAAGCCAAAGTCTTGATACACTTCTTCAATTAGGCGAACTGTACGAATGAATTCGTCTTTGATTTGATCTGGACGAACAAAGATATGAGCATCGTTTAATGTCATCCCGCGAACACGTTGAAGGCCGGATAAAGCACCTGACATTTCATAGCGGTGCATTGTACCAAGCTCTGCAATCCGAATTGGCAATTCGCGATAGCTATGCGGCTCGTTTTTGTAAATCATCATATGGTGCGGACAGTTCATTGGACGGAGGACAAGATCTTCGTTGTCCATTTCCATCACAGGGAACATGTCTTCTTGATAATGCGCCCAGTGGCCTGATGTTTTATACAATTCTACACTCGCAAGAACGGGTGTATACACATGCTCATAACCAAGGCGTACTTCTTTATCAACAATATAACGCTCAATGACGCGGCGAATTGTTGCCCCTTTTGGCAGCCAGAGCGGAAGACCTTGGCCCACCTTTTGAGAGTTCGCAAACAGTTTCAATTCCTTGCCTAGTTTACGGTGATCACGCTCTTTTGCTTCTTCAAGCAGACGTAAATGCTCGTTTAATTCTTCTTTGCTGAAGAAAGCTGTTCCGTAAATACGCTGAAGCATTTGGTTGTTACTGTCGCCTCTCCAGTAAGCACCTGCAAGGCTTAACAGCTTGAATTCTTTGATTTTCCCTGTAGACGGCAAGTGAATACCTCGGCATAGATCGAAGAATTCACCTTGCTCATAAATTGTGACGGCTTCGCCTTCTGGGATTGCTTCTAACAGCTCTAGCTTCAATTCATCGCCAATTGCTTCAAAGCGTGCTTTCGCTTCTTCTCTTGAAACTTCAATGCGCTCAATCGGCAAATTGCTGTTAATGATTTTTTTCATTTCTTTTTCAATCTTTGGTAAATCTTCAGGTGTAATCGCTACATCGATGTCGACATCATAGTAAAAGCCATTTTCGATGACAGGGCCTACGCCAAACTGGACGTGATACTCTTTTCCATAAATGCGTTTGATTGCCTGTGCAAGCAAATGCGCTGTGCTGTGTCGCATAATATCGAGCGCTTCTTCACTCTTATCTGTGATGATCTCGATTGTTCCACTTTCTAACAGCGGCGTACGCAGATCTATTTCTTTGCCGTTCAATTTACCGGCAAGCGCTTTTTTCTTTAGGCCTGGGCTAATTGATGCCGCGATGTCTTCTGTTGTAGCTGTTTTGTCAAACTCCTTGACTGCTCCATCTGGAAATGTAAGTTGAATTTGTTCTGACATCTCTAGTCACTCCTTTTTTTGGCAATATAAAAACCCCGCCCCCTGGAAAGGGACGAGGTTGAATAAACGGAATCGTGGTTCCACCCTTTTTCCCGTATTTGCAGCTTGCTTTGTCAAAAACAAATACGGCTTGTGGTTCAATAACGGGAATTCCCGTCAGCTATTACTAAACAGTTCACAGCTGATGTTCAAAGGTGGTAAAGCAAATGTTCCTACGCTAGGAAGCTTTCAGCCACGGCTTCCCTCTCTTTAAGCGGGTGTTCATTTGTTCATGTCCTTATCAATACGGTCTCTGTATGAAGTTACACCGTATTATAAAACGTTTTTTCGTGAAAATCAAGAAAGCTTTTCACTTTTCTTTTCCAAATGACTAGGAACAAATTGAACATGCTGTTCCTGAAACGAATGAGGAGGGAATACCTCAACTCTTTCTTGAAAAATATTTTGAATGGTTTGCACCATCGAGTGACCCGTATCATCTGTAAATAGGTCAATCTTTTGTGGCGCAATGGATACAAGCGGTGCAATCAACTGCGAATCAATATACATTGGATGCTCTCTTACAAACTGTCTGTCTATGTATTGTTTTTGATCACGCTCAGAAGCGTACCGAAATTCCCAAATCATCAGGCGGTCCTGATGTACAACATGTACTTTTTCAAGCTTAGGTTCTCTTGACATCACATAGTCTCGAAGGGATTGAATAAAGTTTTGATATTCTTGTTCCATTTTATATTCTTCGATGGATACTTCAACATAGTTCTTCAGCCTTCTGTCATACGCTGAGAGCCTAAATGTCATAAATGAACCAATGGAAAAAACACCTTTCTGTAAAGAAATCGTCTCAAGCTCTTTTTTTAACAGATCCTCCCTCGGCGGGTCTTGATGAATTCCAGGGATATCATCTAGATCCCCTTTCATGATGCTATGTGCGATTGAAAGAATTTGGTGCTGCTCTTCTGGATCTTTAAATAAGTATGTGTTTTCAAGGATGCTGCGCATGCGTTCATTTTCTTTGCATTCCAAAAAAAAGTGAATCAGTAATGTCCGCACAATGTGCTCTATGGCTTCTCCTGATTTCTTCGCTTCTATGAGAAGCCGGTCTTTCCCTTGTTGAATCGAAATGTGATGCCGACTGTCCAAGTGTTCAGCAAGATGTAAAAAAGCGGCGGTATCATATTCATCTTCAAAGATTATTTCAAGCATGTTTGTCCCCCCTAACGACATCTGTTACATATATATGGGGAGAACATAAAAAATAGACGCCTAAAATAAATCAGGCATCTTTCTTTTTAAAATCAGTGGCACTGAGATAAAGATCAAATAAATCAAACAAACAATCGCTAAGGCGGCATAATTTCCGCTTACAAAGCTTGATCCAAGGACATTTAACGCCACAGTACCAGGTATTAACCCTAAAAAAGTCGCTGCCGCAAATGCACGATAATTCGCACGTGAAGCTGCTGCAGCATAACTGACAAAATCAAAGTGAATGGGCGCAATGCGTAATAAGAGGATATAAAGAAATCCATGCTCTTGAATACGGGACGTCACCGCTTTTAGCTTCCGATTGCTTGATTCGGTTTCCTGCTTGTTTGAACGGAAGGTTGAGGCAAGCAGGAAAGATCCTGTTGCACCTGCTGTCGCGCCAGCTAAGGCATAAATGGTCCCAAGGACACTGCCGAATGCCAAACCTGCTGCTAGCGAAAAGACGGTGAGAGGGACAAGCACAAATGGACGAAAAAGTGATAAGAAAAGAAAGACAAAGGGAGCTAGCATCCCAAATTGAAGAATCCAATTCTTCACATCTTTCGGCGACAGTTGAAAATGCTGTTTGTTGAGCCACCATAGCACAGCAGCTAGGACGCCAATCACGAGGAAAAGCAGCCATTTTCTTTTATTCATTTCATCCGCTCCCCTTCACGTGACCTATCTTTTTATAAATGACGGCGATTTTCCCCTTCAAGCAGAACTGGTTCAGCTAGGTAGAGAATACGTTCCATTAATCGAGCTGCCTTCACCTCTTCTTTTTCCCCGCGCTGCGAGTACGTAAAGTGATGTTTTAACTCATTCGGTGAGAAATTAGAAGAGAAAAAAGTCGGCAGCTGCTCTGCCATGCGGTATTGCAAGATTGTTCCTAAAAGTTCATCTCGTACCCAGCTTGTCATCGACTCTGCTCCAATATCATCAAGCATTAAAATCGGTGTTGATTTGACCATATTCAGCTTCTCTTCGAGTGTATGATCGGCTAACGAATTTTTTAACTCTCTCACAAATTCAGGCACGTATACAAGGAGAGATGGATACTCTTTTACCGCTAACTGCTGCGCAATCGCTGCCAGAATAAATGTTTTTCCGACCCCAAACTTTCCATGTAAATAGAGGCCTTTGCCCTTACCTGTTTCATCATAACTTTGCAAGAATTGACCTACTTTTTGAATGACTTCTTGTCTTCCAACCACATTTAAATCAGCAAACGTCGCTTGAAGAACATTCTGCGGAATATACATACTTTTCATGAGTTCTTGCTGTTTTTTCTGTCTATCAAGCCGCAGTTTGACAGGACAAGGGGAATATTCAATATCAATGCTCTGACCTTTGATCACAAGCTTCGGGTGATACCCGTCTAAAATGACATTTACATTCTCTTCCTCTAAGCAGTAAGAACAGCCCTTTGATTGCTGTACATATTCAAAGAGCCTGTTCAAACTGCGATTGATCATGTCTTCTTGGATGTCCTCTTGATGCTCCTTTAAAAAAGCTTTTACATCTTCATCAGCTAGGACACTTTCTTTAATCTGATTGTATCTCACGCGAAAATCTACCCGCCCTTTTAGCTGATCAAATGAACGACCGATCGGTTTCATCTCCATCTCACCTCACATTAATGTGCATTGTACTTTTTCATATTATTAAACTGATCTAACAATTTTTCTTTTTCTCGTTCAAGGTCCTCTGTAGACAAGTTATCTGTCTGTTCTTTTGCGGGCTGTTCTTTCGTTTCAGCTTCTTTCATCCAGTCAGGCAGCTTCTCCTCGCGGATCACTTTTCCTGATCCATAGGATTGACGCTTATTTTTTTGCTGCGCCCATTCTGTCATTTGCCTATTCTCTTCTTTGGCAATTTTCATAGCAGCTGCCACGGTTTTGATTTTCTTTCGCACCCAATGGGCGGCGATTTTCTGCATATATGTTTTGGACAGTTTCATATCCGTTTTTAGCAGTGTATAGTAGATCAGGACATTCATGACCCCAGGCTCTAGCTGCTGCTCAAGCATAATATCTTCAACAATTCTTAAGTCTGCATATGTTGGCTCAATGCCATCTGCCATATCTTTTAGAAGCTCTCTAGGCGAAATATGATCAAGCTTTTCAATCAATTTCGCATCAGGCGCATCTGCACCTGGCTGTTGCGTGGCATCGTGACGTAAATGCCTTGGCTGTTTTTGATCAATCAGCTTCGGCTGTTCGCCCCTGTATTCAATTTGATACCAGTCTCTCGCTGCTTTTCGCAGATCCTCAGTTGATATCATCTGATCTGAACCACAGGCACCTGCGACAATATTTTGCATTTGCAGCGGTGTGATGCCATAGACGACCGCTAACTTCTTAATTGTCTCTTTCACTTGCTTTGTCAAAGCTTTTCTCGGAATCATCATGTCCGACATGCCTGCTAACAGGAGATCAAAATCAAAAGATTCATCTGAAAGCGGTGCAGGCTGACTTGAGCCAACTGTCACATATTCGTAGCCCTCATCAAGCGATGACGCCTGATTGATTTCCTCTGTCATCTTGCGCTCTCCTGGCTGCAAGACGTGAAACACTTCTTCAAACGATCGGGAGATGTTCTTTGCATCAGCAGGAACTCCTGGATAAGAAAAATAATCACGGAGCTGCATATATTTTGCTTTCTCTACCCGATGATACAAAAGGACATTCAGCATACCGTCTTGGAAAAATTCATCCGGTCTCAGCGGCGGCACGAGCTCATATGTAAACAGTCTGCCTTCTTCCGTTTCCTGTTCATATGTGCGGAGTAATCCGATCGCTTCAAGCTTTAAGCGCTCCTCAAAAATATCATTTAAATTCGTTTGCAGCATCACCATCAGCTGACGGTGAGGTGCGGGTTTCCCCCACATTCGATTTTGTTCCAGCTCTCCCCATAGCGTCATGTATAAACTGAAAGCGGACATGCCAATAAGCGGCTGATATAAAAGAGTAATAAGCTGTCTATCGATGTCACCGAGCAATGAAGCGCTTTTGACGACATACGGATCGACGGCTAGCACTTCCTTCCAATGCTCTGTCATATGCTGATCCTCCCTTAATACGGTTGTCTTCATTGTACACTCTTTTTGCGTTTTACGCTTTACGCAGGAAAAAGAGCATGAAGAATCTTCAGCTCTTTTTTAGCGTTCTTTCTTTAATAAATCTTTTAATTCATCAATAAACACATTGATATCTTTAAACTGACGGTAAACCGAGGCAAACCTGACATAAGACACTTCATCAATTTTCGCCAGCTCGTCCATCACCATTTCCCCTACAAGCTCGCTTTTCACCTCTGACATGCCTTGGTTACGCAATTCCTTCTCGATGTTAAAGCAGACATCCTCGAGCTGTTTTAAAGCGACAGGACGTTTTTCACACGCTTTGATGAGGCCTCTTAGCATCTTTTCCCGGCTGAATTCTTCTCGAATTCCTTCTTTTTTCACCACAATCAATGGCAATTCTTCTAATTTTTCAAACGTCGTGAAGCGATATTGACAGCTTTCACACTCTCTTCTCCGACGAATGGATTTTCCTTCATCTACTGGTCTTGAATCAAGCACCCTTGTGCCAAGGTGCTGACATGTGGGACATTTCATTTCATCAGCTCCGATCTGTTCTTGGAAGTTGTTTGTCTAGTTCTTTATAAAGGGACAAAACAGCCTTTTGACTGTAGCCAAAGTCTGTTGGCAGTGCTGTTTCTGTTGTCACATTAAAATCGACAGCTGTTTCAAAAGGACGAATTGAAATGACAGTCGCCACGAGAAAAGCTTTTTTCGGCGTTCGTATGTTTGCGCTGATTTCACCTCGTTCTGCTGAAACAGATGTCACTTGATAGGAATCGTTTCTTGAAAGAACGGCTTCTACCGTTTGGAAAACTTGAGTTTGTGTCGATTTGTAGTAATGGCTTTTCAGCTCTGACACTGGATGATGGTCAGATGTTTCTGTATGATTTGAAATGAATCGTTTTAGCTTTTGCCCTAAAGTCATACACGTATCCCCTTTGTCATAAACCCTCTTCTTTATTTTATAAAAAAAACCTTTGTTTTCCTAGAACAAAAGTATAGACAGGTTAGATCATGCTGGATGCCCGTGTATGGAACAAATATAAAAAGGAGCATAACACAAAGGCATTTAATGCTTTTGGCCAGCTCCCATTGCAATCTTTTTTATGTTTACAGTGCTTTGGCTTGCGCCTGTTTCACTTGTACAGGTCCCATGCCTCGAGGAATTTCGATGTTTTCTCTTGTTTCAGCACCTAGTTCATCTCCGATATGATCTGCTGCAATATTCGGATCTAGATCGCCGCAAGTATAAACATCTATGCTCGCATAACCATGTTCAGGAAAGCTGTGAATTGTCAAATGAGATTCAGAAATAATGACAACTCCACTTACTCCTTGAGGTGCAAATTTGTGAAAAGCAACCTCTCTTACTTCAGCTCCTGATTTCAAAGCTGCATTTACAAACGTTTTTTCAATAAAATCCATGTCGTTCAGTTTATCACAGTCGCATCCCCATAACTCGGAGATAACGTGACGTCCGATTGTTTCCATCATGGACCCCCCTTAAACAAGAATGAAAGAGTGAAGTTCTAAGCAGCCGGACCGGACATATACCACGGGGGAAAGTTAGTCCAAAGAGGTCCTAACCCTTTAAGTATACCCGAATGAGTCTGCGAACAAGAAGTTCACGAAAAATAGTATACTTTGTTTAGACCCATTTTGCAAGCTGTGTTTTTAGTGGGATTTTCTCTCATTTCTTGAAAAGGGACGTTCAGTCTTCTTCATTTCAAACAGCTGAAAGCTCTTTCATCTGGGAACCAACAAACTTTACAAGATCAACCACTCTGCAAGAATAGCCCCATTCATTGTCATACCATGCAAGAACTTTTACTTTTCTGCCTTCCATCACCATCGTTGTAAGTCCATCAACGACAGCAGAATAAGGGTTTGTGTTAAAGTCTGTGGAGACAAGTGGTTCATCGGTGTAGTCTAATATGCCAGCAAGAGATGTTTTTGAAGCCGTTGCAAAGGCAGCATTGACTTCTTCTGCTGTGACATCTTTTTTCAAGTCGACCACAAGATCAACCATCGATACATTAGAAACTGGCACTCGAAGTGCAAGTCCATGTAATTTCCCTTTCATGTGCGGCAGCACTAAAGAAAGCGCTTTAGCGGCACCCGTCGTCGTTGGAATGATGGACTGGGCACATGCTCTTGCCCGGCGCAAATCCTTGTGGGGGTTGTCGATATTTTTTTGATCATTTGTATAAGCATGAACCGTTGTCATTAAGCCGTTGTCGATGCCAAATTCATCATCTAACAATTTGACAACTGGCGCTAAACAGTTTGTTGTACAAGATGCGTTTGAAATAACGACGTGCTTTTCAGGATCAAGATCATCCTCATTGACACCCATTACAATTGTAACGTCTTCATTTTTACCTGGAGCTGTAAGTACGACCTTTTTCGCTCCGGCATCTATATGGCCCATCGCTTGATCTTTTGAATTAAATTTCCCTGTTGCTTCGATCACGATATCAATCCCAAGCTCTCCCCATGGAAGCTGCTTTGGGTCTCTATTATTGAGCAAAAGCACTCTTTTGCCATTGACAATCAACGCGTCATCTTCTGCTGTCACATCGCATTCGTAACGTCCATGATTTGTGTCATATTTAATTAAATGTGCTAGCGTTTCGGCAGGATAGCTTGCGTTCACCGCTACAATTTGAATTTGATCATCAAGCATTGCTTTTCTGAAGACCATGCGTCCAATTCTGCCAAACCCATTGATCGCTGCTTTTACCTTCATGAACAGGTCACTCCTCTATTATGTGTTATACTCAATAAATTTATTTATGAAATTAGTATATCACATTAGAATGTAATTGCCAGTATATAAACGTATATTTTCAAAAAAGGGCTGTTCTTTGCAATGAAATTGACGAAAAAAGCATAAAAAAAGAAGAGTACTGTATGTACTCTTACTTATCTGTATGTTCCCATTCGTTTAATATGTTCTCTAATTGCTTTCTAATAAAAGCAAGATCTTTTGTGTTTTCTATCACACGGTCTGCTTTTTGGCATTTTTCCTCAAGAGACTGCTGGGAGTGAATGCGATTCAGTGCTTCTTCCTCGCTCAGGTCGTTTCGATTCATGAGCCGCGACAGCTGCAATTCAGGCGTCGTGTACACAACGATGATGCGGTCGACTAGCCCTTCCAGCTTGCTCTCGAATAGGAGCGGGATATCAAGCACAACAAATGTTTCATTGTTGCTCACCCCTTCATCACGCTGTTTGAGCATTTCCTTTCTGACTTCAGGATGAACGATGGCATTGAGCTGTTTTCTTTTCTCTTCATCAGAAAAAATGATCGTTCCAAGCTGCTGCCGGTTCAGTTCACCATTTGGCAGAAGAACCTCTTCACCAAAAGTTTGAACGATTTGATGAAGGGCAGCCGATCCTTTAGAAACCGCTTCTTTTGCAATGATATCAGCATCCACCACCCGAATGCCTTTTTCTTTTATCATCTGCGAGACTGTGCTTTTTCCGCTAGCAATCCCGCCTGTTAATCCAATGACGAGCGTCAATTCGTTTCCTCCTTTACAGCTTCCACACCCCAATTAAAATGAGCAACAGCCCTGGTAAGCATGCGAGTTTATCGATCCAGCGCCAATTGGCCAAATAATGACCCGCACGCAGTCCGATGCATACAAAAAGAGAACTCATCACAGCGACCGTGATGCTCATGACAATTGGAGAAAAACCAAGAATCGCTGCACCAATCCCTGCACCAAATGCATCGATGGATAAAGCAATTCCAAGAAGCACCGCTTCCATTCCATTAATGGTGCCAGAGCGGTCAATATCTGCACTTGTAGGCTTTCGCAAAATATGAATGACAAGCCCAAGAGACTGCACTTCTACATTGAGAAGTGTTTTTTCATGAAGGAGCAAATCACGCTCTTTCGCTGGTTTATAAAATTGATACAGAACCCAAAGTCCGATGGCAATTAAAATGCCTCCACCCAGTTTATCTGTCACTGAGACAGGGAGGAATGTCGTGAGCAGGCTGCCAATCAGCATGGAAATGAGCAACACAATTCCTGAACAGCAAGCAATAATAACGATGGCTTTAAATGGAATTCTCATCTTGCGAAGACCATACGTAAAACCTACAGAAAAGCTGTCAATGCTGACGGCAATAGCTAAAAACAGAAGCGAAAACGAAATCATACCTGTACTCTTCCTTTCTGTTCATGCAACGATGATCAAGAGTCTCTAGGCGTCCTTAGACTCTTCTTCACTATATGAAGAGCAGGTGGGCTGTGTGTCAGTCTACACCTTGCTGAAAAAAGAATGTTTTTTATCGTATGCATGGCAAAAAGGAAGCATGCTGACGGCTTACTTTTATGAAGGGCGTTTTTGGCAGGTCACACAAAAATGAGTGCCGCGCCCTCCAACCACTGTTTTTTCTATGATACTTCCGCACGTCTGGCAAGGTTCTCCCCGCCGGTCATATACAAGAAGCTGTAACTGAAAAGTCCCAATATCACCTTGTGAATTGATGTAGGAACGAATGGTGCTACCTCCTGCATCAACAGCCACTTGAAGCGTGTCAATAATATGTTTGTGGAGCACCTTGCAAGATGCAAGACTTAGCTGATTCGCTTTTGTTTCTGGATGAATGCCTGATTTAAACAGCACTTCATCTACATAAATATTACCGAGGCCTACCACGATTTTTTGATCAAGTAAAGCCGTTTTGACCACGCGGGAGGTTTTCTTTAATTGCTCCCATAAATAGTCTGGTGTAAATGAGTCTGAAAAAGGTTCATACCCCAGCTGTGATAGCGGAAGTTCTTTTTCTTCTTCGCCTAGCTGAAATAGATGCATCGTCCCAAATTTACGGACATCATGATACCGAAGTTCGGTACCATCTGTGAACGTAAAGACGACGTGTACATGTTTATCATAAGGCTCACCAGTTTCATGTACACGGTATTTCCCTTCCATTCTTAAATGGGAGACCATCACATAGTGGTCTAAATGAAAGAGTAGAAACTTCCCTCTTCTTTCAATGGTTTGAATGGTTTCTCCTACCATCCTTCTAGCGAACTCTTCCGGTTCCCCAGGACGTTTGATGATATTTGGCCATTTGATATCGACCGTTTCAATCGTTTTTCCTTTGACTAACCGCTGAAGAGTGCGCCGGACGGTCTCAACCTCTGGTAATTCCGGCATGCTCCTCGCTCCTTTTTCTCTCTCTTTATTTTGCGTCGTACCAAGATGGGCCTGAAGCGAAATCGACTTTTAGCGGCACATCGAGCTGAAGTGCGCTTTCCATGACTTCTGGGACGATTTTTTCTAATATGGCGATTTCTTCTTTTGGCGCTTCAAAGATCAGTTCATCGTGCACTTGCAATAACAGATTTGCCTGCAGATTCTCTTCTTTTAACTTTCGTGCCATATCAATCATCGCTTTTTTGATGATATCGGCGGCACTGCCTTGGATCGGTGTGTTCATTGCCGTTCTTTCCGCAAAGCTTTTCACATTAAAATTACGGCTTGTGATATCTGGGATATATCGTCTACGTTTAAGAAGCGTGGTCACATATCCTTTTTGTTTTGCTTCCTGCACGATGTCCTCCATATAGGTTTTCACGCCTTTAAAGCTTGTTAAATAACGGTCAATGAAGGCCGCTGCTTCTTTTCTTGTAATCCCAAGATTTTGAGACAGTCCATAATCACTAATTCCATATACGATTCCGAAGTTGACAGCTTTGGCCTGTCTTCTCATAGAGGAAGTCACTTCTTCTTCTGAGACATGGAACACATCCATTGCTGTTTTCGTGTGAATATCCATATCTTGCGTAAAGGCTTCAATCAAGTTCTCATCTTGAGAAATGTGCGCGAGTACACGCAGCTCAATTTGAGAATAGTCAGCTGCAAACATGAGCCAGCCTTCTTTTGACGGAACGAATGCTTGACGAATCTTTCGGCCTTCTTCTAAACGAATCGGGATGTTTTGAAGGTTTGGATCTGTTGAGCTTAGTCTTCCTGTTTGTGTAAGTGCCTGATTAAATCTTGTGTGCACTTTATGCGTATCTTTGCGCGTCACTTTCATTAAGCCTTCCACATAAGTAGATTGCAGCTTTCCTATTTGACGGTAATGCAGAATGGACCGAATAATTTCGTGCTTGTCTTCAAGCTTTTCAAGGACATCCGCAGACGTAGAGTAGCCGGTTTTGGTCTTTTTGATAACGGGCAGTCCTAATTTTTCAAATAAAATCACACCAAGTTGCTTCGGTGAATTAATGTTAAATGTTTCTCCTGCTAACCGATGAATGGTTTCTTCATATTCCTTCAGCTTCTTCGTGAGTTCTTCACCCATTTTCTGAAGGCGTTCAACATCCACTTTTACCCCAAGAGATTCCATTTCACCTAAGATGAGGGCAAGTGGCAGCTCTAAATCTTCATACAGCTCATGCTGATCATTTTTTTCTAACGCTTCACGGGTCAAATCATGCAGCGCAGAGATCGCTGCTGCTTTTCTTCCAAGATGGTCTTTTAGCTCTTCTTCCGGTGGAATCGCCTGTTTCGCTCCTTTTCCGTATACTTTTTCATCGGAAAGGGCTATGTTCAGGCCATATTCCTTCGCCACACTTGCAACGTCCTCATAGGATTTCTGCGGATTGACCACATAGGAAGCGAGCAGGACATCGTTATCGACACCTTTAAGATCAACATCATGCCATCTGAGCGCAACAACCGCTCTTTTGGAATCAAAGACCCATTTCTTCTTCGTTTCATCCTGTACCCATTGTTTAAACGCTTCAGATTGCAGAGCATCTTCTTTTGTCATAAAAAATGCACCGTTCTCATTATGGATCGCAAACCCTATCAAATCGGCTTCGTGATAATTGTCTCCTAGCTGTTCTACCACAAGTGCAGCGTGATCTGTCAGCATGTCCTCCGTGACATCTGTCATTTTCTTCACGTCTAGTTCGTCTATTTCTACTGGTTCATCTGATTCTGGCGCTTCTCCTAAACGCTCTAGCAGCGTTTGAAAGCCCAGTTCTTTATAAAGCGAGATGACCTGCTCCATGTGAGGACCTTCATAGGCGAGCTCTTTGCTTGACACATCTATTGGTGCTTCTACGAGAATCGTCGCCAGCTTTTTACTCATCACCGCTTGTTCTTTATATTCTTCAAGCTTTTCTTTTAGCTTTTTCCCGCTGACTTCGTCAATATGATCAAGCAGATTTTCAACCGTTTCAAACTGCTTTAGTAATTTGATCGCTGTTTTTTCACCGACACCAGGCACGCCAGGGATATTGTCTGATGAGTCTCCCATCAGCCCTTTCATGTCGATGATTTGATCTGGTCTGAGGCCGTATTTCTCTTCAATATGGGCCGGCGTGTAATATTCTACTTCTGTGATCCCTTTTTTCGTAATGGCTACTGTTGTATGGTCTGTTGAAAGCTGCGTTAAGTCTTTATCTCCTGAGAAGATTTTGACCTCAAAGCCGTCCTTTTCTGCCTCTACAGCCAGTGTGCCGATAATGTCATCTGCCTCGTATTGCGGAAGCTCGTACCTTTTCACTTGATAAGCATCTAATAGCTCACGGATGAACGGCATTTGTTCTGATAGTTCTGGCGGAGTTTTTTGTCTTCCGCCTTTATATTCCTTAAAGGTCTCGTGACGGAAGGTGGTTTTACCCGCATCAAATGCTACGAGCATATGAGTCGGCTTCTCGTCTTCCAGCATCTTCATTAAGATCATCGCAAAGCCATAAATGGCATTTGTATGTACGCCTTTATCATTGGATAATAGCGGCAAAGCAAAAAAGGCTCGATAAGCGAGACTGTTTCCATCCACAAGTACTAATTTCTTTTGATCTGTCATCTTTTAATCCTCCATCGACTGAGCCGGCTCAGCCGTCTCTTTCGCACATTGTATGTTCATTTTATCAAAGTTTATTTTGAAAAGAAAATAGACGAGCCTGCATAAAAAAGGGACGAAAACAACAAGTGTTTTCGTCCTTCCAAAATTGGCTCCTTGGATGAAGGGGTTCCTATTCATCC
This sequence comes from Bacillus sp. 22483, assembly GCF_052044605.1. Taxonomy (NCBI): domain Bacteria; kingdom Bacillati; phylum Bacillota; class Bacilli; order Caryophanales; family Bacillaceae; genus Bacillus; species Bacillus sp. 22483. The sequence goes on along the minus strand of NZ_JBQENU010000006.1, from coordinate 174,054 downwards.
TACCAATGATTGATTAACAAAACATGAATTCATTGTAAAGATCATGTAAATTTTAACGCCACTTTCCATTCTTCTCTATTTTGACTTTAAACTCACGGTAAACGTCGTCCCTTTGCCTTGTTTGCTATGAACAGAAATCGTTCCTTCATGTGCTTCGACAAGGTGTTTGACAATGGCAAGACCAAGCCCTGTACCGCCTGAGTTTCTACTTCGATCTTTATCAATTCGATAAAATCTCTCGAATATTCTTGGAATCTCACTCTTTTTCATACCGATCCCTGTATCTGCTACATCAAATTCATAGCTGTCTTTCCTCTGTCTTGCTGTGATCGTGACACTTCCTCCCTCTGGTGTATAGGTGAGGGCATTATTGATCAGGTTGAGGAAAATTTGTTTTAATCTCAGCGGATCTGCCATGACATAGACCGGCTCTTTCGGGACACGCACTTGTAGGTCAATGCCTTTTTCAGCAGCCTTTTGTTTTAGCAGCACTTCAATCTCTTGAATGATTTCTGTCGCATTGGCTTCTTGAATATTCAGCTTAAAATGCTGCTGTTCAATTTTCGAGAGATCAAGTAAGTCTTGGATGAGCGTTTCTAAACGAATACTCTCTTTTAGGATGATGGACAAAAATTGTGTCAGCGCTTCTTTGTCGTCAATGGCACCATCAAGAAGTGTTTCAGAAAAGCCTTTAATTGACGTGATCGGTGTCTTTAATTCATGTGACACGTTAGCGACAAAGTCTTTTCGCATCTGTTCTAGCTGCTTTGTTTCTGTCACATCATGAAAGACAAGAACAATTCCTTTCCATTCATCGTCCGTACTTAAGATCGGGACACCATCGACTTGGAAATAACGCCGCTCGATGTCAACAGCGAGACGTAAGAACTTTCGGACCTTGGTTTCTGTCATGAAAATTTCGTCTATTAACTCAATAATCTCTTCATGGGTAAAGGCTTCATGATACAGCTTGTGCATGTAAATGTGTTTTTGCACTTTGAATTGCTTGCGGAATGTTCGATTGACTAAGTGGATATAGCCCATTTTATCAATCAAAATAATCCCCGCTCCAATGTTTTCAATGACTGTTTGCAGACGATCTCGCTGCATTTCGCCAGCGCTTGTCATGTCTTGAAGACTTTCTGCCAGACGCTTCATTGATGTATTGAGTTCACTTGTTTCAATGATCAGCTCTTCATAGTTATTTGTATCATAGTTCCCTCGTTCAAGCTGTTTGGCCACCTTTGTGGCATAATCAATCGGCTTTACATACTTCATCGACATGCGATAGCCAAAAAAGACGATGATAATAATGGCTGAACCAAGACAAAAGGCTAATGCAAGCCAGAGCTGACCATCAATCTCATTCAAAGGCTGGAATGAAGCATGAAGAAATAAATATCCCGCCGGTTCGTTTTGTTTCATCATTGGAACTGCATAATGAAACAGCGCATCTTTCTCATCCTCAATGAACGTTCCTTTTGTTTGGAGCTGCTCATTTTCCAGCGTGTTTAAAATGACGGCTCTTTGTTCTGCTTGACCCGTTGTATGTATGATATTCCCCTTCACGTCCACAATCGACGCATTCATATCGAGATGCTGCTTTGCTTGATTGAGAATCTTCTTGTTTTGCTCCGCGTTCAAATCTTCAACATTCATTGAAGAAAGGAGAAAACTCGATTCCTTTTCCATTCGTTCGGTTAATTTTGTTTCATAAAAAATATGAAACATATGATCCAAGAAAAGACCAAGCGCAACAAACACAATAAACAGGAGAAAAATGAGCCCAGAAAAAAGGCGGGTTCTCACTTTACTCATTTGGCTTTGGCTCCTCCAATTTGTAGCCTAAGCCTCGAATGGTTTTAATATATGTTGGTTTTTTCGTGTTCTTTTCAATTTTGTCCCGCAAGTGGCTGATATGCACATCCACAATACGAGTATCACCTGCAAAGTCATAATTCCAAACCGCACTTAACAATAGATCACGCGTAAGGACACGGCCTTTATGCTTAGCCAAATAAAGAAGCAGTTCAAACTCCTTTGGCGTGAGCTCTAGACGTTCTTCTTGGAAATAGACTTCGTAATGTTCAGGTAAAATGCGCAGGTCTCCAATTTTGATTTGGTCTGCAATGATCTCTTCCTTCTCTTCTTGCACGGGAGCCGGCTGAGATTGCTGTGCTCTTCTCAAAATGGCTTTTACCCGAGCACCCACTTCTCTAGGACTGAAAGGTTTTGTCATGTAATCATCGGCTCCAAGTTCAAGACCGAGCACCTTATCAAATTCATCGTCCTTTGCTGTCAGCATTAAAATAGGGAACATCATTTTTTGAATTCTCAGTTGTTTGCACACTTCAATGCCGTCCATTTTCGGAAGCATTAAATCAAGCACAATCAGATCAGGCTGTTCACTTGCTGCTTTTTCAAGCGCTTCTTCTCCGTCTTTTGCTGTGACGACATCGTAGCCCGCCCTTTCAAGGTTATAGCTTAGAAGTGTTACAATTGATTCTTCATCATCCACAACTAATATTTTTTTATTCATGTTGTGCCTCCAATTAGTGATTTCCCCTGCATCCGGTTTTTTGTATCTTATGTGAAAAGCGAGAAGTCATGCTTTCTCTTTCATTTTAACGAAAGCTTAACAAGAGAACAATTTAAAATTTCGACAAGATTGACTTTGTAAACAAAAAGAAGACTCCTCATACGAGAAGCCTTCTTTTTTATTCATATTAAGACAATACTTTCATGACGTTCTTTACAGATTCAACAGAACGGTCAAGCTGACTTCTTTCTTCTTCTGTCAGCTCAAGCTCGATGATCTGCTCAAGGCCGTTTCCACCTACGATTGTTGGAACGCCAAGGTAAATGCCTTCGTAGCCATATTCACCTTCAAGGTATGCAATCGTCGGCATGACGCGGCGTTGATCTTTTAAGATCGCCTCAACCATTTCTACGAGTGAAGCAGCAGGTGCATAATACGCACTACCGTTACCTAATAGGTTGACGATCTCACCGCCGCCTTTTCTTGTTCTTTCAACAATTGCATCAATTCGCTCTTTAGGAATTAATGTTTCCAGCGGGATACCGCCTGCATAAGAGTAACGTACAAGAGGAACCATGTCGTCCCCATGTCCGCCAAGAACAAAGCCCGTCACATCTTTCACAGATAGGTTTAATTCTTGAGCAACGAACGTACGGAAACGTGCTGTATCAAGAATTCCTGATTGTCCGATGACTTTTTCTTTTGGTAATCCTGATTCTTTATAAACTGCATATGTCATTGCATCAACAGGGTTTGTTAACACAACAATGATCGCTTCTGGAGAATATTTAACGATTTCACGTGTCACACTGCGCATGATTTTTTCATTTGTTGACACGAGGTCGTCACGGCTCATTCCCGGCTTTCTTGCAATTCCTGCCGTAATGACCACGACATCAGAACCGGCTGTATCTTCGTAGTTAGAAGTTCCTGTAATATTCGCATCGAAGCCTTGAACAGGGCTTGCTTCCAGCATGTCAAGTGCTTTCCCTTTTGTCGGGTTCTCAAGCTGAGGGATATCCACTAATACGACATCCGCTAATTCTTTTTGAGCTGTTAGAAATGCTGTAGTTGCTCCAGTAAAGCCTGCTCCGATGACAGATACTTTTTTACGCTTGTTTGCCATTTCCTTTTTCCCCTTTAACTTTAAAGTTTAAGAATCAAGACAAGTTTTTGATGAGCTCGTCAGCAAACTCAGAACATTTCACTTCTGTTGCACCGTCCATTAATCTAGCAAAATCGTACGTGACGACTTTAGATGCAATTGTTTTTTCAACAGATTGAATCACTAGATCAGCAGCTTCTTGCCATCCAAGGTGCTCAAGTAAAAGCACGCCTGATAGAAGAACAGAAGATGGATTCACTTTATCAAGACCAGCATATTTCGGTGCTGTTCCGTGAGTCGCTTCAAAAATAGCGTGTCCTGTTTCGTAGTTGATGTTTGCACCAGGTGCGATACCAATTCCACCAACTTGTGCTGCAAGTGCATCAGAGATGTAGTCTCCGTTTAAGTTCATTGTTGCGACAACATCGAACTCAGCTGGACGAGTTAAAATTTGTTGAAGGAAAATATCTGCAATGCTGTCTTTGACAATGATTTTGCCAGCAGCTTCTGCTTCACTTTGCGCTTTGTTTGCCGCATCTTTTCCATCTTGTTCTACAATACGATCATATTGTGCCCATGTAAAGACTTTGTCGCCAAACTCTTTTTCAGCCACTTCGTAGCCCCAGTTTTTGAAGGCTCCTTCTGTAAATTTCATGATGTTTCCTTTGTGAACAAGTGTCACAGATTTACGGCCTTGGTCAATCGCATATTGGATCGCTGCTCTGACAAGACGAGATGTTCCTTCTTCAGAAACTGGTTTGATTCCGATACCTGATGTTTCTGGGAAACGGATTTTATTCACACCTAATTCGTTTTTCAAGAAGTCGATTAACTTCTTCACTTCGTCTGATCCTTTTGCATACTCGATTCCTGCATAGATATCTTCAGTGTTTTCACGGAAGATGACCATGTCTGTGTCTTCTGGACGTTTCACAGGAGATGGTACGCCTTGGAACCAGCGAACTGGACGTAAGCATGTGAATAAATCAAGCTCTTGTCTTAGTGCCACGTTCAATGAACGAATTCCTCCGCCAATTGGTGTTGTCAGTGGTCCTTTGATCGCGATTAAATATTCACGAATGTCTTCAAGTGTTTGCTCTGGAAGCCACTCGCCCGTTTTATTATAAGCTTTTTCACCTGCATATACTTCTTTCCAAGTGATTTGCTTTTCACCTTTATATGCTTTTTCTACAGCTGCTTCAAGAACTCTTGATGCTGCTTTCCAAATGTCAGGACCGATTCCGTCCCCTTCGATAAACGGGATAATTGGATTATTTGGTACATTCAATACGCCGCCAGTAACTGTAATTTTTTCGCCTTGTGACAATGATATTACCTCCCAGGTTATGTAGTGAATATTTGAAACTTCCAAGCTTGATGTCTGCAAGCCAAGAAGTTTTTCACGTGATTCGTTTTTTGTTGATATGGAGGCTGATTGGTTTAGATGGATCAGCCTCCACTATTCTATAAACATTAGTCTCTTTCACTGATCGGAACAAACGTTTGAAGGTCTGGTCCAATATAGTCAGCTCTTGGACGGATCAGACGGTTGTTATCATATTGCTCTAAAATGTGAGCAATCCATCCAGAGAATCGGCTGATCACGAAAATTGGTGTAAACAAGTCATGATCAATCCCAAGACTGTGATAGACAGAAGCAGAATAAAAATCAACATTTGGTGGAAGATTTTTCTCTGATGTCACGATTTCCTCTGCGCGTACAGACATTTCATACCATTTTGGCTCGCCTGTGAGATTTGTTAAGCGCTGGCTCATTTCTTTTAAATGTTTTGCACGCGGGTCACCTTGGCGGTAAACGCGGTGGCCAAAGCCCATAATTTTCTCTTTCTTCTCTAGCTTACCATGAATATAGGAATCTACGTTTTCAACTTCGCCAATTTCTGACAACATCTTCATTACGCCTTCATTTGCGCCGCCATGAAGTGGTCCTTTCAATGCGCCGATAGCTGCTGTTACACCAGAGTAGATATCTGATAGTGTAGCAACACATACACGTGCTGTAAATGTCGATGCGTTTAATTCGTGATCCGCATGTAGAATGAGCGCTTTATCAATCGCTTCAATTTCTACTGGTGAAGGCTCTTCGCCGTTTAGCATATATAAGAAGTTTGCAGCATAGCTGTATTCTTCTTTTGGCTGTACAGGCTCAAGTCCCTTTCGAATGCGTGAAAATGCAGCGACAAGTCCAGAAATTTTCGCTTGTAAGCGAATGGCTTTTCTGTAATTCGCTTCTTTGTCCATAATCTCTGATTCGTCATCAAGCAAACCTAATAAGGATACCGCTGTACGAATCGCAGACATTGGATGAACCCCATCCAGCGAATAAGATTTAAAGTGCTCAATGATCTCTTGCGGAATATGAGCATTTTCATTGAGCTGCTGCTTTAACTCGCTTAGCTCCTGCTCATTCGGCAGCTTTAAGTGCCATAACAGGTAGACAATTTCTTCGAAAGTCGCTTTTTCAGTTAAATCATCGATATTGTACCCTACATAAGTAAGAGTATCATCAATAATTGAGCTTACGGATGAAGTTGTTGCCACGATACCTTCAAGACCTCTTGTTGCTGTCATGTTCAATCTCCCCTTTTTAAAAAGATTCCCCTTCGTTGCAAAATTCTCGCTTTTTGAAAGCGCTATCCAACCAAAATAGGCTGGCAGGTTTAGAAAAGAAAATGCTTACATTTACCTATACGGTTAGAGCGCTTTTAGCCTCATATCTCGTGTTTGATCAATGAGTTCAAAATTAAGCCTATTCCCATTATAAACAATAATCAGACATTTGTTAAATGTTTAACTATAATTTTTTTTGATATTTTTTTTTCCAGCCTTCCGGTTCGGGCATGGAATAAAGGGATTTTGCTTCTTTTAATATATTTAATTATGTTTTTTTGCAAAAGCTCACGTCAGAAAAAATATCAAAAGAAAGTGGCATGAGCCACTCTCTTTTTAACCGCTGAAAAATTTCACTGCTTGCATCGCTAAATAGGCAATTCCAGCACCAATCAGCGGGCCAACAGCCACACCTTTGAATAAGCTGACTGCCAAAATCGTACCGAATACAAGTGCTGCGGTGATATGCGGATCGTTTTCGAGTAGCACAATGCCGTTTTTTGCAATTAATGCTACTAATATACCCGCTCCGAGTGCAATCCAAGCATAAGAGGATTTCATTGCTTCTCCAAGCTGTTTAAATCCAATGTCCCCTGTTGCGATCGGTACAAGCACTGCGATCGTGATGACCGTCACACCCCAATTGATACCTTTTGATTGCAGAACCGGGAAAATTTTTTGATCCAGGCCAATCAGCTTAATGGCAATCAGCACAGAGACCGCTAAAATTAACGAATTGTTTTTTGCAATAAGTGCAATAACGAGTAAAAGAAACAAAAACAAATTTGCTTGAGTAAACATACGCCGCTCCTTTCTTTCTTTTTATTGCGACCTTTTCATATTACTAATCTTTTTGAATAAAATGAAGTATCGGACATGCTTGTTTTTTGGAGGGGATTGTGTGAATCACACGTATGTGGGCATTTTTTTGCGAAGTTTGATGATTTTCAGCATCGCCGTTTGTGCGGTTGTTTTTTTATATCAGTCTTTTCCGTTTTTATATCCATTTTGGATTGCATTTGCCGTGTCGTGTTTGATTCATCCAGCCGTATGCAAAATCGAAAACATGACCGGGATGCCAAGAGGTTTTGTTGTTATCATTGTGTTATTACTCTTTTTAGTGGTAGCAGCTGGATTCATGACACTTTTAGTGGCGGAAATCATTTCAGGAAGTGCTTATTTAGCAAAGGTACTGCCAGGTCATCTTGATCAAATGATTGGGATTGTGGAACGTTTTTTCACAGATCAGATTTTGCCTTTATATCATGATTTGACTGCTCAATTTAATACACTTCAAGCAGGTCAAAAGGAATCGATTTTAGGACAAATCCAAGCACTTGGTGACGAAGCAGCGGCAAAAATCGGGACTTTCCTTTCAAAAACTCTTGAATTCATTCCAGCTTTTTTAGGTCTTTTGCCTGATGCAGCAGCGACGCTTTTATTTTCCGCACTAGCGACTTTTTTTATCACAAAAGATTGGTTTACGTTAAAAAAATATGGTTCTCGTATCTTTCCCGCCAAATGGATGCTTCATACACGTGCCATTTTATCTGAAATCAAAAAAGCCATTTCTGGCTTTATGAAAGCCCAGCTTCTCCTTGTTGCCATGACCATTGGGATCGTGCTGATTGGACTTTTCATCTTAAAGGTCGAGCATGCGATTGTGATCGCTCTATGTATTGGTCTAGTTGATTTACTTCCTTACATCGGGAGTGGCACCGTTTTTCTTCCGTGGATCATTTACTCCGCCATGACAGGAAATCTTTCACTCGCCATTGGACTGGGCATTTTGTATATTGTGGTGCTCATTCAAAGACAAATATCAGAGCCAAAAGTCTTAAGTAAATCAATTGGTCTTAATCCTTTAGCAACACTTGTGGCACTGTTTGTCGGGTTAAAATGCTTTGGTTTTCTTGGACTTGCACTCGGTCCCGCTTCTCTTGTCGTTTGGCAGGCGTTTCGTAATGCAGGGGTTTTCAGAGACCTTTATCAGTACATTCGGTATGGTGCGCAAAAGTAAAAGAGACCTGATGCGAAGGTCTCTTTAGCGTATAATCGTATAGCGTTTGCGATTGGACATGTTTCTAAGCCAGCGCTCAAAGAGCGGTTTGATCCGTTTTCTTGTCATGGGAATGAGCAGCACAGCCCCAATCAGATCAGAAAGGAATCCAGGTATGAGCAGCAGCAAACCACCGATCAGAATGCAGAAGCCATCGACAATGGTGGCCCCTGGCATTTTGCCATATTGTAAATCTCGCTGCACTTTCTGAAATGCTTCTATTCCTTGTTTTCTTGCAAAGTAAGCACCTAATGCGCTTGTTAGCACAATGACTAGCATCGTTGGTAAAATACCAATGATGTTACTTGAGATTAAAAATAAACTAATTTCCACTGCCGGGAACAGAATCAATAATAGTAGAAAATATTTTTTCAAGCCATATCACCTCATGGGGTCTCTTTCATCGAAAGCTGTTTACTTTTTTTAGTGTAACATAAAAAAAGAGAGGAGTCAGACAACTCCCCTCGTGTGTGATTTAAAGGACGCTTGCACGGCCTTTGTAGATCGCTCCGCGTGCTGGATCTACTGTAATCTCTTCGCCTTCTTTTAGAAGTGTTGTGGCACTGTCAAGACCGACAATGACTGGAATACCAAGACTAAGCCCAACGACTGCTGCATGGCTTGTTAAACCGCCTTCTTCCGTGATAAGTGCAGATGCTTTTTCTAAAGCACCCATCATGTCACGATCTGTGCAGTTTGCGACAAGAATCGCACCATCGTACATTTTTTCCTCTGCTTCTTTTCCGCTTTGTGCAATAACAACCGGTCCAAATGCAGATTTGCGGCCAATTCCTTGACCCTTCGCAATGATGTCACCGACAACATACACTTTCATTAAGTTCGTTGTACCTGTTTCACCAACTGGCACACCAGCTGTAATCACGATTAAATCACCATGTCTTACATAGCCTGTTTCAATTGACTTTTCTACTGCATTCTCAAGCATTTCATCAGTAGATGTCGTTTTTGAACCGCTCTTTGCAAATACACCGAATACGAGTGAAAGTTTTCTTGCCACTGATTCGTTTGCTGTGACTGCTACGATTGGTGCTTTTGGTCTATATTTTGAAATCATTCTCGCTGTATGACCGCTCTCAGTAGGTGTCACAATTGCCGCCACATCAAGCTTCATAGCTGTGTGCGCAACAGATTGACCGATCGCATCTGTAATGCTGACTTCTACTTCTTCGCTTCTGCGAGAAAGGATCGCTTTATAGTTAAGTGCTTCCTCTGAACGTGAGGCAATGTTGTGCATCGTTTGCACAGCTTCAACTGGATATGTTCCTGCTGCTGTTTCACCAGATAGCATGATCGCATCTGTACCATCAAAAATAGCATTTGCCACATCACTTGCTTCTGCACGAGTTGGACGCGGGTTACGCTGCATGCTATCCAGCATTTGAGTTGCTGTGATGACAGGCTTGCCTAAACGGTTGCATTTTTTGATTAGCATTTTTTGAACAAGTGGTACTTCTTCTGCCGGAATCTCTACACCAAGATCTCCACGCGCGACCATCAGTCCATCTGATACCTCAAGGATTTCATCGATGTTATCAACGCCCTCTTGGTTTTCAATCTTCGGAATGATTTGAATGTCAGCTGCGTTGTTCTTTTCAAGCAGCTCACGAATCTCAAGAACATCAGAAGCTCGTCTTACAAAAGAAGCTGCGATGAAATCGACACCTTGTTCAATTCCAAACAGAATATCATTGGCATCCTTTTCTGTAATACCCGGCAAGTTCACACTCACACCTGGTACGTTGACACCTTTTTTGTTTTTCAGTGTACCTGTATTCATCACTTTTGTGACGATTTCTTTTCGGTCCTTATTTAATTCTTTTACTTCTAGACCAATCAGACCATCATCTAATAAGATGGTTGAGCCCACTTCTACATCATGAATTAAATCTTCGTACGTCACACTGATTTTTTTAGTGTTTCCCACAATGTCTTCCATACTCACGATAAGATCAGCACCAGCAACTAACTCAATTGAGCCGTTTTCAACTGTGCGTGTACGGATCTCTGGACCTTTTGTATCAAGAAGGATCGCAATGTCCTTGCCTAAAGTTTTACCTGCTTTGCGAATGTTTTCAATACGTGCACCATGCTCTTCAAAATCTCCATGAGAGAAGTTTAGTCTGGCTACATTCATTCCTGCTTCAATCAATTCAGTCAGCTTTTCAATGCTTTCACTTGCTGGACCGATTGTACAAACGATTTTTGTCTTTCTCATTACTGTTCCTCCTAAGGTCTTCTCGTTTTATATAGAGAGCTCTTGTGAAAGTCGGTACATATTTTGATCGACTGTATGCTTTTTATCTAAGATGTCTAAAATATCGTGATGAACGAGTTCGTTGCTTTGAATGCCTACACAGCGTCCGCCTCTTCCTTCAAGAAGAAGTTCTACTGCATACGCTCCTAAGCGACTTGCGAGCACTCGGTCAAACGCACTTGGAGAACCTCCACGCTGAATATGTCCTAAGACAGATACACGCGTTTCAAGGCTTGTCTCCTCTTCAATTCTCTTACCAAATTCGACACCGCTGCCTACGCCTTCTGCGACGATGATGATACTGTGCTTCTTGCCGCGCTCATGTCCTCTTCTCAATCTGGCAATAATTTCGTCCATGTCATAGTCTGCTTCAGGAATCAAAATCGATTCAGCTCCGCCTGCAAGACCTGACCAAAGGGCAATATCCCCTGCATGTCTTCCCATTACTTCCACTACGTATGTACGTTCATGAGATGTGGCTGTATCACGAATTTTATCAATGGCATCAATGACTGTATTTAGTGCTGTATCAAAGCCAATAGTGAAATCAGTACCAGGAATGTCATTGTCAATCGTGCCAGGGACACCTACACATGGAAAACCGAGCTCTGTTAATTTCTTCGCTCCCATGAATGAGCCATCTCCACCGATGACAACAAGTCCTTCAATACCGAATTTTTTTAAGTTCTCAATCCCTTTTTCACGACCTTCAACTGTCTTGAATTCAGGACATCTTGCCGTGTAAAGTTTTGTTCCTCCACGATGAATGATATCGCCTACTGAACCTATTTCGAGTTTCTCAATTTTACCGTTAATTAGACCTGAATATCCATTATAAATACCGTAAACTTCTACATTATGGTAAATTGCTTTCCTTACAACTGCGCGCACAGCTGCATTCATTCCTGGGGAATCCCCACCGCTCGTTAAAACTCCTATACGCTTCATCTTTTTCACCTCAGAGACCATATATGAATTAAACATACCATTTCCACTGCTTGAAAACAATCATGAGCAAAACCGGATGTTTTCAATACGAATTTCTAAAACCGTACTTATTATACAATTAAATAAAATGTTTTTAAACAAAAGTTAAGAAAGTCATGAAAGCACTTTGTTCAAAAAACAGTTGTTTCAAGTCCTCTAAACCTTGTCAAATCAACGTTTTCAGACGTTTCAAATTTTATGAAAACAAAAGAAAATTATTTTCAAATAGCGCTTACATCAGATCGTTTTGATGAAAAAAGACGAAAAAAATAAACGCCAGCCAAAAGGCTGTACGTTTATTTAGTTTACCCCAATATATTGATTTTCAATCGATACTTTGCCGATTGCTTTGTATTTTTGATATCTTTGTTCGACTAATTCTTCAGGCGATTGTTTGAGCAAAGATGTAAGTGACTGTTTTAATGTTTTTTCAATGTAGGCTGCTTGTTGTTTCACGTCTCGGTGTGCTCCACCTTGCACTTCTTTAATAACATCATCTATAATATCTAATTCTTTTAGGTCTGGAGCGGTAATTTTCATTGATTCTGCAGCTTTTTTTGCAAGTGATGAGTCCTTCCAGAGCAGTGCTGCTGCACCTTCAGGTGAAATCACTGAATATGTTGAGTTCTCTAGCATAAATAGGTGGTTTCCTACGCCTAAGCCTAGTGCTCCGCCACTTCCGCCTTCTCCAATGACAATACAGACAACCGGTACACGAAGTCCTGCCATTTCGAAAAGGTTTTTCGCAATTGCTTCACTTTGCCCGCGTTCTTCAGCTGCTTTACCAGGATAAGCTCCTTTTGTATCAATAAAGCAAATGATTGGACGATTAAATTTATCTGCTTGTTTCATCAAGCGCAATGCTTTACGGTAACCTTCTGGATGCGGCATCCCGAAATTACGGCGCAAGTTTTCTTTTGTGTCTTTTCCGCGCTGATGACCAATGACTGTGACAGGAAGTCCTTTAAACGTGGCAATTCCTCCAACGATGGCTTCATCGTCGCCATAAAAACGATCACCGTGACATTCGAAAAAGTGATCAAACAGCTCTTGAATGTAATCGAGAGTTGTTGGGCGCATCGCATGACGAGCAATTTGCACTCTGTCCCACGGCTTTAAATTTGTATAAATGTCTGTTTCAAGCTTACTCAGACGCGTTTCAAGGCGCTCAATTTCCGCACTTAAATCCATCTCTGAGTTTTGTGTGAACTTTTTCAATTCATCAATTTTCGCTCGAAGTTCAATGACAGGTTTTTCAAATTCTAGTTCTCCAGCCACTCTCGTTCACCTCCTGTGCTGTGTAATGCTAAGATTTGGCCTAATGTTTCTTTCATTTCTGCACGGTGAATCACAGCATCTAGCTGACCATGCTTCATTAAAAATTCAGCCGTTTGGAAGTCCTCTGGTAGGTCTTCACGAATGGTTTGTTCAATGATTCTGCGACCAGCAAAACCAATTAATGCACCAGGCTCAGCAAAGTTGTAATCACCGAGAGACGCGAAACTAGCTGATACACCACCAGTTGTCGGATTGGTCATCACAGAGATAATCAGACCTTGATCCTCGCTGAACAGCTTTAATGCTGAACTTGTTTTTGCCATCTGCATCAGACTAAGAATCCCCTCTTGCATTCTTGCTCCTCCAGATGCAGTGAAGATGATAAATGGCACCTTGTCCGCTTTTGCTTTCTCAATAGCTAGTGTAATCTTTTCACCAACGACCGAGCCCATGCTGCCCATACGGAACGTGGCATCCATGACAGCAATGACAGCACTTTGACCTTTAATTTCACCTTTTCCTGTCACGATGGCTTCATTCAAAGATGTTTTTTCTCTGTCTTTCTCAAGCTTTTCTTCGTAGCCTGGGAAACCGAGCGGGTTCTCAGAAATGAGGTGACCGTTAAATTCTTCAAATGTGCCTTCGTCTACAAGGCTTTCAATACGTTGTTTTGCATTCATTTGCAAATGTCTGCCGCAATTCATGCAAACACGTAAATTTTTATCTAGTTCTTTGGTGAGCATTATTTTTTTACATTGCGGACATTTGGTCATGATGCCTTCAGGCACATCTTGACTTGCCTGTTCAGAGGGTACAGATGCATATTTTTTCTTTTTACTGAAAATATTCTTGATTGACAAATGACTACCTCCCTTTTTGAAGGGTTTTTTCTTTACACGCACATCCACTATTATAGGACATGTCATAACTGTACCGAAACTATTGTACTTTTTTTGTCAAACGCTGTCATCCTTCATTCAATTTTTTCAGTGGGGAATTGATGAGAAATGAGTATAGGTTTGGGGCGCTGAGTAGTTGGTATATGTGAATTGTGAACGTCTACAAAAAAATCTCATTTAGGATGAAAAAAATTTCGTGAAAGAGAGGAAATGGTGCACGTTTTTCCTCCAAATTCAGAAAAAACGTGCACACTTTTCCAATTCGATTACTCGCCGATAATCGTTAATTTTCTTGTTTTTTCTGCAACAGCTTCTGGGTCTACTTTGATTCTTGAAACGCCCGTTTCCATTGCTGCTTTTGCCACTGCTTTGGCTACCGCTGGCGCTACTCGTGCATCAAATGGTGCAGGGATAACGTATTCCGCTGACAATTCTTCATCTGATACAAGGGAAGCAATCGCTTCAACAGCTGCAATTTTCATTTCTTCGTTAATGTGTGTCGCACGTACATCAAGCGCTCCGCGGAAAATACCAGGGAATGCAAGGACGTTGTTCACTTGGTTCGGGAAGTCAGAACGGCCAGTTCCTACAACACTTGCACCTGCTGCATGTGCATCTTCTGGCATGATCTCTGGGTTTGGATTCGCCATTGCGAAGATGACAGGATCTTTTGCCATTTTCCCAACCATTTCTTTAGTTAAAGCACCTGCTACTGAAACGCCGATAAAGACATCTGCGCCTTCAATCACTTCTTCTAAAGAACCTTCTTTACGATCTTGGTTCGTGAATTTAGCTACTTCATTTTTCACTGCATTCATACCATTCGGACGGCCTTCATAAATAGCGCCTTTTGTATCACACATGATGATATCACGTACACCGAAATGATAAAGAAGTTTGATAATCGCAATTCCTGCTGCTCCAGCGCCGTTTGCAACCACTTTAATTGAAGACATTGATTTTCCAGACAGCTTCAGTGCATTCACAAGTCCTGCCACTGTTACAATCGCTGTCCCGTGCTGATCATCGTGGAAAACAGGAATGTTTGTCTCTTTTTTCAAACGCTCTTCAATGATAAAACAGTTTGGTGCTGCAATATCTTCAAGGTTCACGCCGCCAAACGTCGGCTCAAGAAGCTTCACTGTTTCAACGATTTTGTCTACATCGTTTGTTGCAAGTGCGATTGGGAATGCATCAACACCTGCAAAGCTTTTGAATAAGACAGCTTTTCCTTCCATTACTGGAAGAGATGCTTCTGCCCCAATGTTTCCAAGCCCTAACACAGCACTTCCGTCTGTGACAACAGCGACCATATTGCCTTTCATTGTATAATCATACACTTTGCTTGTGTCGTCATAAATATCTTTACATGGCTCTGCCACACCTGGTGAGTAAGCCAAGCTCAAGTCTTTCGCATTTTTCACTTGTACCTTTGATTTTGATTCGAGTTTGCCTTGATTCTCTTTGTGCATATGTAATGCTTCTTCTCTTAATGACATGTGATGAACACTCCTTCAAGTGGAAAATGATTTAATGAATTGCTAAGTCGATAAGCACATACTTGGCAGTTTAAATACACAGAATCTTTAAAATGATAACACAATAGGTGAAATTGTAAAACATATTCAGACGATTTGTCATCATTTAATCACAACGTTTTGTTCACCTAGCAGCTCTTTTAACTGGAAAATGACCGCATGATCTGCATGAACTTTGTATGCATCTGGAAGTCTCATCGTCTTTTTTTGCTTTTCATAATACAAATAGACATCTGCTTCTCCCCTGTGCATGGAGATTACTCGCTTCACTTGTTCTAGCAGCTCCTGCGTATGGTTCTCTTCTTTGACTCGAATGTAGACAGATTCTTTTCTTTTAGAGCCCATCTCTTCCAGTAGAACAGCTTCTTGCACGATGATTTGACTGCTCTCATTTCTGACATCTATTCTGCCTTCAACATAAAGCATTGCGCCCTCCTCAAGTAAGGGGGACAGCTTTCTAAATTGCTCTGGAAAGACGACACCTTCCATTTCTCCCGTTTCATCCCCGAATGTGACAAATGCCATCGATTGTCCATTTTTTGTCCGAATCGATTTCACCTTTGTCAAAAGACCACCCATTGAGATCTTTCGCTTTATATAGGAAGAAAGTCTGATGATTTCCACTGCACCATTCTCTCTCAAACGATCTCGATACGCTTGTACTGGGTGATTTGATAAATATAACCCAAGTGCTTCTTTTTCAAATTGCAGGAGATCAACAAGCGGCAGTTCGTCTATCTCCGCATATTTTGGCTTAATGGAGAACGTTGTATCCCCAAGAAAGTCTAGTTGATCCTCAGGTGTTAAAAATGACACATGGTCTAACGCAATATCTATCGATGCTAATAACGAAGCACGATTTGGATGAAGCTCATCCATTGCCCCTGAGAAAATGAGGGCTTCAATCGTTTTTCGGTTGACACTCTTTGTTGATACCCTTGCGCAAAAATCAAATAAATCTTCAAATGGCTTTTCCTGTCTTGCTCTGTATATATCCTTTACAGCTGACACTCCGACATTTTTGATCGCTCTTAAGCTGTAGCGGATCTCCCCTTTTTCAACCGTGAATGGAAATTCGCTCTTATTAATAGAAGGCTTCAACACAGATATCCCTTTTTCCTTTGCCTCATAGAAATATTGAGCCACTTTGTCTTCATTTCCAATCACACTCGTTAAAAGACCGCACATAAAATATAACGGATAATGCGCTTTTAAATAAGCAAGCTGAAAGCCGATCATGCTATATGCAACAGCATGGCTTCTATTAAAACCATAGTTTGCAAATTTGACGATTAGGTCATAAACGTCATTTGCAATGTTAACAGGATACTCCTTTTTTAGGCATCCTTCAACAAAATGGCTTCGCTCTTCATCAAGCACCTTTTTATCTTTCTTTGAAACGGCTCTTCTTAGTAGATCGGCCTCGCCCAGCTGAAAGCCTGCCATCTTTGCTGCAATCAACATGATTTGCTCCTGATAGACGATGACCCCATATGTATCCTTTAAGATGTCATACAAATCTGGATGCGGGTAGGAGACTTTCACTCTGCCATGCTTTCGGTCGATAAAGAGCGGGATATTCTCCATCGGCCCCGGGCGGTATAAGGCATTGACAGCCACGATATCTTCTAGACTAGAAGGTTTCAGTCGTCTCAGCACCTGACGCATACCTTGTGATTCGAGCTGGAAAATCCCCGTTGTATCTCCCGCTGATAACAAATCAAACGTTTTCTGATCTTCATATGAAATGTCACTAAAGTTAATGTGGACGTTTTCCTGTCTTTCAATCTGGTTTTTAATGGATTCAATTAATGTTAAGTTTCTCAAACCTAAAAAATCCATTTTCAAAAGACCGAGATCTTCTAAATAATTCATCGCATATTGCGTCAAATACACTCCATCATGGCCTTCTTGAATAGGCACGACTTGTGTGAGCGGCTCCTCACTTAGAACAACGCCGGCTGCATGTGTTGACGTATGTCTTGGTAATCCTTCTACCTTTAAAGCGGTTTGAAACACTCTTTGCAGCTCTTCAGATTGCTGGAGCAGTGTTTTTAATTCTGAGGAGACTGTCACCGCTTCTTTCAGTGTCGTCCCTGGCTTTGATGGGATGAGCTTTGCAAGGCGGTCTGCTGCTTTTGAATCAATTCCCATCACACGTCCGACATCTCTTAAAGCTGCCTTTGCAGCAAGTGTTCCAAACGTGACAATTTGCGCCACATGCATATTCCCATATTTGTCTTTTACGTATGAAATGATTTCATCTCTTCTCGTGTCAGGAAAATCGATATCTATATCCGGCATGCTGATTCGTTCAGGATTTAAAAAACGCTCAAATAAAAGCCCGTGACGGATCGGATCGACATCTGTAATAAACAGAACATACGCAACTAAAGAGCCTGCTGCTGATCCCCGGCCAGGACCTGTGACAATGCCATGATCATGAGCATACTTCATAAAATCCCACACAATGAGGAAATAATCACTGAAATTCATTTTTTGAATGATGCTCAGCTCATACTCAAGCCTTTTGATATATGTGTCATTTGAAGCAATCTGTCTTCGTTTCATACCTTCTTGGCACACTCTTCGTAAAAACTGATCAGCTGTTGATTGATCAGGCGTCGGATAGGTTGGCAGTTTCGTCTGACCAAGATTTAAATCGACCTCGCAGCGGTTTGCAATCTCAACCGTTCTTGCCAGCAATTCTGGATCATCACCATACCACTTCATCATTTCTTCGGTCGATCTGAAATGCTTGTCTGCTTGGTCTTCCTCTATTTCTGATAACTGCTGGCCTGCTTTAATGGCTTTTAAACATGTATATGCGGTTTTGTCCTCTTGATGGATATAGTGGACGTCACCTGTTGCCACAAGCGGGATGTTCGCCCTTTTTGAGAGTTCCCTGAGCTTATGAGACAGCTCTTCGTCCTGCTGGAACGGCTGAACGGCTAAATACACATGTTCCTCACCAAAAAGATCTTTTAAATGGATCGCTGCGTCCCTTGCTTCATCTAGCTGATCATGTTGCAGCAGCGTTTCAATATAGCCGGATACGCCTGGTGTGATGGCAATAAGGCCATGATGATAGGCTTTCAGCCATTTCTCTTTCAGGCCGGTTTTTGACTTTGATTTCAAGACACTGCTAATTTTGATCAAGTTTTGATAGCCTTCATTGTTTTTGGCAAGGAGGATCAAAGGATAAGCCTCTGTCTCTTGTTCATCTATGAAGACAGAAGCTGTTAAACCGATAATCGGCTTGATACCATGTGTTTTACATTCCTTATAAAATTCAACCGTTCCATACATCACATGGTCATCGGTAAGAGCGAGCGCTTGATAGCCAAGTTCTTTCGCCTTTAATACGAGCTCCTTGACCTTCGCTGCACTGCTCAATAAGCTGTATCCACTGTGGACCTGAAGATGAACATAGGACATGCTTAATCCACTCCTTTCGTCTAAATTCATTCTTTCATTATAAATCGCGATGCGGTGAGAAACAAATGTTCTTTCTTTTCAGCTCGTTCATACTTGTCCAGCATTCGCCATATATTGAATAGAGTGAGGTGGGAAAAATGGATGTGAAGGAAGCCTTTATTCCAAACTTTATTAGCTGTTATTTTATCGCACTAGGGGTTATTTTGGGCGGTGCCATTATCGGCGGGGTAGGTGCATATTTATCTGGTCAGCCGCCGCTATCAATTATTTCAAGTCTTGCCAACCGCTTAAAAATTTGGGCACTTGTTGCGGCAATCGGTGGAACTTTTGATGCGGTCTATAGTTTTGAAAGAGGGATTTTCGAAGGGAACACACGTGATATTTTCAAGCAGATCTTGCTCATTATCTCTGCTATGGGCGGTGCGCAAACGGGGTATCTCCTGATTACGTGGCTCACTCAGGAGCATGTGTCATCATGAGGGTGCCTGAGCTGTATAAACGTCCAGGCTGGCAGCGTTTTTTTGCTGGGATGATGTTCGGCGCAATTATCAGCTGGCTGATTTTTCTCTTTACGTATGGCACCTTTCAAGAGAAGCAAGTGACACTGCTCAGAAGCCAGCAGCACCATATGGACAGTCTGAAAGAACAAATCACACTCTATCGGGAGGATTTGCATAAATTAAATGAAGACAATAAGCAGCGTCTGCTTATTCAGAGCGTAGACGTTCACCTCGTCAACCGTGAGCAGTACAAAATCCCGGAGCCAGATACCTTGAAATTTGAAGATCAGGTGAAAGAGGATATCTCAGAGGTGATCACAAAGGATATTGAAAGTGTCTATAAAACAAAAGAGCTCTTAAAACGGACCGTGGAAAATAAAGAATATACGATTAGAGAAAAGGCATACCGCGCCAAAGTCACAGAGCTGACCATCTATACAAAGCTTTCGCTTGAAGTGCGTATTTCCTTCGCTGAATAATAGATGATGTGGAATTTTTATGAATTTCTGCACTCAATGATCGCTTTTCACTTGTTATTTTTATACACTAAAAGAAGAACGAGATGATCAAAGAAAGAGGTGAGAACAATGGAGGTTTACAGCTATCGTCAAATGGCACGAGACAAAGCAAGCCGGATTAAAGACGGCATGTGTGCTTATGCTGAGACAGAAATGATGGCCCATTTAATTAAAAAAGAATTAAAGCATCAAAATCTCCAAGCCTATGAAGATTCAACTGACATCGGCTGCTGGTTTATCCCTGTATCCAAGTAACCCTTTTCTCAAAGCTCAAAAAAGAGAGGGGGACTTGAAGCCCCTCTCTCACGATGATGATTTACATACTTCTTCTAAATCACGCAAAATCTCATCTGCAACTGCCCAATCATATATGGACGCACCGGCTGCAAGCGGGTGACCTCCGCCATGATATTTTTTAGCAATGGTGTTAATGACGACGCCTTTTGAGCGGAATCTCACACGAATCTGATCGTTCTCTTCCACAAAAAAGACCCATGCCTTAATCCCTGCAATATTTCCAAGTGTTCCAACAAGCTGTGAGGCTTGCTGCGCTGTTGTTTGGAACGACTCCAAAATGTCACGTTTAATAAAAACAGAAGCTACGCCATTCTCTGATAAGGAGATATGTTGAAAAATATAACCATTTAATTTCACGACATTCAAATCTGTCTCATACAATTGATTGAAAAGGTCTGATGATGAAAACGGATATTCGATGAGTTCACCCGCATATTTGAGTGTCTTTTTCGTTGTGTTTGGGAAAAGGAAACGGCCTGTGTCTCCTACAATGCCGGCATAAATGAGTTCTGCCGCCTTTGTATTCAGCTGATATCCTTCTTCTTTCCCCTCTAAATACAGCTCATAAATCATTTCACTAACAGAGCTTGCTTCTGTATCAACCCAAAGCAAATCACCATACGGATCTTCATTCGGATGATGATCAATTTTCATCAGCTTATCGCCCATTGAATAACGCTGATCATCAATTCTTGCTTGATTCGCAGTGTCACAGACAATGACAAGGGCACCTTTGTACACTTCATCTGGCACCTCATCTAATTCATATAAAAATGAAAGGGATGGCTCAGGGGTTCCTGTCGCATAAATATTTTTTTCTGGATAGGTGGCACGCAAGATTTCCGTAAGGCCGCACTGCGATCCATATGCGTCTGGATCAGGTCTTACATGTCTATGAATGATGATGGTGTCATATAATGATATGGTTCTAATCAGTTCTTTTTTCATAAATACTCCTTCTTATGCGATACTCTTTTTATTATTAAATCATAATCTACCCAGACAGAAAAGTGAGGAATAGACAATTTATTCTAGTAAGCAAGCCTATTTACGTTTAAAATAGGGTTGTAACCACTTACAATGGAGGCTTGGCACATGCTTGTTTTGATTGTGTTTATTATTTGTTCTGCCATGTTTTATTTATACTACAAAGCAAAGAATGTCCGTACGAACCGGCCGGTCGAAAAGAAATTCTGGTCTGCCAAATCAAGTATGGCACTTGGCTGCTTTGTCCTGCTCTTCGGTGTGAATCAATTATTTTTAAACCGCTCGTCACTGGCATTTGTCATTGGGTTTGTTTTTGTTGCAGTTGGTATCGGCAGTACATGGGCCGGATATAAAGCCTATAAGCACTATCTTCCGCTCTTTTTAAAGGAAGGCGAAAAAGACCACGCATAATAGAGAAAGGGCTAAAATGAACTTTATTTTAGCCCTTTCTCTTCTTTTCAGTAGAAAACCTTTGCAGCCCTAGGAAGGACGAGTACTGGCGCAGAGCGAATTTCACATTCGTGAGCACCAGCACGCAGGACTGCGGGCGAATGCGAGGGTTTGTCTACACGCTGAAAGGGCGCATTCATGCCGCCCTTTTTTGCCATTTATCCTCTCTCCATCAGCTGCACCATCAGCATCGCTTTGCCTACAATATTTGACTGGTGGTAAACTTCCACTTCCAGCTTTCCAAACTTGCGCCCAACTTCTAAAATATTCGGTTTGATCTGTATCGTGGATTCCATTTGAACCGGTTTTAAGAAATAGACAGAAAGACTTTCTACAATTAGCTCGCCTTTTTTATGAGACTTTAAGAAGCGGTTGGCTGATTCGATTAAAATTTGTGTAAACACACCATACGAAATATTGCCGAGCTGATTTGTCATTTGTGGTGAGACTTCATATTGGTACACCGCATCTGTTTTTGGTTTTTCTGTCTCAGTCTCCTTAAATCCTCGTGACACTACATCATCCAGCTTTTCACCGACCTGCGGCTGCTTTTGAATCATTTGTAGCGCCTTCAGCACGTCCTGACGGCTAATCATCCCAATCAGCTTCGCATGATCATTTACAACTGGCAGCACCTCAATACCTTCCCACACCATCATTTGTGCAGCTGAAGCGACAGATGTTTTGCCAATAACGGTCAGCGGATTTTTTGTCATCACCTTTTCAATCGGTGTAGAACGGTCATGGCCTGCAATATCCTTTGAGGTCAAAATGCCGTGTATTTTCATTTGATCGTCTGCTACCGGGAACCGGCCGTGCCCGGTTTCATAATTCTTTTCATACCATTTCTCAAGTTTGTCTTCTGGCGATAAGTAGACGGTCCGTTCTATCGGCGTTAAAATATCCTCCACAAGCACAATTTCTTTTTTAATCAACTGGTCATAAATGGCCCGGTTAATGAGAGCCGCTACGGTAAATGTATCGTAGCTTGTTGATAAAATGGGCAGCTCAAGCTCATCTGCGAGCTGAATAATTTCATCATCTGTTGAGAATCCGCCCGTGACCAGCACAGCCGCTCCCGCCTCTAATGCTTGCCGGTGAGCATTGATTCGGTTTCCTACGATCAACAGGTTGCCTGCTGCTGTGTAACGCATCATTGCATCCAGTTCCATTGCACCGATGACAAATTTATTTAACGTTTTATGTAAGCCAGCTCGTCCACCAAGCACCTGACCATCAATGACATTGACCACTTCCGCATATGTCAGCTTTTCAATATTTTCTTTTTTCTTCTGTTCAATTCGAATGGTACCGACTCGTTCAATGGTGCTCACGAACCCTTTATTTTCAGCATCCTTAATAGCCCGGTAAGCCGTGCCTTCACTGACTTTCATTTCTTTCGCTATACGCCGGACAGAAATTTTCTCTCCGACATCTAATGAATCAATATACGATAAAATTTGCTCATGCTTTGTCGCCAATCCCGTTCACCCTTTTTGTTTTCAGCGTTTTCATCTATATTTCATTATAAAGGCAGGAGGCTTTTAATAGCAATTTGTCTTTTACACGAGCACGATACAGGCAAATAAAAAAGCCGGTTGGATGCCGGCTTTTCTTCTTATTATTAAATATCGATGGATTCTCCGCTGTTTAATACGTGACCCACGCCGCCATGCAAGCTGTCTGCAAAGGCATGAGGATCTTGCTCAATCGGCGGGAATGTACTGTAATGAATCGGTACGACTTGTTTCGCACGAAGCCACTCTGCTGCGATTCTCGCATCGTCTGGTCCCATCGTGAAGTTATCACCTATTGGCAGGAAGGCGAGCTCAATATGATTCAGCTCCCCAATGAGTTTCATATCCGAGAAGAGAGCCGTGTCTCCAGCATGATAAATCGTTTTGCCTTCAGCAGTAAATAAAATACCGGATGGCATCCCTGTATACGTAATCGTTTTGGATTCTTCATCAATGACCGCTGAGCCATGGAACGCTTGCGTCAGCTTGACTTTACCAAATTCAAATTCACGTCCGCCGCCTATAGAAAGCGGGTGCGTTTTCACCCCTTGCCAGCCTAAATAAGTGGCAAGCTCGAATGGCGCAATCACGAGTGCGTCATTGTTTTTAGCGATTTCAATCGTGTCTCCGACGTGATCTCCATGCCCGTGCGTGAGCAAAATGACATCTGCTTTCACATCTTGCGGTTTGATATCTGTGTGCTTATTTCCATTTAAAAATGGATCAATCCAAATATGGTATCCGTTTGTTTCAATGTGTACGACTGAATGTCCATGATATGTAGCTTTCATGTAAATATATCCACCTTTCGAATTTGATCTCATTTTGTCTATTCCCTCTATAAAAAGCTGAAAAACTTAGTGCCTATGAATCACATTAAGACCACCTGTTGCTTCAATGACGGTTCCTGTAATGAGGTCTGAACGGTCATCACATAGAAATGAAATGATACGACCGATATCCTCTCCAGTACCAGACCTGCCTATTGGCGTTTCATCGTCTTTGATTTGGCGGGCTTCCTCTATTGTCGATTCTTTCATGTCTCCAACGATTTTGCCTGGACACACCATATTAGCGGTGATGCCGTTTTCGGCTTCTTCAATCGCAATTGTTTTCGTCAATGACGCAAGGCCCACTTTTGCCGCTCCAAAGGCTGATCTGTGCATCCAGCCTGGCGCATGGTCTGCTCCTTGGAAGCCATATGTGATAATCCGGCCAAAGCCTTGTTTTCTCATCATAGGGATCACCATTCGGAACAAATGGAACACTGCGGATAGGTTGCCTTCCATCATTTGATACCATTCGTCTTCAGAGTAATCCGCGAGTTTTTTTCGTTCAAAAATATAAGGTCCAGCATTATTGATCAAGGCATCAATCCGCCCAAATCGCTCTGCTGCCAGCTCGACCATGTTTTTTAAATCTTCTTTGTTTGTCACATCGCCTTGGACAAATTGAAGCTTTTCTTCGTATTCTTGCAGTTCTTCTTTCATCTGCCGGACAGCTTCATCATCACTTCGATAATTCACTGTCACAGAATACCCCATATTCAGTAAAGACTCGGTGACTTTCCTGCCAAGTCCTTTAGAACCCGCTGTTATTAATGCGTGTCGCACACAATCTCCTCCTAAAGCAAAGGTTGCAAGTTCATGTGTTTCTTTTATTATCTTTACTTTACTATAAACCGGCTCCCTTCGCACTTTTGAACCCTTTAACAATGAGGGGAAAACCGTATAGGGTGATTCATCCACTTTTTCATATCCCATGAACCATGGATATCGAGAAGCAGCGAAACAAACCGATAGCATTCTCTCACCTCATGAAGCTGGCGAGGAAGCGGGCAAATCTCTTCATATCCTAATTGAACCGCTTGTGCAGCTTCTTTCGTCAAAAGGTATTCGAGTGCAATCAAATCAAACGCAGCTGGTCCAAATACGACATATTCCGTATCAACTAGACTCGTTACTTGATCATCGTCTTCAATATATTGCGATGGGTCTAAATCAATTAAAATGAGACTGGCTGAATCAGGAGGACTTAGCTTTTCAAGCTTTTGCTGCACCTTTTCTGCATAATCCTGATATTCAGGCTGATCAGCGTAATAGCGGCTGATAAGTTTGGAAACTGCCTTTTTTAACAGCGCATGGAATTCTCTCAAATGTCTCTTTTCTCCCCCGTATACTGCACCGAAAAAGTTAGTTTGATATGAATGAAGATGCGCTAGTTTCCTCCCGTAATCCCTATAGAATTGTGCTGAACGGCCCTCAAAAGATGTTAAAGGGATTCCTTCTACTTTTTCCATGACATAAAAGTGTTTCCCCGCCTTCTTCACTTTACGAACAACTTTCGGAATATGAAAGGAATTCGTATGAGCCAGCTTTTCATTGATTTCATCAAGATGCTCCTGTACATTACGGGCATCTACTCCATAAATCAAGTTGATCCCATACACAAATTCACTTTCTTCTCTTGCAGTTTTTGGAGATTTCACTACATATTCCGTTTGGTCTTGTAAGGAAATCAGCCACACATCATTAGCCCGGCCGTCGTATGGTTCTCCTAACGTTTTCACTGATACGATAGGCTGATCAAACAAAACCTGAAGCGTTTTCTTCATGAACTGTTGTCACTCCTTATGCAGCTTGACACTGGTATGCTTTCATTTTCTCCAGTGAAGATCAATCTCCTTTTTCCCATGACAAAAAACCATCCGTATAAACGAATGGTTTTGGCGAATTATGCTAGGCAGGCTTTTGCTTTTTCTAAAGCGAGCTGAATTTGTTTAAATCCAGTTCCACCTGCACTTGTTCTTTTTTCAACAGCAACATACGGATCAAGAACAGTGTAAATGTCTTGTTCAAAGAGGCCGCTTGCTTCTGTAAATGTTTCAAATGGAAGGTCACTTAAATAGATGCCTTTTTGAATGCATGTATACACAAGCTTCCCAACGATTTCGTGTGCTTCACGGAATGGCATACCTTTTTTCGCAAGGTAGTCTGCCACTTCGGTCGCATTTGAGAAATCTTCTTTTGTTGCTTTTTTCATGACATCTTCGTTCACTGTCATCGTTTGAATCATGCCTGTGAAGATTTGCAGGCTGCCAGCGATCGTTTTCACCGTATCAAACATGCCTTCTTTATCTTCTTGCAAGTCTTTGTTATACGTAAGCGGCAAGCCTTTCATAATCGTGAGCAGCCCCATCAGGTTGCCATATACTCTGCCTGTTTTTCCGCGGATCAATTCAGCCATATCCGGGTTTTTCTTTTGCGGCATCATGCTGCTACCTGTTGCGTACGTGTCATCAAGCTCAATGAATTTGAATTCTTGAGAACACCATAAAATGATTTCTTCACAAAGACGTGACAGGTGCATCATCACAAGACTGCTATTAGACAAGAACTCTAAAATGAAATCACGATCACTCACACCATCAAGGCTGTTCTCGTAAATATGGTCAAAGCCAAGAAGCTCTGCTGTATATTCACGATCAATCGGGAATGTCGTTCCTGCTAACGCTCCGCATCCAAGTGGCGACACATTAATCCGCTTCAATGAATCTTGAAAACGCGCTTTGTCCCGCTCAAGCATCCAAAAGTAGGCGAGCATATGATGAGCAAAGGAGATAGGCTGTGCACGCTGTAAGTGCGTATATCCTGGAAAAATCGTTTCAACGTGCTGTTCAGCTTTTTCTACAAGCACTGTTTGAAAAGAAGAGATCAGATCAATGATATGCTCTACTTGGTTATTCAAATATAAATGCATATCGGTTGCGACCTGATCATTCCGGCTTCTCGCTGTGTGCAATTTGCCGCCAAGCGGACCAATCTCATCAATGAGCATTTTTTCAAGGTTTAAATGAATGTCCTCATAATCTACTGAGAAATCGAGTTCATCCGCCTCTGCCTTTTTCATGAGCGTATTCAGTCCGTCTTTGATTGCAGCGGCCTCCTCATCACCGATGATACCGCATTTATTCAGCATACTTGCATGGGCAAGGGAGCCGGTCAGATCTTCTTTGACTAATTGTTTGTCGAAATGAATGGATGCACCAAACTCATCGACCCATTTTTCTGGTGTTTTTTGAAATCGGCCTCCCCAAAGCTTTTTCATGCTTTAACCTGCTCCTTTTTATTCACGATGCTGTTTACTTTTGTTGGTAAACCCCAAAGGTTAATAAATCCTACAGCTGCATCATGATCGAATTCATCTGCTTTTGTATAAGTTGCTAGATTTTCATCATAAAGTGAATATGGTGATTTACGTCCTTCTACAATGGCATGGCCTTTAAATAGTTTCACACGTACAACACCTGTTACGTTCTTTTGCGTTTCTTGTAAGAATGCATCTAGTGCTGATTTAAGTGGTGAGAACCATAAGCCGTTGTATATTAATTCAGCCATTTTTTGTTCAACGATTGGCTTAAAGTGTGCTACTTCTTTGACAAGCGTTAAGTCTTCAAGTTCTTTGTGTGCTTTTAACAATGTAACTGCACCTGGGCACTCATACACTTCACGAGATTTGATTCCAACAAGACGGTTTTCAACATGATCGATTCTGCCTACACCATGCTGGCCAGCAACTTCATTTAAATGAAGGATGAGATCAGATAATGAATACTGGATTCCGTCAATAGCTGTTGGTTTTCCTTTTTCAAACGTGATTTCAATGATTTCAGGTGTGTCAGGTGTTTTTTCAAGTGGATTTGTCAGATCATAAGCACCTTCTGGCGGCGCTGCCCAAGGATCTTCTAAAATACCACATTCGTTACTTCTGCCCCAAAGGTTTTGGTCAATTGAATATGGGCTGTCTAAGTTAATCGGAATTGGAATCCCGTGCTTTTGTGCATAGTCGATTTCTTCATCACGAGACCATTTCCATTCACGCACTGGTGCAAGAACTTCTAAGTCTGGATTCAATGCTTTAATTGATACTTCAAAACGAACTTGGTCGTTTCCTTTACCTGTACATCCGTGTGCAACGGCTACGGCATTTTCTTTCTCTGCGACTTCCACTAACTTTTTGGCAATGAGCGGACGAGATAGTGCAGACACGAGTGGATATTTCCCTTCGTACATCGTGTGTGCTTGCAGTGCAGCAAGTGCAAATTCTTCAGCAAACTCTTCTTTTGCGTCGATCATGTAAGATTGAACAGCTCCGACTTGAAGTGCTTTTTGTTGAACGAATGCTAAATCTTTTCCTTCACCTACGTCCAGGCAGCAAGCAACAACTTCGTAACCTTGCTCCTGTAACCATTTAACTGCAACAGAGGTATCAAGACCTCCGGAATATGCTAATACGACTTTTTTATTTTGTGACATGATTGAAAAGCTCCTCTCGCTTGTTTTGATTCTGTGAATGTTTTTTGCATAAAAATAAGTTTTAATTTATAAACATGCATTTAGTATGTATACACTGTAACAAGGAAAAATTGTTTTTTCAACCCCTTTATGAAAAAAACTCTGCCAAATTTTCTTGGCAGAGTCATTTTGGGCTATTTTTGATCTTTTTCAAGCTCTCGCAAGACATGAGGAAGCTCTGGAATAATGAGTTTGGTCATGGCTAACCGAACTGCTCCGGTAGAGCCTGGTGTGGCAAAAACGGCTTTTTGGTTAATCACCCCTGCCGTCGCTCTAGATAAGATAGCGGCTGATCCAATATCTTCTGTATAGCTCAGCATGCGAAAAATTTCTCCAAAGCCCGGCAGCTCTTTTGAGAAAAGAGGTGTAATGGATTCAATCGTGACGTCCCTTGCTGCAATACCAGTTCCCCCGTTTAACAAGACGGCATCAATCTTCGCTTCACTTGTTCCTTCTAAAACGGCGTCTTGAATCGCTCCAATGTGATCTTTCACAATATCGTATGCAAGAATAAGGTGCCCTTGTTCTTTGAGCAAATCAATCATCAGACGGCCGCTTTTATCTGTTTCTTTTGTCCTTGTATCACTGACGGTAATGACTTTTACATGAAGCCTCGTTTTCGCTTCGCGTTTATGTTCTTCGACGCTCATCTCTTCACACCGCTCCTTTCATATTGCCTCACATTATAGCATGCTGATTTCAATAGAAAAAAGCCCTTTTCCGCTGAGGAAAAGAGCTTCAAAAGGATGTTACGCTAAACGCATAACGTCTCTTGCAATCATGACTTCTTCGTTCGTTGGAATCACGATGACTTTTACAGGAGAGTGAGGGTAGCTGATGAATGCTTCTTCGCCTCTCATGTTGTTAAGAGATGGATCCCAATATACGCCCATGAATTCTAGACCACGAAGTACACGTGCTCTCACTTCTGAGCTGTTTTCACCGATTCCAGCTGTGAAGATGATGGCATCTACACCATTCATTCTCGCTGCATAAGAACCGATGTATTTATGAATACGGCTTGCAAAAATATCTAGTGCTACTTCAGCACGGTCGTTTCCTTCTTCTGTCGCTTCTTCGATATCACGAAGGTCACTTGAAAGACCAGACACACCTAAAAGACCACTCTTCTTATTCAAAGTAGAAAGTACTTCTTCTGCTGTATGTCCTGTTTTCTCCATAATAAATGGAATAAGGGCAGGGTCAATGTTACCTGAACGTGTTCCCATTGCAACACCCGCAAGTGGTGTGAAGCCCATTGACGTATCGATTGATTTTCCGCCTTCAACTGCTGCGATACTTGCACCATTTCCAAGGTGGCAAGAAATCAAACGAAGCTCTTCAAGAGGACGGCCTAATAGCTCTGCTGCACGCTCTGTTACGAACTTATGGCTTGTCCCGTGGAATCCGTATTTACGAATACCAAAGTTTTTGTAGTAGTCGTACGGAAGGCTGTATAGGTAAGACTGCTCTGGCATTGTTTGGTGGAACGCTGTATCGAACACAGCAATCGCTGGTACGTCAGGCAGAATTTGTTTGAATGCTTTGATTCCTACAACGTTTGCAGGGTTGTGAAGTGGTGCAAGCTCTGAAAGCTGATCAATGTCTTTGATGACTTCATCTGTTAAAACAACAGAATCGCTGAATTTTTCTCCGCCGTGAACGACGCGGTGTCCTACGCCATCAATTTCATTAAAGTCTTTGATGATGTTAAATTCAATTAGTTTTTCAAGTAGCATTTTAACCGCTACTGCATGATCTGGAATATCTGTGACTTCTGTTTTCTTTTCTCCATCTACAGAAATCGTGAAGATACTGTTGTCCATTCCGATTCTTTCAACAAGACCTTTTGTTAAAACGGTTTCTTCTGGCATGTCGAACAATTGGAATTTAAGAGATGAGCTTCCTGCGTTGATTGCAATAATTTTGGACATTACTGTCGCTCCTTTTACTCAGTTGTTATATAAGGTTTCACGTTTTTTCGGTGCTATATTCAACCTGTTTGAACGGGTCTTTTATAGTTTAACGATAAGTCCGAAAAATATCTGACTTTTTCATTTAAACATTGAAAACTTTGCATTTCAAGTACACCTTCGAACTGTTACCGCTTACATGAATAAGTCGTTATTTTCTGAATAATAAAATAGCCAGACATCACTCTGGCTATTCTTTCGTTTCTTTTTCTTCTATAAACCATTGGTCTAATTTTCTCATGACGCCAACCATTGCTTCTTTCTGTGAGAAAGATGGCAGATTGGCAAATAGCATACGTTTCGGTGCTTCGAGCCCCTCTTTTTTCTTTTGCATCACAAATAAGCTTTTGGCATGCTTTTTGTCTTTGAACATAGAGACTGGCAGCTGAATTAACGCATTCATATATGCATGTTCTTTGATGAAATCCTTTAATTGTACGCTTTCTTTTCCTTCAAACAAATCGTTTGGAATGATGAAGAATAAGAAGCCGCCTTCTTTCGTGTAACGAAGACTTTGCTCAATGAATAAATAATGCGCAAAGGAATGACCTTCTTTTGCCTTTAATTCATAGTCTTTAGCGCGCTCATCGTTTGGATAAAACCCGACAGGAAGACTACATACAGCAACATCTGCTGGTGAGATAAGAAGCGGCTCAAGGCTGTCCTGGTGGAAAAGCTCTACTTCTTTTTCTTCTAAGTTCGCTTGTGCCCACGCAATTTTAATGAGCACGTCATCAATTTCAGAGGCAAAACCGCGTGTTGTTTCTGCTGTTACATTGTTGAGGACCGCAAGCAGTAAATTCCCTGTTCCCGCTGCTGGATCAAAGACAACCAGCTCTTTTTGTCCTTCTAAAAATTTATTGACCAAATAGCTGACAAACAGACCAATTGTATCAGGTGTCATCTGCCGGTTTGGATGTGAAATATCCTTTTGTCCTTTTAATACGGCGAGCTGAAACGCTTTACGAATCTGCTCATGATCATAAGAGGCGAAATCTGCTTTCTCTATTAAATCTTTTAGTAAACCATTTCGATCATTTACCTGGAAAAAGGCTTCTCCTGCTTCTGCCAATGCTTCAATATAGGAAATGTTCTGTTCCTTTTTTAAACGAATTGAAGCTGTATCGAGCAGCTCAAAAATCGTACTCACTTGATCTTTCTGCAATGCTTTTCTCTCCTCGCTTTGTTAAAAGCTATATGTTCTCATTGAAAAGAGCCCCAGTATGAAGCCGGAGCTCTTGTCGATGTTGCTTTTATAACAGTGATTTCGCAGCCTCAATGGCTTTTTCATAATTTGGATGATTGGTTGCTTCGCTTACGTACTCAGTGTAAACCACTTTTCCGCTTGGGTCTAATACGAAGACCGCACGCGCCAATAAACGCAATTCTTTCATATATAAACCAAACGCTTCACCAAATGACATATCTCTATGATCAGATAATGTTTCGACATTTTCAATTCCGTTTGCTCCGCACCAGCGTGCTTGTGCAAATGGTAGGTCTGCACTAATGGTATAGATATTGACCGGACCTAAACCGGCTGCCTCTTCATTGAAACGTCTTGTTTGTGCGTCACACACACCTGTATCAATAGAAGGAATCACTGAGATAATCGTCACTTTTCCTGTTAAATCAGAAAGTGAAACTTCCCCTAGTGAGTTCGTTAATACCGTGAAATCTGGAGCCTGCTCGCCTACTTTCACTTCATTTCCTACAAGCGTTACTGGGCTCCCTTTAAATGTGATCGATGCCAAAACAATTCCTCCCTTATCAAATGTATGGTTCTATCATAGTAGAGAAAGCAAAAAACTGCAAAGCCTAATCGTCCATTTTGAAAAAAAAGTTAACTGCAGGGCAGCTAACTTTTTAAAGGTCTATGTCATCTAGTTTTCGTTCTTTGTGACGATGCTCCCGTTCATCCTTCTTAAACATGTGCTGAAGACGTTCAATTGCTTGAGGAGCAGAATCCAATATTTTATCGAGCAGATGTGTGTGTTCATCCAAATGAAGCATTCGTACGCCATTTGTTCCCACAATTAAAAAGGCGATTGGTGTAATCGATACTCCCCCACCGCTTCCGCCTCCAAATGGGAGTCTCGGTTCTTTTCGTTCTTGTTCATCAGACCGTTTTTCTTTCTTTTGGTTACCGTTGAATTCACTGCCGCCGGCTGCAAATCCAAAACCAACCTTTGACACAGTGAGAATGACACTGCCGTCAGGGGTTTCGACTGGATCGCCGATGATCGTGTTCACATCAATCATTTCTTTTAAGTTTTCCATCGCTGTCTTCATCAGACCTTGGATTGGATGATCTGCCATTTTCGGGTTCCTCCTTAAACAGATGATTCATTCTTCGTTGCTTGAAGAGAGGCATTTTTTCTCGCCTTTCTCCCTTTTAACCAATGGACAAGTAATCGAATGGCTGCAAGCATAGCATGTCCAATCCGAAAATAAGCTATACATGCAAAGTGTGTCTGTGACACATTGTGCTGAAAAGCGGGAATCACTTCATAGACGGGTTTGTGCTTAAAGGTGAGATGCTCCTGCATAAAGGCAAGAAGTGCTCCTTTGACTGACCACACACCGCCGGCTGCTACACCTGTTAAAGCTGCGTCATGAAAACCAATCCATGTGGACCAGTGAAATGAAACGATTTTTATATGAATGAAGAACTTTCGCATGATCCGGTTTAGATCGACAATCTCTTTTGTAATACGCTCCATTTGATGAAGGATTTCCTTTACATCACGTTTTCCCACTTTTTTATGCATGGTTTCTTTTTCGTGACTCGGCGTTTTGGTGCTGGCCATTTTCTTTTCACGAATATCAATCGTTTGATCTTCCGTATTCACTTTCACCATCGGAATGTCTTTCTTCAGTCTGACGATTCCATATAAGGTGATGATCTTCACCGCAATATGGTCATTGTCATTTGCATGTGAATAGTCCAGTGAAATGGTCACTTTCATAAAGATCAATAAGATCACAAGGAACAAAAAAGCTGCGATCCAAACGTACAGCACTGTGCTCACTTCCTCCATAACAAATGATGCTTCCTCTACGATTATGGCTCTCCTTCTGGATTTTATACCCAATCACCCAAAAAAAGAGTTTGACCGGTACCCGGCCAAACTCTCTTTGGTTATGCGTTTGATTCTGTTTTTTCATATAAATGTTCATGAACAACCACCGTATCTGCAAAGTAGTCATGAACCCCTTGCTTTTTCGGCGTGAACCCAACCACAGCATAGAGAACAAAAAGCGTATTAATATATCGCCCCACAATTTCTCTAAAGAAAATGACATCCCATGACAGCTTCTTCTCCGGCTGAAGTGAGACGACTTTGATTCCAAACACCATCTTTCCAAGTGTTTGTTGGAAAATCTTCGTCATGATCGCAAAATAAAGCAGAAAGACAATTGTGGTTGTGACGGAAAATGGGGAAAACCAGCCTCCACCTTTTGACCAGCCAAAGAGACTAAAGATTGGAGAAACCGTCAAATGGTTAACACCCCATACGACGAGCCAATCTAGGATAAATGCCCAAAATCTAATCCAGAAACCTGCAAAGGCCTGCGCTTCAATTGAAGTGCGCTTCGCAAGAGTCGGCCTTGATTCTTCCTCTTGGCTGCGACTTTCCGTTACTTCATCGAATGTAGAATCCATCTATGATCCCTCCTTTATTTTGAATAGAGATACATCGGTTTAGACCCATTTGAGCCAGCCAGTGTTTCTTTTAAGTTCAGAAAATCAATTTCGCTTTTAAAGAGCTTGCTTGCACTCATATTGAAAAGAGAGTTCCAGCCAAAGCTTTGTGAATAGCTGATAACCTTTGCTCCTTTTAGGCCTTTTTCATTTTTCTTCATTGCTTTTAGTGCATCTTCATAGTACCCAAGCTCATCCACTAATCCGTTCGATTTCGCCTGTGTTCCGTCATAGACCCGGCCGTCAGCAATTTTCTTGACGTCCTGCTTAGACATGCCGCGTCCTTCAGAAATGACTTTCACAAAGCCTTCATAAGAGTTGTCAACCATGCTTTGCATGATAGCACGCTCATCTTTTGTCATATCACGATTTGGAGACATGATGTCTTTGAATTTTCCACTTTTAATGGTTTCATATTTGATGCCTAAATTATCTGCCAGCTTTGCATAATTCAAACTTTGCATGATGACCCCTAGAGAGCCTGTTAACGTTTCAGGTGAAGCAAAGATTTTTTTCGCTGGAGTGGATACATAATAGCCGCCAGAAGCCGCCATTGAACCCATGGAAACATAAATTGGCTTCTTCGCTTTCTTTACTTCTTCTAATTTTTTATGTATTTCAGCACTTTCATAGACACCGCCGCCAGGAGAGTTGACACGCAGCAAGACACCTTTCACAGACGCATCGTCTTTTGCTTTATCTAATTCTTTTAAGAACGCACGATGATCATATGCTTCCCCGCCTAGAAGGCTGGATGCACCGCCGTTATCTTGAATCGTGCCATTAATCTCAAGTACAGCAATTTTACTCGCTCCGCTGCCATCCTCTAGTACCTTTTCTTCGATTTCGTCCCCGAATTGATAGCTCATCTTATTATCATTGAAGCTTTCAAACAAGGCCGTCGTGATACTAATCACAATCGAAAAGCCGAAAACACCAAGTGCAATGATTAAGGCTACCCATCTTTTCGCATTCATTTCTTTCTCCTCCTTTTTGTCTCACTTCGTTCATACGAATACACACATGAAATGTTTCACAGGAACTGTGGTTTTTTTACATTTCATTTCAACATATGATAGCACCGATGTGAAATGACGATCAACTTTACATCTTCTATCATTTGCTCATCATGACGAAAAATTGGTTATTTTATCCTCTCCCTATATCTAATAGCTCAGACCATCTTCACAACGAAACGCCCAGACCTCTCTTTCTTCCAAAATGAGCTATTAAATTATGCTCAAAGTCAGCGTCGTCTAATCACTTACAATGACTCATTTCTTAAATGGAAGCCTCTATCATGATGAAGCGTCTTTCTAATATTTTTACTTTCATATGAAAAAAGTGTAAAATGTGAACAAGGGTTTTTATGTAAGCCCTTTACTACTCGAAATCTATTTTTGACAACAAAGGGGAGAACGTCAATGACAGACAATCGTCGCAATGTATTTTTCTTTTACAAAAAAGATCATGAATTGGATGGACACATTTCTTCTCTGGAGAAGCTCGCTACCGATCAAGGCTTTCACGTCGTAAAGCGTGCAGAAGATGCCCATATCATTGCTTCAATTGGTGGAGATGGTACATTTCTTCAAGCGGTTCGCAAAACGAACTTCCGGGATGACTGCTTGTATGTAGGGGTATCAAAAACAGAGAATTCGCACCTATACTGCGATTTTTCGTTAGAACATTTTGATCAAATGATTGATGCCATGAACACTGAACAAATTGAAGTGAGAAAATATCCGATCATCGATGTAAGCGTTGACAGTACAAACCAGTTCCATTGCTTAAACGAACTGTCGATCCGCTCTAGCATCATTAAAACATTTGTCATCGATGTGTATATAGATGATTTCCATTTTGAAACCTTTAGAGGCGACGGGATGATTATTTCCACTCCAACCGGTTCAACGGCCTACAATAAATCTGTCAACGGCGCCGTGGTGGATCCGATGCTTCCGTGTATGCAAGTAACCGAGCTGGCATCGCTGAATAACAACTCATACCGTACACTTGGAGCTCCTTTCATTTTAAGCAGTGACCGCAAGCTGACACTAAAGGTTGTTCAGGACGGTAACGACCATCCGATTATCGGTCTTGATAACGAAGCGCTAGGTACAAAACATGTCAAACAAATTGATATCGGCCTTTCTGGTAAAGTGATCAAAACGGTCAAATTAAAAGATAACTCCTATTGGGAAAAAGTAAAACGCAGATTCCTTTAATCATTGAAAAGCTCCTTTATGGGGCTTTTTTTCATGCCTTTTCATTCAAGGTCATGGTGTCTTTGAAAAGATATGGTATGATGTCACAAGTATACATGTACGAAAAGGAGAACACGATGCCATTACAACATTTTGATCAATATCCATTAAGCGATGAATTGAAACAAGCACTAGAAGCGCTTCATTTCCATACACCTACACCCGTCCAGCACGAGACATTATCCGTTGCTTTTTCAAAGCAGGACCTCATTGTCAAATCTCAGACAGGCAGTGGCAAAACAGCAGCCTACGGTCTGCCAATTTGTGAAATGGTGGATTGGGCTGAGAATAAACCTCAAGCCCTCATCCTCGTCCCAACAAGAGAACTTGCCATGCAGGTCAAACAGGATCTGACCAGCCTCGGACGATTTAAACGAATCAAAGCGGCCGCCATTTACGGGAAAGCTCCATTTCAAGCACAAAAAATAGAGCTTGCACAAAAGAACCACATTGTGTGCGGAACGCCAGGACGAATATTGGATCACCTTGAAAAAGGGACACTTTCTTTAGACAATCTGTCATTTTTCGTGTTAGATGAAGCAGACGAAATGCTGAACATGGGATTTATTGATCAAGTCTCTTCTATTATTCAGCATCTGCCGCCAAAGCGGATGTCGATGTTATTTTCAGCGACGATGTCTGATGAAATGAAGGATTTGAGTGAGCAGTTTTTACAATCGCCAAAAGTGATAGAGATTGCTCGGGAGGAAACGACGAAGCAGCAAATCACTCACACGTTGATTGAAACCGAGGAAGAAGGCAAGTTTTCATTACTTCAACGAACGATTGTCATTGAAAATCCAGATAGCTGTATCATTTTTTGCAATACGCAGGAGCGAGTGAATGAGCTGACGATGAAGCTGGATGAGTGGGATGTTCCTTGCGATAAGATTCATGGCGGGATGAGGCAGGAAGATCGCTTTGCCGTCATGGATGAATTCAAAAACGGGGAATTCCGTTATTTGATCGCAACAGATATTGCAGCCCGAGGAATTGATGTCAGTGATATGACACATGTCATTCATTACGACTTACCATATGAAAAAGAACGCTATATTCACCGGACCGGAAGAACTGGCAGAGCGGGTAAAAGCGGAAAAACGATTGCGTTTATGACAAGGTACGGGCAGCCGCTCATTGAAGAATTAAAGGAGGAAGCTGGTATTCATTTTCAAATTCAGCCTTATCCTACAAAAGAAGAAGCAGAACAGCATGTGGCAAGCTTTGAAGAAAAAATTGAAACACCGATTCAAAAGGAAAATAAGCAGGCCGGCATAGAGAAAGATATTATGAAGCTGTATTTTAACGGCGGGAAGAAAAAGAAACTCCGAGCAGTTGATTTCGTTGGAACGATCGCCAAAATAGACGGCGTTGCGTTTGATGACATTGGGATTATTACCATTCAGGAAACAAAAACATATGTAGATATTTTAAATGGCAAAGGCCCTCTTGTGCTAAAAGCCATGCGCCACACAACGATTAAAGGCAAGCAGTTAAAAGTACATGAAGCACGTGCATAAAAAGTGAAGGCTAAGCGCCTTTACTTTTTTTATTGATTATCA
Organism: Bacillus sp. 22483; assembly: GCF_052044605.1. Taxonomy (NCBI): domain Bacteria; kingdom Bacillati; phylum Bacillota; class Bacilli; order Caryophanales; family Bacillaceae; genus Bacillus; species Bacillus sp. 22483. The sequence goes on along the minus strand of NZ_JBQENU010000006.1, from coordinate 136,174 downwards.
TCACAACTTACAAACCCTTCTGCCACCTGCTTTTTTGATACTCAACATGACAAATGTCATATAGTATACATGATGGGTGCTACTATGAGCATGACACCTTTCCTTCTATACTTTGAAGTAGAAAGAAACGGAAAGGACTTGAACGTTCATGACGACTTCAACAAACACACAGCAGCAAGCCACTTTAAGAAAACAAGTTGGCCAATTCTCTGGTGCTAATTCGAAAAAAAGTATCATTCAACTCTTTAATACATTCATTCCATTTTTGGGGCTTTGGTTTCTTGCCTATTATAGCCTGAACATCTCCTACCTTTTAACCCTCTTCTTTGCGGTGATTGCAGCTGGTTTTTTAGTACGTGTCTTTATTATTTTTCACGACTGCTGCCATCAATCCTTTTTTAAACAGAAGCCGCTGAATCACCTGTTCGGTTTTGTAACGGGCGTACTCACCCTTTTCCCTTATCTTCAATGGCAAAGAGATCATTCAATTCACCATGCCACAAGCAGTAATCTAGACAAACGAGGTACTGGCGACATTTGGCTCCTGACAGTCAAAGAATATCAAGAAGCATCAGCTTGGACGAAGTTTCGCTACAGATTTTACCGTAATCCTTTTGTGATGTTTATTTTAGGACCGATCTTTGTTTTTCTCTTAAAAAACCGTTTCAACGTCAAAAATGCTCGTAAAAAAGAGCGCTGGAACACGTATTTCACAAACGTGAGCATCATTGCGCTAGCAACTGCAACGTGTCTTCTTTTTGGCTGGCAGGAGTTCCTGCTTGTCCAAGGTCCAATCTTCCTGATCTCAGGGTCAATCGGCGTATGGTTATTTTATGTGCAGCATACATTTGAAGATTCTTACTTTGAAGCAGATGAACATTGGAATTATGTGCAGGCAGCTGTAGAAGGCAGTTCTTTTTACAAATTGCCAAAGCTTCTTCAATGGTTAACAGGCAATATCGGCTATCACCATGTTCATCATTTAAGTCCGAGGGTACCGAATTATCACTTGGAGCATGCACATGATCATAGTGAGCCGCTTCAAAATGTGCCAACCATCACTTTAAAAACAAGTATCGAATCAATGAAATTTAGACTTTGGGATGAAGAAACGAAAGCATTTGTTACCTTTAAAGAAGCACGGCAATCTAAGAAGGTGCCCGCACCTGTTATAAAAGGAGACATTCTGAAGAAAAATGCATAATTGGCGCAAGCTCTTTCTTACAATAGAAGGAGCTTGTTGTATTTGCAGGATGCGCTCATCTGTTCAATTTGATAAAGTAGTGAAAAAGACTGAAAAAATGAAAAAGGTGAATCACGGATGAAAAAACAACTTAAAATTCAAAAACTGCATGGGATTTCCCCATATATTTGGGCGATTTTTTTCATCCTGCCCTTTTATTTTATCTTTAAGACCCCTTCGACTTTAGGCATTGTGATCGGCATTATTTTAAACGTCGTTTTTTTTGCGGTCTACCGTTTTGCCTTTGTCTCAAAGGGCTGGTCGTTATATGTATTCGGCCTTCTATTAATCGCCATTTCGACTGGTTATGTGATGCTCTATAGCTACATTTATTTTGCTTTTTGTATCGCCTATTTCAACGGGCATATCAAAAGAAAAGTCCCTTTCTATATCTTATACTATATTCATCTAGGGAGCGCCGCCGTAGCAGTGAACTTTAGCTTGATTTTAAAAAAGGGATGGTTTCTCACACAAATTCCGTTTGTCGTGATTACACTGATCAGCGCCATCCTCCTCCCTCTTAGCATTCGAAGCAGGAAGGAACGTGAACGGCTAGAAGAGAAATTAGAATATGCCAATGAGCGGATCGCCGATCTTGTCAAAATTGAAGAGAGACAGCGCATTGCTCGTGACCTGCATGATACACTTGGACAAAAACTCTCTCTTATCGGTTTAAAGAGTGACCTTGCCCGTAAACTCGTGTATAAAGACCCTGAACAGGCACGCGCCGAATTAAAAAGCGTCCAACAGACAGCTAGAACGTCTCTTAATGAAGTGCGGAAAATTGTTTCTTCCATGAAAGGCATTCGGATCAAAGATGAAATATTGAATATCAAGCAAATCCTTGAAGCCGCCGATATTGACATGATTTATGATGAAAAGGAAGCGCCGAAACACATCTCTCTTCTGAACGAAAACATTGTGAGCATGTGCATCAAAGAAGCCGTAACGAATGTCGTCAAACATAGCGACGCCACTGTCTGTCAAATCACCATTCATCAAAAGTCAAAGGAAGTTGTCATTACAGTTGAGGATAACGGCACATTTAAAGGCGGTGATCCATCCTCTCAAACGAAGGGACATGGCCTTTTAGGGATTAGAGAAAGATTGGAATTTGCAAATGGACGCCTGCACATTGAAACAAAAGACGGGACGAAGCTGATCATGAGCATTCCAAATGATTCAGCAGCGAAAGATAAGGAGGAAATAAAATGATTAACATCTTTATCGCAGAGGATCAGCAAATGCTGCTCGGTGCTCTTGGATCGCTTCTCGATTTAGAAGACGATATGACGGTTGTTGGAAAAGGTACAAACGGCCAGGATGCCATAGATTTTGCTAAAAAACACCCGGTCGACATTTGTTTAATGGATATTGAAATGCCCGGGAAATCTGGGCTCGATGCCGCTGAAGAACTTAAAAAGTCTGATGTGAAGATCATCATTTTAACAACCTTTGCTCGTTCTGGCTATTTTCAAAGAGCACTGAAAGCTGGCGTTAGCGGCTACATGCTGAAGGACAGCCCAAGCGAGGATTTAGCAAGTGCCATCCGAAGCGTGATGAAAGGGAAAAAGGTGTACGCCCCTGAATTAATGGAAGACTTGTATAGCGACGAAAATCCTTTAACTGAACGAGAAAAGTCGGTTCTAGAACTCGTCGCAGACGGAAAAAACACAAAAGAAATCGCCAAGGAACTCAGCATTAAAAGCGGCACTGTCCGAAACTACATATCCGTTATTTTAGATAAACTAGAAGTCAAAAACCGAATTGAGGCCATTACTCGTTCCAAAGAAAAAGGCTGGTTTAAATAAGAAAAAAGATCAGGTTAGACACTGCCTTGATCTTTTTTTCTTTTTATCAGAATTCCTCTATCCACTGCTAAAATATCATTGACAACAAACCTCACTTCTATGGTATGATATCTGAGTGATAATAATTATCATTATCACTCATACAACCAAATACACGGCTGATGTGCCGATTTCAAAGGAGTTTACATTTATGAAGAAAATATTGTTCCCTCTGATGCTCATCTTCGTACTTGCGTTGAGCGCATGTGGCAATAGCAGCAACTCTTCCTCAAATAAAGGGAAAAATCAATCAACGTCATCAGACACGATTACATATCAATCTGAAAATGGACCTGTGAAGCTGCCAGCAAATCCAAAACGTGTTGTTGTTCTCGCCTCTTATACAGGAAATGTCTTGTCACTTGGTGTGAACCTTGTGGGTGTTGACTCTTGGTCAAAAAAGAATCCACGTTTCAAAAAGAAATTAAAAAATGTGGAAGAAGTATCCGATGAAAATGTGGAAAAAATCATGAAGCTAAAGCCTGATGTCATCATCGGTTTAAGCGGTGCAAAAAATGTAGAAAAACTGAAAAAAATCGCCCCTACCGTTTTATTCACGTATAACAAAGTCGATTACCTTCAGCAGCATATTGAAATTGGAAAAGTCTTAAACAAAGAAAAAGAAGCAGAAGCATGGGTCAAGGATTTCAAACAGCGCGCAGCTGAAGCTGGCAAAGAAATCAAAGCAAAAATCGGTGAAGATGCAACCGTATCTGTCTTTGAAAGCGGCACAAAAGATCTTTACGTCTTTGGAGATGCATGGGGACGCGGAACAGAAATCCTCTACCAAGCAATGAAACTAAAAATGCCTGAAAAAGTAAAAGAAAAAGCATTAAAAGCTGGTTATTATGCGGTATCACAAGAAGTCATCCCTGAATTTGCCGGAGACTATATGATCATTAGCAAAAACAGCGAGATGGACAATTCCTATCAAAACAGTGAAATCTATAAGTCCATTCCTGCTGTGAAAAAACATCGTGTGTATGAAGCAAATGCGGAAGAGTTTTACTTTAATGACCCGCTCACACTTGAATATCAACTATCATTCTTTAAAAAGCACTTTTTAGGTAAATAAACCGAAGCAAGGGACCTCTTCCCTTGCTTTTTTGCTGTCTGCTTCTAGCGGGAGTGCCTATTTTCCGCTACAATGATGTACAAGCTAATTTAAAAAGTGTGGTGCTCGTTTTGTTTAAAATTTTGCTGATTGAGGATGATACAACCCTCTTCCAAGAAATCAAAGAACGTTTAGTCAACTGGTCTTATGATGTGTATGGGATCAACAATTTTCAACAGGTCATGCAGGAGTTCACTTCCATCCAGCCTGATCTAGTCATTATTGATATTCAGCTGCCAAAGTACGATGGCTTTCATTGGTGCCGGATGATTCGGCATCATTCCAATGTGCCCATCATCTTTCTTTCCTCTCGTGATCATCCTGCTGATATGGTCATGTCGATGCAGCTTGGAGCCGATGATTTTGTACAAAAGCCCTTTCACTTTGACGTTCTCATCGCCAAAGTAAGTGCTGTTCTTCGCCGAGTCCATGATTATAGTGCCGAACCTGCCAACTTAAAAGTTTGGTGCGGCGCTACCCTTGACCTCGAAAATAATACAGTGGCGAATGAAGACGGTGAGGTTGAATTAACAAAAAATGAGTTTTTTATTCTCAAAGAATTGATTCAGCATAAAAATCATATCGTCAAAAGGGAATCTCTCATCCAAGCATTATGGGAGGATGAACGATTCGTGAGTGACAATACACTCACTGTAAACGTCAACCGCCTTAGAAAAAAACTAGACGAAATCTCCCTTGGCGCCTTCATTGAAACAAAGGTGGGTCAAGGTTATCTTGCAAAAGAAAAGGATGATCAATAATGCTGCAAGCATTTCTAAAAGAACGAAGAAGCTGGATCTTGTTCTTTCTTAGTTTGCAGCTTCTCATTCTCTTTGTTGCTTATTTGGATACAACGATTCCACTCGCTTCTCTTTTTTATATCGTGCTTTTGTCTATATTACTCTTCATTGTCTTTCTTTTTTTTCGTTACCGGAAAGAAACTGCTTATTATGAACAACTGAAAGAATGGGACGAAAATATAGACCATCAAATGCGTCTCAAACCCTCTTCCCCCTTTGAACAAATTGTACAGGAGGCAGCGTCAGAGCAAATCGACCGATACCGCCAGATGACGGCTAAGCAAAAGACTGCGCTGGAAGAAGAAAAAGATGAACTACTCTCATGGATACATGAGGTGAAAACGCCGCTCACGGCGATGCACTTAATGATTGACCGTATAACAGAACAGCCGCTCAAATCAAATATGACATATGAATGGCTTAGAATACATTTACTCCTTGATGCACAGCTGCATCAAAGCAGGATCCAACATATTGAAAATGATTTATTTATTGAAAAACTGGATCTCCAAAACATGCTAACGAAAGAAATCAAAGCGCTCCAATCGTGGTGTATGCAAAAAGGAATTGGCTTTGACCTTTTATTAGAAGAGCGAGACGTATTAAGTGATACAAAATGGTTATCCTTTATGATCAGACAAGTGCTGACAAACGCAGTCAAGTACAGCCATTCATCTGACATTATCATCGAAAGCAAACAAATGAACGAACAAGTGGTACTCACCATCACAGATCAAGGCAGAGGAATTGATTCAAGAGACATGTCCCGTATTTTTGAAAAAGGCTTTACCTCCACAAGACATCACAATGACACGGCCTCCACAGGTATGGGGCTCTATTTAACAAAAAAGGGAGCTGACGCTCTTCATATCACGATCGAGGTCAACTCCACATTAGATCAAGGGACCACTTTTACCTTTATCTTTCCGAAAAAGAATGATTTTGTGCATATTGCGAGCATGTGAACATGCAGTTCAAGAAACCCAATCTCTTCATTCAACGATGCATTGAAGAGATTGGGTTATTTTATACAGCTATATCATGCTACTTCACGGGACATCCCCCCTAGATTTTTCCTTCTATAAATACTCATTAGCAGCCCGACTGACATCATTTCTAGAAGAATATGAGATCCCCCATAGCTCATAAAAGGCATGGAAACTCCTGATATAGGCAATAATCCAAAGTTTGTAAAAATACTTAAGATAAATTTTGCTGCAAATGTGGTTGCCAAACCAATCATTAATATTTTGCCATAAGCAGATTGAACTCGTTTCGCTGTATGAGCTACTCTATAAATCAAAGTCACAAACAAAATAAAAACGGCCAATCCTGCGAACCATCCGAATGAATAAATGATATACGTCAACATCCAATCAGTGTGAACATCATACAATGCGTACGGATTTATCTGAAAACCATTTGAGCTAAATTCATGAAGTGAGTATTGGTAAAAGTGGGACATATCAGCTTGATAAAGAGAAAATAATTGAACAATGAGATAGACAATACCTGCTGCTGTAAACAGAATAAGCTGTCTCATTCTTGCATGAGATACATACATCATCGTTATGCATATGACCATAAAGGTGATGGTTGCAGAAAGAGATCCGACTATATGTAATAAAATAATGGGTAAAGTGACAATCGCTAACCCTAGCCAGGACTTGAAACCATTCTTCCAATTCCAAGATTGATAAATGCCCGCTAACGAAATAATCATCAGAAATGGAAAAATTTCAGTCAGATTGATCGATCCATTATTTAAGCTTAAAAAGAGAATACCGTTCACTCTTGTCCCAATCATCATTGTAAGAATCAGCATTCCAATCGTTCCTATGTATAAATGCCATGAATAGGGTAAAAAGCGCCGATAATCAAAAGCAAACAGTCCAAGCATCAACGCAAGACCAAATACATAGTAAATGAGACTTTTATAAAAGATATTCGTGTCTTGAAAATGAAGTAAATGAGAATGAAACTGAAAATAATACATTACAAACAGCCCAAATAAACAAGTAGCTAATACAAGAAGTATCGTTTTAAAGTCAACTTGAGTTTTGTGTGTTTCATGAAGCTGCATTCCGAGTATGGCTGCATCTCCAATTTGATCGAGCGCTTGATCTACCGCCTCTTCTTCAGACATGCCCGCACTGACCGCTTCCTCTTTCAGTGTGTATAAATGGTCACGAAGCTCAAGCTTTATACTTGCATGTACGTCTTTATTTTTGATTCGTTTACACACATTTTTGATATATTGTTCAAATTTTTTCTCTAATCCCATACGACTTTCTCCCCGTTCAAAACGCCATCTACTGCATCTTTAAACACATTCCATTCTTCCTTCTTTTCCTTCATAAACGCTTTGCCCTGTTCATTAATCCGATAATACTTCCTTTTTCGATTGCCATTCCCTTCACCCCAGTAAGACACAATGAATCCCTTCCCCTCCAAAGTGTGCAAAATAGGATATATCGTTCCCTCTTTAAAGCTAAAAATCCCTTCGGATTTCGACTCCAATTCCTTAATCATTTCATATCCATACATTGGCTTTTCATTTAGCAAGCTTAAAATAAGGGTAGCAGTACTCCCCTTTAGAAGCTCTTTACTCACTTTCATCCATCGTCACCTCTAATACATAGATTTACTATGCATATATTTGATATGCATATCTTACATGAAATCACATACTCTGTAAAGGTTCATCAGAAAAAAACAAGAAATTTGATACATCATAGCGAAAAACAGATAAAATAATTGAATATCAATCTGAATTCTACATAAGGCTTTGACATATAAAACAAGCATGTGACAACAATGTCACATGCACGTCTGTTTTGTTCGCCAAATCGCAGGAAGTCTGATCGGCTTCTTTTTATACTAGAGATATCAATTAAATAAAAAAGGGGTTCGACAGATGAACATTTTAGAAGCTCGCAAGTTATATAAAAACTATGGAAACAAATTCAATAAACAAGAGGTGCTGAAAGGCATTGATTTGACGATAGAAGCTGGAGAATTTGTCAGCATCATGGGGCCATCAGGCTCGGGGAAAACGACCCTTTTGAACGTATTGTCATCGATTGATCATGTGTCCAGCGGATCGATTCGGATCGCGGATGCAGAAATGACGCAAATGAAAGATCAGCAGCTCGCTGAATTTAGAAAGAAACAGCTTGGCTTTGTTTTTCAGGATTATAACTTACTTGATACACTCACGGTTAAAGAGAACATCCTCTTGCCATTATCCATCTCCAAAACGCCTAAAAAAGAAGCTTTTGAACGCTTTCAACAGCTTGCAGAGGATATGGGGATTTATGAACTAAGAGACAAATATCCAAATGAACTGTCTGGGGGACAAAAGCAACGGACATCTGCGGTTCGTGCCTTTATTCACGAACCAAGCCTCATTTTTGCTGATGAACCAACCGGAGCACTTGATTCCAAATCTGCGTCTGACTTACTGAACAAGCTGCAAGAATTCAATCACAAGCGCAAAGCAACCATTGTCATGGTGACCCATGACCCTGTTGCAGCCAGTTATTCAAGACGAGTGATTTTTATCAAAGATGGACAGATCTATACACAATTGAATAAAGGCGCACTAGAGAGAAAGATGTTTTTCGAGGATATTATGAAAACGCAAGGTGTTTTAGGCGGTGTGAAGCATGAACATTAATCAGCTCGTCTTCCGCAATCTGAAGAAAAACTTGAAAAATTACTATTTATACGTGTTTGCACTTGTATTTAGTGTGGCGCTCTATTTTTCCTTTGTCACCTTGCAGTATTCACCAGCACTTGATGATGTGAAAGGGTCTATTAAAGGCGGTGCGTCAATTAAAGCCGCTTCTATTCTGCTAATCGCCATCGTCGGCATCTTCCTTTTATATGCAAATAGCATTTTCATCAAACGTAGAGGAAAAGAAATCGGCCTCTTGCAGCTCATTGGAATGACGAAACAAAATATTGCCAAGCTGCTCCATGCAGAAAATTTTATCCTATATATAATTGCGATGGCTATTGGTATATTTACCGGATTTATCGGCTCAAAGCTGATGCTGATGGTTCTATTTAAAGTGACAGGTGTTCATGCAATTGCCAATCTTCATTTTTCTGGCATGGCTCTTTTGCAAACGGTCATCGTGTTTCTCTTGATTTATGTTGTCATCATGCTAAGAAATAGACGTTTCATTCAGAAGCAAACGATCTTAGCTTTGTTTAGAACCACCTCTTCTACAGAGCAGCGCATTAAAAAAATCTCTGTCTTTGAAATCATCATTGGGATTCTAGGCATTGCCTTCATCAGCTCAGGCTATTACATTTCTTCTCAGCTTTTTAGTGGCACATACACATCGATGTTTTCGTTATTTTTAGCCATGATCTATATTTTAGGTTCTGTCATTATTGGTACTTTCCTTTTCTATAAAGGCTCTGTTTCATTCATTGCCAATATCGTACGAAAAAGAAAAAATGGCTACCTTGCCATTCATGAAGTCTTGTCTTTATCGTCGATAATGTTCCGTTTAAAATCAAATGCATTGCTGTTAACGATTATTACTACAGTATCTGCACTTGCCATCGGTTTGTTATCACTCAGCTATATTTCCTACTACTCAGCAGAAAAAACAGCTGAACAACAAATTCCAGCACATTTTGTCATGGGGTCAGAGAAAGATGCTGGCACATTCACTCGTGCACTTTCTGATCAGCATATTGCCTATGAGAAAAAGCAGTTCGAGGTCATTCAAGCCGATTTTGATGCAAATCAGATCATCGATACGAAATTAAGCAGTGTGAATAAAGCTCCAGGAGTCTTGACACTACCTGTGATCAGCGAGAAAAACGCACCAAATATTCATGTAGAGAACAACGAAGTCATGTTAAGCGGCTACAATGATTTACTGAAAAAATTCATGCCGATTCAAAGCACCGGTGATGTGAAACTTTTAATAAAAAAACCAATTGATTTAAAAGTAATTGATATGAAAAAGGATCATTTAATCTCTTACCAGTTTACTTTTGGCGGCCTACCTGTTGCTGTCGTCAGTGAAAGTGTTTTTGAGCAGCTCGACCAAAACAAAGATCCTAAACTGCAGCGTGAGAATAACCAATATATTGCGATCAATATAAAAGATGAGGGAAAGGTTGAACAAGCCAATGACGTCTTTATGTCTGCGAAATTGAGTGATGAAAGCATGTCTAGATTTGCTAACACTCAGCAGCAAAAACAAACCATCGGACTGATGATGTTTGTAGTCGGATTTTTAGGCCTCAGCTTCCTTGTGACATCAGGCTGTATTTTATACTTTAAACAGATGAATGAGAGTGAAGAGGAACAAAGCTCATACACGATTCTGCGTAAGCTTGGTTTTACGGAAAAAGATCTTTTAAAAGGTATTCGGCTCAAACAGCTCTTCAACTTTGGCATTCCGCTTCTCGTCGGACTGCTGCACAGCTACTTTGCTGTACAATCTGGCTGGTTTTTATTTGGCAGCGAACTGTGGACTCCTATGCTGATTGTCATGACGATTTATACCGTTTTATACTCCGTCTTCGGATTCCTATCTGTCCAATATTATAAAAAAGTCATTAAAGAATCGTTGTAAAGTATTCCCCATAGGCACTGGCCTATGGGGATATTGTGCTTCATTTTGTTGATTCAAACTGATGCGATAAAATGTGATCTCTTGCCGCATAAGCTTTTTGTTTGACCTCTTCTAAGTTCACTCCAACCAGCTTCCCATTTTGTTTCACTGCTTTTCCAGCCACATAGACAGAATCAACATTTGAAGGGTGTGCCGTTTGAACAACTGCCCCAGCTGGATCTGTCATCGGAAGAAGATTCATGCTTGTCCGATCGATCAAGATAAAATCAGCTTCTTTTCCAGGTGTGAGTGAGCCGATTTTGTCATCAAGCTTCAAGGCACGAGCCCCGTTTATTGTGGCTGCTTCAAGCATTTGCTGAGCAGACAATCCAAGTTCAGGTCCCGGCATCGTCCCTTCCATCAATAAAGATTGATTTTGAATCGCTCGCTCCGCCTGTAGTCCGAATTTCATTTGGGCAAATAAATCTCCTCCTGTCGCTGTCACCACATCTACACCAAGCGTTGGCAGAACGCCATTTTCAATAGCAAGCCCTGTGACAGGATATCCGTGTCCCATCATCATCTCAATCTCAGGTGTAATAGAGATGGAGCTTCCGCTGTCAGCTAACATCTTCATTTGATCTGCATCAATTGCATTGATATGCACCATATTCAAATCAGGCCCGAGCAGCCCTGCTTGATGAAGCCGCTCAATCGATCGATCCGCCGCTCCCCAATTTCCAAAGCCAATGTGCATACTGCATAATGCATCTAGTGATCTCGCTGTTTCAATTTCAAAGACGGTCGTCTCCCATGAAGAAAATTCAGGTCCACGAATGGCAAGTCCCATCGTCAACAGCTGATCCGATGATTGAAAGTGTTTTTGTTTCACGCGGGCTGCGTCTTCCATATTCGTGAGCGTACTTTCTCTGTCCCAATATGCTGCATCTCCAGAGGTACCAAAACCAAAGACCGCTCGAATACCCGCATCTTTTAAACCTCCAATGAGTTCTTCTGTATGATCCATAGAATTGATCATCGTCCAGTCGAAAAACGTGGTCACTCCTGCATCTAATGCCTCTAATGCGCCTAAATAATTAGCAATTCGATCATCTGACGGACGTCTCATCGCCCCATAGTTGCCATAATAAATTTTGCTCAAATACGTTTGCAAAGACCAATCTGTTCCGATTCCCCGTATGACAGACTGCCACACATGACGGTGGGTATCCACAAGCCCTGGCATGATGACCATGTCAGACGCATCCACAACATCAGCACCGCTTGCTTCAATCGAAGGTCCGACTTCTACAATATGTGCCCCTTCAATTAATAGATCTCCCTTCTCCAGAAAACCTAAAGATGGATCAAGTGTGATAAGAGCCGCATCTTTAAACAATGTTTTCTTCATCCATATCCCCCTTTTCAAATAAAGAGAATGAGTCACTCACTCTCTCTGTCATTTTAAGACATAACAGGTTCAAATTAGAAGAAAAGTGACTCAAGGAATGTGGTTTTATGAGCTGATATTCCGAAAATAGTTGTATATCCGTTTTAATTTCACGTCATGCTTCCCTTTCGGACTTTCCATCATGCCAAATTCAAAGAACTTCACCGGTTTAATCCCGACATATTGTAAAAGAGCTCGTTTCATTAAGATTTTGTGGGCATTTTGCAAAAAGAAGAAAGGATAGTGGGTCGGTCCTTGCATTGTCGAAACACATACAGCCCTCTTTCCTTTTAACAAGCCTTCTGGAAGCAGCCCGCCTGTTTGACGATAAGCAAAATTCGCTGCAAACATGCGATCAATAAAACCAAGCAACATGGCTGGCGACCGCCCCCACCAAATCGGATAAACAAACACGATGTTGTCTGCCCATTTGATTTTCTCTTGATATTCTTGAATCTCAGGGTCCTTATGCATATCACGTCTTTTTTTCTCTTCATTAAAAATAAGTACAGGATCAAATTTGTCTTGGTATAAATCGATGATTCTCACTTCTTGAACGTTTGGATTTTCTTCACTGCCCTTTAGGATTTCTTTAAAAAAAGCACCATTTAAACTATTGTGATGGGGGTGGGTATAAATAATGAGTACATTCATGGCTTGGCTCCTTTAGTTATCATTTGATAACCAAAAGCATACACCCCTCTTTTTTAGTTGTCAAATGATAATTGTTTTTTGATAATAAATTTGGTATGGTACGTAGGAGGTGAAACAGGATGAAAAACCCACATTTTTTCAAAGAGTTTGTCACATTTGCTTCTACTTTTTCTGAGCTGAAACATGCTATGATGAGCAAGATCAAACCCTCTGATCTAACCACTCTACAATATTTGATTCTGGAGCAGTTAGCCGTCAGTGAGCCGCTAACACCTAGCGAAATCGCCGATTGTCAGCACATGTCTCTTCCGAATGTCAGCAGAGAATTGAAAAAGCTTCACGAAAAACAATTCATTGATAGACAAGAAGATAAAGATGACAAGCGAAAACATGTCATTATGCTGTCTAAAAAAGGCCGTGCGTGTATGGACAAAGCATTTCAACAAATTGAATCCATGCTCATGGACAGCCTTTCTTCCTCTGACCGAAATCAAATGGATGATATCGTACAAGCTCTCCGTCTATTAAATCAAACCATCTTCAAAAAATGATCGAATGAAAAAAGCATGAGCGTATCGCTCATGCAAATGATTTTTGAACACATTAGTAAAGAGATGCTAAAAGATACGTGATGAAACCTATGTTTTATTCGTATTCTTATATAAATTTCACAGCAAAACTGGTACACCAAACGTCAATGTATCAAAGACAGCAAGCACTGCCCCTTTACGCTGTTCTTTATGAGCCATTTAAAACCTCTAAATTACATTTTTATAATGTAGCATAGATCCTATTTTGATCATTTCCTACAGGTAATTGAACCGTCAGCATGTCTGATAAAAATGAACAGGATGTAACTGAAGCTTCTCCCGAAATAGTAGTCAACAAAAAAGCGCCAGATGTTTTCCATCCAACGCTTTTTCCCATGACATGTTCAGCACTCATTTTCATGCATCACGTCTCTTTTGCTCTATGTATCCTTTATCCAATAAGCTGATAGGCGATATATAATGCAACCAGCCAGATCATGACGGCTGATGCTTTATTGATCCGGTTCATCCACTTGCCGTTTGTATCTAGCTTTCCTAACATTTTCCCGAGAAGGGCAAGACCCATAAACCATAACCACGAGACGATGATACAGGCTGCGGTAAATGCCACCTTTTCCGCCCCATGATATTGAAGAGAGTTCGTTCCTATTACTCCTATCGTATCGAGAATCGCGTGAGGATTTAATAGGGAAACGGAACATGCAAATACGATTTGTTTTCTCACAGGCATCAAGTCCATCTTTTCTTGATTACCTGTTGCGGAGCTCGTGTTCCAAACTGACCACCCCATATAAAGTAAAAAGAAAAATCCAATGATAAAAAGACCTATTTGCAAGATAGGAATGGTGAGTACAACAACCGAAACCCCAATGACAGCTAAAGTAATTAAAAGTGTGTCGCAGAGAGCAGCTGTAATGACCACAGGCAGTACGCGATATAATCGAGGCTGAAGGGCTCCTTGCTGAAATACAAATACATTTTGTGCGCCCAAAGGTAAAATAAGACCAAAAGCAAGCACAATCCCATGAATTATCGCAATCGACATTTTCAGAACATTCTCCTTTTCAAGTCATCCTTACACATTTTAACATAAAACATCATGAACGAATTTTACATATTTGATTTGTCCAATAAAAAAAGCGCTGGATGATTTTCCATCCAGACGCTTATTGTTTCTACTGTTATGATGATTTTCGCGCAAGCTCTCTTTCTCTCAGCTCGACACGTCGAATTTTCGCTGACGGAGTTTTTGGTAGCTCGTCAATGAATTCGATTTCTCTTGGATATTTGTACGGTGCTGTTGTATTTTTCACGTGTGTTTGCAGTTCTTTAATCAGCTCATCGCTTTGTGTAGATGCATCACGCAGGACGACGTATGCTTTCACGATTGATCCTCTGATTTCATCTGGACTTGCCACGACCGCACATTCTTTCACTGCTGGGTGTTTAATCAGTGCATCTTCAACTTCAAATGGACCAATTGTATAACCTGAGCTGACAATGATGTCATCCCTGCGGCTTTCAAACCAAAAATACCCGTCTTCATCTTTTTTCGCACGGTCACCGGTAATAAAGTAATCCCCTCGGCGCTGCGCCTTTGTACGCTCTGCATCTTTGTAGTATTCCTTGAATAAAGCCGGCGTTTCAAGATGAACGGCAATGTCACCTATTTCTCCTGGAGCACAGATCTGGCCATTCTCATCAATAATCTCTACTTCATTGCCAGGTGTTGGTTTGCCCATACTGCCCGGCTTGATGTCCATTCCTTTCAGCACCCCGACTAGCAGCGTGCTTTCTGTTTGCCCGTAACCATCTCGCACTTCGATATCGAAATGTTTTTTGAACGTATCGATGACTTCACGGTTGAGTGGCTCTCCCGCAGAAACAGCACTATGCAATTTCGGCAGCTCGTACTGACTGAGGTCATCTACTTTTGCCATAAACCGATATTCCGTTGGTGTACAACATAAAACATTGATTTCATTTTTTTGAAGCAGCTCTAAGTACGTATCCGGATTAAACTTTCCTCCATAAACAAAACCTTCTGCTCCGCTTCCTAAAACAGATAAGAGAGGACTCCACACCCATTTTTGCCAGCCTGGTCCTGCTGTTGCCCATACTTTATCCCCTTCATTAATGGAGAGCCATGCTTTGGCCGCTGTACGTAAATGTGCATACGCCCAGCCGTGTGTATGAACAACCCCTTTGGGATTACCTGTTGTGCCTGATGTATAAGAGAGAAATGCCATGTCCGTACGTGTTGTGTCTGCCAATTTCAACTCGCTTGACTGCTCTTCCTTTTGCGCAACAATGTTTGTCCAGCCATGATCATTCTCACCAATCGAGAATGTTTTGAAATCTTTTGGCTGGTTGGTTCCTTCAAACGATTGAATGAATGATGCGTAAACAATCGCTCCTTTTGCTTCTGCATGCTCAATTCGGTAATCTATATCTTTAGCGCGAAGCATTTCTGAACAAGGAATTACAACCATTCCTGTTTTTAAAATGGCTAAATAAATGCTGTATGCCTCTAGCATACGAGGCACCATCACAATGATTTTATCGCCTTTTTTAAAGCCTGCATTTAATAGAACATGACCAATTTTATTCGCCTCTTCTACTAATGCTGCATATGTCACATGCGCTTCATGGCCATTCCCGTCCTGCCAGTGCAGGGCGATTTTCTCCTGGTCATGACTGAACGCTTCAATCTCACTGACTAAGTTATATTGTTCTGGTGCAATTAAGTCTTCTCTTTTCATGGTACAGCTCCTTTTAGCCTCTTTCTATGAAACGAATCATGTTTCAATTTACCTATTCTAACACTCATAACTGAAAAATGCTTGAATTAGGACCTACTCCTAGTATTATGCCATAATTTTTTCATTTCGTCTTCTTTTTTAAAAATATTCTAACAATTTATGTACAAAAAAAAGAGCGGGAATAAACCCGCTCATAAGCCATAGCTTTTTAATTGTGTGTCTTAGAAAGATCCGCCACCCATATGTTGTTGAGCGTAAGATACAAGACGCTTAGTGATTTCTCCACCAACTGATCCGTTAGCGCGAGCTGTTGTTTCTGGTCCAAGGTTTACGCCAAATTCTGAAGCGATTTCGTACTTCATTTGGTCGATCGCTTGTGCAGCGCCTGGAACGACTAATTGATTAGAACTGCTTTGTCTGTTTTGTTGAGCCATGTGTTCTCACCTCCTTGTGAATATAGAATGTGTAGAAACACATGACTTCATGCGATTGATTTTATGGTAATTATTATGAAATTTTTTATTTAGAATAAATCAGCGAATTTGTCAGCTGCTTTCTTTTCATTTGTGACAACGATTGTTTCGATCTGCTCCACTGCCTCGTCAAGCATTGGCTCGAATTCAGCAAAGCTTTCGTAGCGTTCTACTTTTTCAAGCTTTGGTTTTGTTTTTGGAGATGGCGGTGTAAAGATCGTGCAGCAATCCTCAAATGGCTGAATGCTTGTCTCATATGTGCCAATTCGTCTCGCTTCTTCGATAATGTCATTCTTATCCACGGCAATCAGCGGGCGAATGATAGGTGTGTTTGTGACATGATTAATGGCATACATGCTTTCAAGTGTCTGACTTGCCACTTGACCAAGGCTTTCACCTGTAATAATGGCAAGCGCATCACGCTTGGCTCTTATTTTATCTGCAATTTTGAGCATCATTCTTCTCGTTGAAGTCATCGTATAGTTTTCTGGTACTTGTTTGTGAATGAGCTCTTGGATTTTCGTAAAAGGAACGATGTGAAGCTTGACTTCGCCTCCATAAGCAGCTAAGCATTCCGCTAGATCAATGACCTTTTGCTTGGCACGTTCACTTGTATAAGGTGGGCTAAAGAAATGAACAGCTTCAATTTGAATGCCTCGTTTCATTGCCTGATAGCCTGCCACTGGGCTGTCAAAGCCGCCAGAGAGCATTAGCATCGCTTTTCCGCTTGAACCAACTGGCAGTCCGCCTGCACCTTTTACATCTTTAAATGTAATGTACGTCGCGTGTTCTCTTATTTCAATTCGCAAGTGAACATCTGGCTGTTTCACATTAACGGTTAAGTTGTCTGTATTCCTTAGAACATGTCCACCAATTTCTCGGTTCATTTCATTTGAATCAAGCTCAAATTGTTTATAAGAGCGTTTCGTTGAGACCTTAAATGTATTTCCTTGTTCATACACTTCCTGAACCGCTGAGAGTGCCGCTTCTTTGATGGCATCAAGATCTGTCTCACATTTTACAGCCAGGCTAAAGCTTTGAATGCCAAATACACCTTTAAGCTGTTCTGAAATCGGTTCAGGGTCTTCTCCGTTTAGCATGATCGTAATGCGGTCTCTGTCAGATGCATACTTTAATGCTTCAAAGTCTTTTAATACAAACCGGATATGCTGTCTTAGTTTTTCGATAAATTTCTTTCTATTTTTCCCTTTTGTTGAAATCTCACCAAAACGGACTAAAATATGGTCATACTTCATGTTGTTATCTCATTCCTTTTAATTTTTTCACACTTTGTGCGATCGATGTAATGATTTGTGGCGCTAGCTCTGGTCCTTGTCCATATGTCAAACTGATTCTCATACTGCTTTTGGCTGCTTCTTCTGATTTCCCCATCGCCAGCAGGACACGGCTTGGTTCCTTTTTCTTAGCAGAACAAGCAGACGTTGTCGAAACGTAAATGCCTTCTTTTTCGAGCATATGCAGAAGGACTTCAATTTGAATACCTGGCACTGAAAAATTCACAATGTGCGGTGCACTATGCGTCAGCGGTGTGTTTATGACGACGCCTTCTATCTTTCCAAGCTGCTGCTCTAGCTCCGTTTTTAAAGCGACCATCTCATCATGATGCTTGTTTAAATGTTCAAATGATTGCTTGATGGCTTTTGCTAAGCTGACAGCTCCAGCAGGGTTCTCAGTCCCTGAGCGAAGGCCAAGTTCTTGCTCTCCTCCTGTGATAAAAGGCGCAAGCACGATCTCTTTCTTTAAAAAGAGGGCACCAGTTCCCTTCAAGCCGTGAATCTTGTGGCCTGACATCGTTAAAAGATCAATATCCATCTCTTTAGGCAGCGGAACCTTGCCAATTCCTTGTACGCCATCGACATGAAAAATCACCTCTTTGGCATACGTCCGAATGATGCTTGCCGCTTCCTCTATCGGCTGAATCGCGCCTGTTTCATTGTTTACATGCATGAGACTGACAAGCACTGTATCAGGGCGAAGCACTTCTTTTAAATGCGCCATATCTGCACGGCCATGCTCATTTACTTGAATATAGGAAATATCAAAGCCAAATAATGTTTTCAGCTGTTCAAACGATTCGATGACAGATGGATGCTCAATCGCTGTTGTGACAATATGTCTGCCTCGGTTCATCTTGGCAAGAGCAGCCCCTTTGATGGCAATGTTATTTGCTTCTGTTGCACCTGAAGTAAAAATAATCTCATATTGTGTAAAGCCTGTATAGTGAAGGATTTGTTTTCGCGTTTCACTTAATAGACGGCTCGCATCAATTCCAAGTTGATGCAGCGAAGACGGATTCCCAAAAAAACGCTCACTCACTTGCTGATGCACTTGTAAAACCTCTGGATAAGGCTTTGTTGTAGCACTATTATCAAGATAAATCATATCTTAAACTCCTTACAAAAAAACTTAAAAAATAAATGCATTTATATGTTACCATAATGAAGTCATACAGAGAATTTTCTGAAAATGGCAGTTGACAACTTTCCATTTTCACTATATCATCCATAGTGCAATTGTCATATAAACACCTGAATTGTCAGAATATTTAAATTTGACACAATACACTGATTGAGGAGGGACTATTTTGAAAAATAGTTTAAGTATAAAAGAGACATTGGCTATTGGGCTAATGCTTTTTGCATTATTCTTTGGTGCAGGAAATATGATTTTCCCACCTGTTCTTGGGCAATATGCAGGTGAAAATGTATGGCTTGCCATCGGCGGATTTCTACTCACAGGCGTAGGTCTTCCGCTATTAGGGGTTATTGCTGTCGCCCTTACAGGTACCGGAGCCAAAGGTCTTGCGGATAAAGCTCACCCTAAATTCGGGACCATCTTCACCGTTATTCTGTATTTATCCATTGGGCCATTTTTCGCCATTCCGCGAACAGGTACGGTTTCTTATGAAATTGGATTAGCTCCATTTCTTTCTGAAGGACAGGCTGAATCATGGATTCCATTATTCATCTTTACTCTGGTGTTTTTCACCATTACGTATCTTCTTGCTTTAAACCCTTCAAAGCTGGTTGATCGAATTGGTAAAGTGCTGACACCAATCTTATTAGCGGTTATTGCCATTATTGTGTTTAAAGCTATTGCTACACCGATGGGAATGATCGGTGCGCCTGATGCGACATATAAAGCAAACCCTCTCTTTACTGGGTTTTTAGAGGGTTATAAAACAATGGATGCTCTTGCTTCTATCGTTTTTGGAATCGTGGTCGTAACAGCTGTGAAAGATAGAGGGATCACAGAACGAAAATCACTTGCATCGGCTTGTATAAAAGCTGGTCTTGTTGCAGCAGCGGGACTAGCACTCGTGTATATTTCACTTGCTTATGTTGGTGCTTCAAGCCCTGATGCAACTGGAATGGTCGGAGCAAATGAAGGAGGAAAACTACTTTCACTTTCTGCAAACTTTTTATTCGGTTCTGCTGGTAACATTGTTCTTGGCGCAGCCATTTTATTCGCTTGTCTCACAACAAGTGTTGGACTTGTCTCGTCATGCGGGGAATATTTTTCAAAGCTTTTCCCAGCACTTTCTTATCGTACCGTCGTTCTAATTGTTTCTTTATTTAGCACATTCGTTGCAAACCTCGGACTGGCCCAAATCATTTCTCTATCGGTGCCTGTACTCGTAGCGATATATCCACTGGCCATTGTCATTATTTTATTATCGTTCCTTGACCGCTGGATTAACGGCAGACGAGTGATTTATGTCGTATCCTTGATCTTCACTGGATTTTTTGCCATTATTGACGGCTTACTTGCTGCCAAATTCAATCTAGGGGGTTTACCTAACTTCTTAGATTCATTCATTCCATTTTACGATTTAGGCATTGGGTGGGTTGTACCAGCGATCATCGGCGCAGGGATTGGCGTACTCATCTCTATGTTGACTGGCCCGCCTAAACAGCTTGCATCCTAATCATTCTTTAAACATCCTCTTCCAAAATGAAGGGGATGTTTTTTTATTGTCCTCCATATACTAAAATAGAAAAATTCATGACTTTTGTACGAAAACACATGTTGACATCAGGCGTACATCCTTTATAATTAGTGAATGTTAATGATGAACGATTACTTAGCAGGTAATTAACAGAATATTTCAACATAATAATGGAGGCTTTAAATGCAATGAAGGCAACTTTGTCGACGAAAGATACGGTTATCATAGGTTTTATGCTGTTTGCTCTATTCTTCGGCGCCGGTAATATGATCTATCCACCTGAGCTAGGTCAATATGCTGGGCAAAATGTGTGGAAAGCAATGGGCGGATTTTTATTAACAGGTGTCGGTTTACCGCTTCTTGGGATTATTGCGATTGCTTTAACAGGTAGAGATGCGAAAGGACTAGCTGATAAAGCTCACCCAGCTTTCGGAACAGCGTTTACCGTCATTTTATATTTATCTATTGGGCCACTTTTCGCTATTCCTCGTACAGGAACTGTCTCATATGAGATTGGCGCACTACCCTTTTTAGCAGGAGTACCAGCTTGGCTCTCACTTCTTTTATTTACACTGGCCTTTTTTGGTATTACGTATTATCTTGCGCTCAATCCAACGAAAATTGTGGATCGTGTAGGGAAAGTGTTAACACCGATTAAATTTACGATCATTTTGATTATTATCGTCAAAGCCATTTTGACACCGATGGGCGTCATTGGCACACCTGATGTGTCCTATAGCAATGGATCATTTTTCAAAGGGTTTTTAGAAGGCTATAAAACCATGGACGCTCTTGCATCTATTGTGTTTGGAGTTGTTGTCATCAACGCCATTAAAGGACGCGGCGTGACAAGTAAAAAGGCGCTGACATCTGCTTGTATCAAAGCAGGTCTAATTGCAGCTTGCGGATTAACATTTGTTTATCTATCACTTGCTTATTTAGGCGCTTCAAGTACACACGCCATTGGTTTTGTTGGAGATGGCAGTAAGATCTTGGCTCAGTCTTCGCAATTCCTTTTTGGCAGTTTAGGTAATATTGTGTTAGGCGCGGCGATTACGGTTGCCTGTTTAACCACAAGCATCGGTCTCGTGACATCGTGCGGAGAGTATTTCTCAAAATTACTACCTAAGCTTTCTTATAAAACAGTTGTGACACTCGTGACATTATTCAGTTTTATCATTTCAAATTTTGGACTTGCTCATATTATCGCTTTTTCAGTACCTGTTTTAACTGCGATTTACCCGTTAGCGATTGTGATTATCGTTTTATCACTTGCTGACAAATGGCTTGGTCATAGAAGACCTGTGTATGTCCTTACTTTGATTTTAACTGGCTGCGTTAGTCTGTTTGACGGCTTAGCAGCGGCGAAACTGCCGATTGGTCCTGTGAAAGATCTCTTTCAAACGATCTTGCCGCTATATGATCTTGGCATTGGCTGGATTGTACCTGCCATACTCGGAGTCGTGATTGGATTTGTCATCTCTCTTTTCACTTCTTCTGCTTCAGAAGAACGTCAAAAGCAAGCTTCATAACATGGAAAAAGCTGAAGTCCTAAAATGGACTTCAGCTTTTTTTATTGATGCTGATATTCTTTTTCTTGCTGAGTTAAAAGCTTCTGGACGGCTCCAGGTGATGCTTTTTCGACAGCTGCTGCTGCCACTTCAAATGAATCGTTATAATCATAGGCATAAAATCTTCGTTCTGCCTCTTTTAATTGCTCTGAAAGAATGTGATTTTGACTTCTAAACCGGTTGCCGTATTGTATAATCCGTTCAATTTGATCCACTTTACGAAGCATGTCATGTGTTTCATCAACGACATGTTTTACTGTTTCAGAGGCTTCTTTTAATTGCTGGTTCACTGCTGGCATATTCAGCGGCAAATTTTCTAGCTGCTCCTGCACTTGCTGAATCATCTCCTGCGCTTTTTCAGCACGTTCTTTGATGTCAGCAGGTACACCTGGAATGTTGCTTTTGTGCAGCTGGCGCACTGTATCTGTCAGCATGGTTTTAAGTTCAGCCAATGTTTCTCTTGCCTGTAATTCTTCTTTTCGTAACGATTGAAGGTGATCTTTAAACGCTTCATGAAGCGTTTTGGCATCCTCAATAAAGGTCTCAAGCTGATTGATTTCATCCATTAATAATGTGTATGCGACATGGTCACGATCAAGCTTCTCTCGTATTTGCTTCATGAGCTTTTCAATTTCTTCTAATCGTTTTTCGAAGGCTTTCTGCTGATCCAGCTCTCCCGCTGTCAGCTTGTAGCTTTGTTTCACAAGAGCCGTTTCTGCCTTTGTCTGCGTGTGGTCTTGTTCAAGTTTTTCAAATGCTTCGGTCAGCTCAGGCATTTTGCTCTTGATTTCCTGACCTGCTTCTACTTCTGCTTCTAGCTGATCATACAGCGTCTGAATCGCATCATCAATCATTTGCAGAATGCTTGATGCTTCATCTAAGTTGAGTTCATCAATCAGCAGCTTCTCCGCCCGGGTCAGCTGTTTATTCAAGTTATCCAGCTCTTTTGTGATCTGGATGTGCTCTAGTTTGTAGCCTTTGTCTGTCATTTCTTTATAACCGTCTTTCAGCTTCGTCAGCTGACCTGGCACAGTTTGTTTGCAGTCTGCGATGAGCTTCGGTACATCATTGATATATAATTGCAGCTGATCGAGTCTGCGGTCTTGCTCAAGCAAAATTTTCCTTGCTGTCATGTAGTTTCCGTTTTCTGTCTCTTCTTCATACTGCTTGATCCCTTCCCAGGCCTCGTCCAAGTCCTGCTCCATTTTGTCATAAAGGGTGCCATATAAATGGCTGTAAGCAAGTAGATTTTTTCGTACCGTTTGATATTGCTCTTTGACCTTCTCGATGTCTTTTCGGTTTTGCTCTTCACTTGTGACAAGGTCTGCAATCTCTTTTAAAATGTCTTCGATGTTTGAATCAGCAGCGGTGAGCAGATCTCCTATATGTGCAAGAACTTGCTTCGCTTTGGAGAATCGATATTTATCAGAATACTCCTCTGCATCATATAATAGCTCCTCTACCTTTGGAAGATGGGCTGTGACGATATCGTCCCACTCTGCACGCCATCTTTCAAAAAACTGCTCTGTTTCTCCGGTCATTTTTAAATGTTTGATTTTTGAAATTTCTTCTACAATTGATCTGTTTAAAATTTCAATTTTCCATGCTTCCAATCGGTCAATCTCTTTATATATATTTTTTCTGAGGAAATAACCGACTGAAAACAAAGCAAGCAAAATGACAATTAAACCGATGATAAACTCCATAATGAGCCCCCTTGTTGTGATCTAAGTGATGTCAGGGTAGTGTCCCGAGTAGACCTGAGAACCCTTTCGTGTCCGCTTTGCATTTGTTTTTTATAAGCAGGATTGTATTTTTGCCAATACGATCCATTCACGGTTTTATGTATGTTTTTTCAAGAAAGTCATTCAGGCTTTCTATCATTTGATCACATGTATTGATGTGACCTGTTTTTATGTATGCGGAAGCTGTCGTTTTCATTGTTATTATGATACCATGTAACCAGCATTTTTGGTCATGATTTTTCATTATTTTCGCTGATAAACATGACGTTTTTCAAAATATCGACAAGAGGTGACGACATGTTGAAACAAGATGCACATTTACATACGCCATTTTGCCCGCACGGTACGCTTGATCCTTTTCATTCTTATATTGAAAAAGCAATGAAAAAGGGATTTGATTCCATCACCTTTACCGAGCATGCCCCGCTGCCTCCTTCGTTTCGAGATCCAACGCCTGAGCAGGATAGTGCCATGAAGCTTCAAGACCTTGAAGCGTATTTGACGAAGCTGGATCAGCTGAAACAGGAATACAAAGGACAGTTAATAGTAAAAACTGGGCTTGAGGTCGACTATATCAAAGAGTATGAAGAGGAAACAAGTGCCTTTTTAGACTGCTACGGACCTGAACTAGACGATAGCATTTTATCTGTTCACTTTCTTCCTGCTGACAATGATTATATTTGTCTTGATTTTGATGAGCATGCCTTCGAGCAGCTGATCAGCATCTATGGCAGCACCGAACACGTCTATCAAAGCTACTATGACCAAATTCATTCTTCTATTCTATCATCTTTAGGTCCATATAAGCCAAAGAGAATCGGTCATATCACCCTTGTCCAGAAATTCAAACAACTTTTCCCATACGAAATGTCGCCAGAACTTTGTCAAAGGGTGACCCTTTGTCTTGAAGAAACGGCAAAAAAAGGCATGTCCTTAGATTTTAATACATCAGGTCTTCGTAAAACATATGCCAGAAGTATCTATTTAGATCAATGGATGATTGATCTTGCAAAACAGAAAAAAATTCCGCTCATATTCGGGTCTGATGCCCATCAAGCGGAAGATCTCGGGTATGCGTATGATCAGTTTGAAGACATCATGAGTTTCAGGTGAGGATCAAGTGCCGATTCGTTTGGTTCTAACAGATGATGAAGCGACCGGCTCAGTTCCTTATAGTACGTTTGATAAAAGTAAGGCTCGCTTGGGTTGATATAAAGCACCTCTGTTAAATATTGCGGCTGCAGATATGGCATCATCAGAAGTGATTTTAGCTGGATCATAAATGATGAGAGTGACAGCTGCTTACAAATCACATGGGTGCTTTTTCCTTTTTCAATGATGAGCTGAAACAAGTATTTTTCCTTTGTTAAATAGGTGGACATGATTTCCCTGATCAGCGTTGAATCAATGGTCACTTCTCGATAAACGAAACGGGTTAATTGACGATTTTCATGCTGATAAGATAAAATATCAAAAACCACATGAAGTAAACATTCTTTTGCATGACGGGTTTCCATGTGCTGGATGTGCGATTCAATCATCTGAATATAGCCTTCATAAAAATCGGATACGAGCTGCTCAAGCAGCCCTCCTTTTCCTTGAAAGTAATAAGATATATGGGCAACGTTGACGTTTGCTTCCTTCGCAATCTCACGGACAGAGGTTCCAGAAAATCCTTTTTGGTTAAAAAGTCTGATGGCAGCTTCAATAATACGGTCTTTTGTTTGCACGGTTGTTGATGTTTTCATCCGCTCACCCCTCTTCATGTGTACATACTTCAAGGTGAAGGCGGAAGTTCCTTTAATCATTGCTCGACAAATCCCACATGCGAAGCGCAAGTTATGTATTTTTGAGATAGAAAGTAGGAGATTTTCATGTTTCATGTCGAAAAACAGTCTGGTGATCCATCGAAAGACTATCAATTACTCATCAAGCAAGTAGAAGCGATTACGGATGGTGAACCTGATCTCATTGCCAACCTAGCCAATGCTGCGGCGCTGCTTTATCACTCGCTTCCTGAAGTCAATTGGGCAGGATTTTATTTAGCAAAAGGCGGAGAGCTTGTGCTTGGTCCATTCAACGGACTGCCCGCATGTGTACGCATTCCTTCTGGAAAAGGGGTTTGCGGTACAGCATTTGCGACAGGTGATGTACAGCGTATCGCTGATGTGCATGCATTCCCTGGTCATATTGCATGTGATGCCGCATCGCAGTCTGAAATCGTGATCCCTCTTAAAGTAAATGGACAAATCATTGGGGTACTCGACATTGACAGTCCAGTGAAAGATCGTTTCAATGAAATAGATGAAACGTACTTAGTTCAATTTACAGAGGTTCTCCAAAATGCGTTATCAGCCTCTACTGATGCGTCATGATGCTTGAAAAGCAGACAATGTGTCTGCTTTTTTATTTTGCTTTCTTCCCGGATGAATGCCGACCACGTTTGACATTCTCCTCTTTAAATAGGTTGACTTCTCCTATCTGGCGTCATATAATAGAGTTTGTGTGAAATATGGCAGCCTTTTTGTTCGGCTTTTTTGTATCATTTTGTTCCTTCTATATGGAGGTGCATCTTGTAACTCCCTGCTGCTGGAGCGAGGATGCATGAAAACATAATGACGGAAAAGACAAAGAACAGACGGTTTTTATTTTTCACAAATAAAAACAATAAGGAGGAGTCACATTATGGCTCGCTATACAGGTCCAAGTTGGAAGATTTCCCGCCGTTTAGGCATTTCATTAAGCGGAACAGGTAAGGAACTTGAAAAACGCCCTTACGCTCCAGGCCCACATGGTCCAGGACAACGCAAAAAACTATCTGAATACGGTTTACAATTACAAGAGAAGCAAAAGCTTCGTCACATGTACGGTGTCAACGAACGTCAATTCCGTACACTATTTGACAGAGCTGCTAAACTTCCTGGTAAACAAGGTGAAAACTTCATGATCCTTCTTGAAACTCGCCTTGACAACCTAGTATACCGTCTTGGCCTTGCTCGTACGCGCCGCCAAGCTCGTCAGCTAGTAAACCATGGTCACATCCTTGTTGATGGAAGCCGTGTAGACATCCCATCTTTCTCTGTGAAACCAGGTCAAACGATTGCTCTTCGTGAGAAATCTCAAAACCTTGCAGTTGTGAAAGAATCAGTTGAAGTGAACAACTTCGTACCTGAATACCTTACTTTCGATGCTGAAAAGCTTGAAGGAACTTTCACTCGTCTTCCAGAGCGTTCTGAATTAGCGCCTGAAATCAGCGAACAACTAATCGTTGAGTTCTACTCTCGTTAATTTCATTGCTCTCTCAGAGAGTGATCAAACAAACCCTAGAGACCTTGATTGTTCAAGGATTTCTAGGGTTTTTTGTTTGGTCTTTTGTACGATACTCTCTAGCTACAAATAACTTATTTGCACACAAGAAAATTAGAACACCGATTACTCTTTACTCTTTTTCGTTTTCCTCTTACAATTACATTTACTGGATAACTCACAACTTAAAACAATAATGTAAGGAACGTTAAGGAGGAAAGCAATTTGTCGATCATTTCATTTATGTTAGCACTTATGCTCATTTCAATTGTTATCTATGCGGTTTTGAGAAAGACAAAAGTTGTCGATGAAGCGCCTGGAGCTATCGCTGAAATTCTCCTCATTTTACTCATCTTTTTTTCGATTAGTTTTGTCATCATCATTCCAAGTTCTGTACTTTATGTTGTTTCATTAGGAGTGAATTTTCTTTTTGGAGAATATATTACCTATGCATCATTTCTTTCATTATTGACCTTCTGTCTATTCGTCAGTGGGATTGTTCTTTTTTGGTCGATCTTTTTAGTATTCATTGGTAAAGGAATTTCCTCTTTGCTAAGATTTCCTCAATGGTTCACGTTTATCTTTGAATTTTTACTCTCATGGATCGTTGTGCATTTCTCAATTAAGTTTGTACTTAATATGAACATAGTCAATGTCTCAATTTGGGAGCACGGCACACTCATTTTATCTTTCTTTGTCAGCTTCTTATTTATTGGAATTGATCTCATCTACTCAAGTATTGAACAACGAAAACAGCCGCTGGATGAACAAGCAAAAAGCTCCTAGAGATGATTCTAGGAGCTTTTGCTTGCCCAATTTGTGATCAGCTGCTCAGTTGTCAGGACAGTCGCAAATTCGTCATGCAGTGTTGCAAGTGAAAGGCGATGGATCGTTTCTGGATCATAGTATGTACCGGTTTGATCTGCGAGTCCAAAGGCGGCTGTTGCATCCGAAATGAGGTAGGTATCAAAGCCTAGATTTCCACTCATTCTTGTTGTGGTAGATACGCAGTGCGGTGTTGTGAGTCCAGCAATCACAACAGTGTTGATCTCGTTTGATCTTAGTTGTTCCTCTAAGTTTGTACCTATAAAGCTGCTGTTGACTTTCTTTTGTATGACCATTTCTTCATCTAGCGGTTTAGCGATCTCTTTGAAGGAGTGCCCTTCATTTGCTGGATGAAATAAGGAGTGCGGCTGATCCGATGTATGCTGAATATGAATGACTGCCCATCCTTTTTCTCTCCAAAACGTCAATAGACGACTGATATTCTTCTCTGCATCTAGGTTATTCCGTTCTCCCCTTTTTTCGTGCTCGAATGCTTTCTGTACATCAACCATAATCAAAGCCTTTTAATGTTGTTGCACAAATACCCACCTCCGAAGATTCTCGTTCATTATATGTAGTGTAAGGAATGACGGTTGATTTGTACATACTTTTATTAAATTGAAAAAAGAAACTAGAAGACATATACAGCCTTACTAGCTTCTTTTTATTTTCATTTTATCTAACATCTTTAAATTTGGTTTGAAGTAAAATAACAAAAAACACACTGGCAATTATATAATAAATTCCAATGATTGATGTACTGTTAGAAATAACATCAAATAGTTTAGCTGATTTAACCATAAACATCCATATGAAATAGATGATGTAAAATGATAATGGGAAATAAAAAAAGTATCCTAAGAAATATAACTTTAGTTTTTGTGTCATTTTTTTCCTCCTATTATGTTAAGCCGATGGATTATCAACTTATTATGCCCATGGTCCTCTTCCCTCCATGCATTTAGCTGAATACCAAGTAAGGAAAGCTACTAAACCGATAACATTCCCCCCAATTCCAATCTTCAGCAAAAGCTTAGCAGCTTCTTTATAAGCCTTCTTTTCTAGATAGCTCCAAAGGCCACCAGTTAAGGCCACTTCTATCATTGCCACACCAAAATGATCTTTTAATGAATCAATCATACAATCGCCCCAAGTTCCTTTAGCAGCCTGAGTCTTTAAAACTGATGATTTTTCTATCTTAATTCCGTTTTTTTTTATTTCATTTTCTAAAATCTTAAATTCTTTCTTATCTCCAAATCTATCTCTTAATTTCTCAAAATCAAAACCAATCAATTGATTATTTTGGTCATATATACTAGCACTCTCCATTAAAAACTCTAAGTCTTTAGCTAGTAAATTCACATTTTTTTCATTTGAGTTTGTTTTGGCAGTTGCAATTGGTGATGCAATAACGGAAAAACCCAGAAATAATGCTATCATAATAAAAATTGTTTTTTTAAAGAATACTCTGTTTCTCATTATATCCCCCTTGAAATACAGTATTTTAACTTTCTCTTGTAAAATTAAGAAAGAACTTCTTCAATTAATAAAGAAGCACATAAAAATCACGTTAGCTTCCCCCCCTAACATCTACACACTATAACATCCTTTTCCAATTAATTATTGAGATAAAAGTTGTATTCTACATTGTGTTAACTTTATATTTATATGCTTAAACTACAATTAAACCAAAAAGCAATTATAGAGGTTTTCGCACATCTTTTCTCTTAATGCAGCTGGTTATTAATCACTATTTAAAATACCTACTATTATAATGATAACGGTTTTCTGGAATAGGTCATTAATCTCTTTCTAAATTAATTAAATATAAAAAATAATCTTTTTTTCATAAATAACATAAAAAAAGACAGCACAAATCGCTGTCTTTTTTCATGATTTAATTCGTATTCTGTCCTCCGCCATTCAATCCTTCTTTCACATAGCCTTTGACTTGGCTTGAGGTTAATAGACCGATATGTCCAACGCCGTGGATCAGGACATTTCTTGCGCCAATTAAACGCGAAAGGCTGTTGACGACGATGAGATCGGCTGAGCTATAGACGGATGTGTAAAGAATTTTTTGATTTGGATCGGTGCCTGGTAATGCTCTGAGTGAAACGAGTCCGTTCGCTCCACCAAGTGTGACGACGTTTTCAATTTTATCTCCGCCGTCTAGGTTTTTAATATAGTATAACGTGTTCGCACCGCCCATACTATGAGCCACAATATCTACTTTTTTGGCGCCCGTTTTGGCTAGTACATCTTTGACGAATCTAGAGAGCCTCGGGCCATTGTTCAGGTTATTGCCTGTTTTGTCTATGAAATCGATTGCAAAAAGTTGGTTTTGATCCCATCCCTGTGACACTAAGTATCGTTTGATCGAAGCAAAGTTATAAGACGCACCACCCATGCCGTGTACCATTACAACCGGATTATGCTCAGCCGCTTTGGCTTCTTTCGGCTGGATGAAGGCTATTGAACCTAGCACTAAGGCAAGGGCAACAAGAATTTGCAAACTCTTTTTCTTAAATCGAATCACTTTCATTCCCCCTTATTCATCTTATTCGACTCTATTTTATACAAGAAAAATATGTCAGAAAAGTGAACAAGGTAATGTTTATAAGATGATTTTACAGAAATATAAATAATCATAAAGCACCTTGGACTTTTTTAAATTAAAACAAAAAGACTACGAGCCCCTCTATCTTTCATATATAATGTGAATAGACAAAAGGAGGTTCTGCTAGATGCTGTTTACTCAAACACCTGCACTACCCTATTATGCCGTGATTTTCACATCAAAACGAACAAATGTCGAGCAGAAAGAATACGCCGTGGCTGCTCAAAAAATGGAAGAATTAGCGAAAGAACTAGACGGGTTTCTTGGAATAGAAAGTGTACGAGATGAACATGGTGTTGGAATCACTGTCTCTTACTGGGATTCATTAGCAGCCATCAAAGAATGGAAAGCACATACAGCACATCAGCGTGTTCAAAAAAAAGGAAAAAAAGATTGGTATGAATCCTATACAACCCGAATTTGTAAGGTAGAACATGCTTATACAAACGAAGATTCACTTCTTGAATAAGAAACAGACAAATGAGAGAAAACCGCTCTGTAAAAGCTTAATTCCTACTTCTGAATAAAAAAGAAAAGCACCTCAATGTATATGAACATTTGAGGTGCTTTTCATGATACTTACTGTTTCATAAGGATTTATTTATACGTTACAAGGAAGTATTTCTTTTTCCCTCTTCTTAAGACGGTAAATTGGTTTTCAATTCGGTCTTCAGCTGAAAGGACATAGTCTTTGTCGGTTTGTCTCTCTCCGTTGATGTAGACGGCACCGTTTGTGATATCTTCACGTGCTTGACGTTTTGATGGAGACAGTTTTGATTCGACAAGAACATCAACAAGTGTTAATTCTTCTCCACTGTCTTTCTCCATTGATGGCACATCTTTAAAGCCTACTTTCACTTCTTCTGCTGTAAGAGATTTGATCTCGCCTTTAAATAGCGCATTTGAGATGTTGACAGCCTGTTCTAGTGATTCACGGCCATGCACAAGTGTTGTGACTTCTTCTGCCAAACGGCGCTGTGCTTCACGCTTTTCAGGGGCTGTTTGCACTTTTTCTTCGTACGATGCGATCTCTTCTTTTGATAGGAACGTAAAGTATTTTAAGTATTTCACGACATCACGGTCATCTGTGTTGATCCAGAATTGGTAGAATTCATATGGTGATGTTTTTTCTTTATCTAACCAAATGGCGCCGCCTTCTGTTTTCCCAAACTTCGTGCCGTCTGCTTTTGTGACAAGCGGCATTGTGAGACCGAATGCTTTAGCCCCTTCTGCTTCAGACTTACGGATTAACTCAAGCCCAGATGTGATATTTCCCCACTGGTCACTTCCGCCGATTTGCAGCTTACAATTTTCATTTCTGTAAAGGTTCAAGAAGTCTAACGATTGTAGAATCACGTAGCTGAATTCTGTGTACGAAATCCCTGTTTCAATACGGGAGCTGACGATATCTTTTGCGAGCATGAAGTTGACACCGAAGTTCTTTCCAATATCGCGAAGGAACGTGATGACATTCATTTGACTGATCCAGTCATAGTTATTCACGATGACAGCTGGGTTGTCACCTGCTTCAAAATCAAGGAATTGAGAGAGCTGTCCTTTGATTTTCTCTGACCACTGTTCGACGATTTCTGCTGGGTTTAGTGAACGTTCTGCTTTTTTGAAACTTGGGTCACCAATTAGTCCAGTTGCGCCGCCAACAAGTGCAATCGGATGATGACCTGCTTCTTGGAATCTGCGCAATGTTAAAATTGGCAGTAAGTGACCAATGTGCAAGCTGTCAGCTGTTGGATCAAAGCCGGAGTATAGCTTGATTTTTTCTTCTGCTAATAATGTTGTTAAACCTTCTTCATCTGTTTGTTGCTGAATTAATCCTCTGAACGATAATTCTTCCATCAATTGACTCATATCCAAATCTCCTTTTTTTACAATTCAACATAAAAAACGCCCCTTCGAATGAACGAAGGGACGATATATATCGCGGTACCACCCTGCTTAAAAGACAAAACAACACGTCTTTTCACTTACACTGATAACGGACAGATCCGTTCTTTCACTAATCAGATAGCATATGCTCCTTTTCGTAAAAGCGGTTCGTGAGGGTAATTCGAATATCTCTTTGTACTGACTCGCACCAGCCGTCAGCTCTCTTGGACAGGGAAAGATGATTCTACTGAATCTCAGTCAAAACCTTTTCATATTCAACTAAAGTCATTTTTAACATACTTTTGATATCAAGTCAACTGACGGAAGTGATTAATCTTCCATTGTCGAGAGATCGCCAGCAGGTAAATTCAGCTCCCACGCTTTTAACACACGTCTCATAATTTTACCGCTTCGTGTTTTTGGCAGTTTGTCTTTAAACTCAATTTCTCTCGGTGCTGCATGTGCAGCGAGTCCTTTTTTCACGAACGTACGAATCTCTTCTTTCAGCTCATCTGTCGGTTCGTATCCGCTTCTAAGCGCAATGAAGGCTTTAATAATTTCACCGCGCACAGGATCTGGTTTTCCGATGACACCAGCCTCTGCAATGGCCGGATGTTCCACCAGTTTACTTTCTACCTCAAATGGACCGACCCGCTCTCCTGACGTCATAATGACATCGTCGACACGTCCCTGGAACCAGAAGTATCCGTCTTCATCCATATAAGCTGAATCTCCTGAAACATACCAATCTCCCGGCATAAAGTAAGATTCATATTTTTCAGGATTGTTCCAGATCGTATGCATCATAGACGGCCAGCCTTTTTTGATGGCAAGGTTCCCCATCCGGTATGGCGGAAGTTCATTTCCGGCATTATCCACAATCGCAGCTTCAACGCCTGGAATTGGTTTCCCCATCGAACCTGGTTTGATATCCATGCATGGATAGTTACAAATCAGCTGTGCACCTGTTTCTGTCATCCACCAAGTGTCATGAATTCGTTTACCGAATACAGCGTCTCCCCAGCGGATCACTTCTGGATTAAGTGGCTCTCCTACACTTAACACATGACGGAGTGAGCTGAGATCATATTTTTGAATGAGATCGTCTCCTGCTCCCATCAACATTCTGAAGGCTGTCGGTGCACTGTACCAAACGGTCACACCAAGCGATTCAATGGTTTCGTACCACGTATCAGGATTGAACCTGCCGCCTAAAATCACATTCGTCGCTCCATTCAACCACGGAGAAAAAATACCATACACCGTCCCTGTTACCCAGCCTGGATCAGCTGTACACCAGTAGACATCTTCTTCTTTCAAATCAAGTACCCATTTACCCGTCTGGCCTTGCTGCACCATTGCGCCATGAACATGGAGCACACCTTTGGGCGTACCAGTGGACCCTGACGTGTAATGAAGCAGGTATCCATCTTTTTCATCCATCCACTCGATTTCAAGTTCCTTCGCTGCCTGCTCAAATGCTTCTTCAAAGTGAATCGTCCGCACACCACCTGCATCCTCTTTTTCACCACCGACAATGATGACGGATTCAAGCTTTGGAAGTTCTGCAAACGGAATCCGCTCAAGCAGATCAGGCGTTGTCACAATCACTTTTGCCTCACTATTTTCTAAACGATCTTTGACGGCACCTTCCATAAATGCCTCAAATAACGGACCGACGATCGCACCAATTTTGACAGCACCAAGCAGTAGAAAATAGAGCTCAGGTGATCTTGGCATAAAGATAAACACGCGATCCCCATTTTGCACATGTGCCTGTTCTCTTAATAGATTTCCTGCTTTGTTTGTCTTGATTTTCATATCCCTGAACGTATACTTTTCATCCCGCTGTGAATCTTTGTAGTGAAGCGCCACCTTGTTTTTACGAAACGAGTCCGCATGTCTGTCAATCGCTTCATAAGCTGCATTTACTTTTCCTGTTTCATACCAAGAGAAATTTTTTCTCGCTTCCTCCCATGAAAATTCTTTGTATGCTTGCTCATAATCATTTAAATGATAGTCCCCTTTTACTGATGGTAGCGTTTCCACTTTCATCAAACAGTCCCCCTTTGCATACGTTTACAATGACCATTATAGTATAGATGACTTTTTTTCTCAATTTTTAAAAAACTTCTGATGAAACCGTTTTAATTATTGCAAGATTTAAGATAGAATAGAGACGACTCACTAGAATTTGAGGCGGTGGATACGTGGAGCATCCTAAAACTTATTATTCAAAAACCATTGAGCGAGAAACAGGTTCCATCCTGATTGAAGGACCGGTACCTGCATCAGAGCTTGCGAACTATACGTTTCATGAAGGACTAACGGCATTTCGCACGCCTGAAGAACAGAAACAAGCACTTGTTGAAATAGCAGATCTTCCTGAAGGACGTATTATCATTGCTAGGGTGGATGAGCTTGTCGTAGGCTATGTCACGTATTTGTACCCTGATCCGCTTGAACGCTGGTCAGAAGGCAACATGGACAATTTAATTGAGCTCGGTGCCATTGAAGTCGCTCCTCCATTCAGAGGCTGCTCACTTGGCAAGCATTTACTGGATGTGAGCATGATGGATGAGCAAATGGAGAATTATATTATCATTACAACCGAATATTACTGGCATTGGGATTTAAAAGGGACAAAGAAAAACGTGTGGGAGTACCGCAAAATGATGGAGAAAATGATGAACGCCGGCGGTCTGGTCTGGTTTGCAACAGATGAGCCAGAGATCAGCTCACATCCAGCCAATTGTTTAATGGCACGGATCGGAAAACATGTGAGTCCAGATTCAATCGAGCGTTTTGATCGTCTTCGCTTCCATCAGCGCTTTATGTATTAACGTTCAATTCGTTTTTTTGGCAAAGGGGATTGGTAAACATGATGATTGAACAAATTATGGAGCGTGATGTGATCACGCTGCGAAAAACCGATACGATTGAAGAAGCCATTCAAAAAATGAGTGCACATCACATTCGGCATATTCCCATCGTATCTGAGCAGGGATCTGTCATTGGGATGGTGACAGATCGGGATATTAAAAATGCCAGTCCAAGTATTTTTGAAACAGAGAAAAGACAGCTTTTTATTCAGCGGCCGGTTGAAGACATCATGGTGCTAGAGACGATTACCGCTCATCCGCTTGATTTCGTTGAGGAGATTTCAAGTGTCTTTTTTGAACACGGAATTGGCTGTCTTCCCGTTGTGAGACGTGGCAAGCTTGTAGGGATCATCACAAAAACAGATTTACTTCGTACGTTTGTAAGACTAACAGGTGCAGATCAGCCTGGATCACATTTAGAGGTTGAAGTAGCGCAAGTGACAGAGGGTCTTGCAGACATTACAGCCATTTTAAAAGAGCAGCATATTCAAATGCTGAGTGTACTCGTGTACCCACATGCCAATGAAGCCTCTAAAGTGCTCGTCTTCCGCCTTCAAACGATGCATGCAGATCATGTGATGAAGCTGATTCGTGCAAAAGGCTATAAAGTGCTCTGGCCTATGGAGCAGACGATCAAATGAAGGAAGCGACCTTTGTTTTTTCACCATCTTTTCAAACGTATCAGTTTCACCAAGATCATCCCTTCAATCAGCTTCGCGTCTACTTAACTTATGATCTTCTTCAAAAAATGAAGGCGTTAACGGATGATGAGATTGTCGCACCTCGGATGGCGACGCTGGAGGAGTTGAAGCTCGTCCATACAGCAGACTATATTCAAGCAGTACAGCGAGCAAGTGAAGGAAAACTGTCCACCGTAGAGGGGGAACGTTATGGTCTTGGCACTGAGGACACCCCGATGTTTGCAGGGATGCATGAGGCAGCTTCTCTCCTAGTTGGCGGGACATTAACAGCGGTTGATCAAGTGATGCTTGGGCATTCGCAGCATGCGCTCAATCTTGGCGGCGGGCTTCACCATGGATTTAAAGGGCGTGCTTCTGGCTTTTGTATTTATAATGACAGCTCTGTGGCCATTCAGTATATTCAAAAGACATATGGCGCTAGAATTTTATATATTGATACAGATGCTCATCATGGCGATGGTGTCCAGTTTAGCTTCTATGATGATCCAGAGGTATGTACTGTTTCCATTCATGAAACAGGGCGCTATTTGTTCCCTGGAACTGGACAAGTACAGGAAAGGGGTCATGATAAAGGCTATGGTTATGCATATAATATCCCGCTTGACGCATTTACAGAAGACGAATCATTTTTAGAATCCTATCGAACAGCAGTGACAGAGATTGCTGCTTTTTTTAAACCAGATGTCATTTTGACGCAAAATGGAGCAGATGCCCACTATTACGACCCTTTGACGCATTTATCTGCTACCATGAAAATATATGAGGAAATTCCTAGAATTGCCCATGAGCTGGCGCATCAATATTGTGATGGAAAATGGATCGCTGTGGGCGGAGGCGGCTATGATATTTGGCGTGTCGTCCCAAGAGCATGGAGCCGCATTTGGCTTGAGATGAAAGGCATTACACCACCAGATGCGCTTCCTCAGGAATGGATTCGGGCATGGGAAAAACAATCTCCTGTTCCGCTTCCATCCACATGGCTAGATCCTGACGATTTATATCCACCGATTCCAAGAAGAGCAGAAATTACAGAAAAAAATGCGCAAACGGTAGAAAAAGCACTCATGCCTGTTAGACGAGAAAAGAAAAAGGCATAAAAAAAAGCAGGCGTCCACTGATCAAGTGAGCCTGCTTTCTTTTTTATTTCGTCGATTGTCTTTCTTCAATTCTATGTGGTAATTCAACAATTTGATCTTCTACTTGTTCTTTGTTCATGAGCTTTGTCAAAAGTCTCATCGCAACAGCTCCAATATCGTAAGTCGGCTGAACAACTGTTGTCAATTGAGGGCGCACCATGAGGGATAGTCTTGTGTTATCAAAGCCAATCACTTCTAAATCTTCAGGAATTGATACGCCTCTGTCCTGCGCTCCATGAATGACACCTAGCGCCATTTCGTCAGTCGCTGCAATCACAGCCGTCGGCTTGTCAGATTGCTCAAGCAGATTAGCGAGCGCTTCAATACCAGAGTCATATGAGTAGTCTCCTTCAGCAACAAGCGCTTCGTCAAACGCGATACCAGCTTCTTCAAGCGCACGCTTATAACCAGCAAGCTTTCTCATAGAGTTAATTGGTTCTGACATTGGTCCAGATACAAACGCAATTCGTTTATGTCCTTTTTCAACTAATAGCTGAACTGAATCATAAATGGCTTGTTCATAGTTAATGTTGACTGATGGTGTTTGTGCCTGCTCTTCAACAGATGCTGCAAGTACAATGGGTACAGGAGAGCGCTTAAATTCTTCCACATGCACATCTGTAATGTTTCCGCCCATAAAAACGATTCCATCTACTTGTTTGCCAAGCATTGTGTTTAACAAATGAAGTTCTTTATCAGTATTTTGGTCTGAGTTGCTCAAAATAATGTTGTACTTGTACATCGTCGCAATATCTTCAATTCCTCGTGCAAGCTCTGAATAGAAGATACTTGAAATATCAGGGATGATGACCCCAACTGTTGTGGTCTTTTTACTTGCAAGGCCTCGTGCGACTGCGTTTGGACGGTAGCCGAGACGATCAATTGCTTCAAGTACCTTTTTTCTTGTTGTTGGTTTTACGTTTGGATTACCATTAACAACGCGTGATACCGTTGCCATACTTACGTTTGCTTCTCTTGCTACATCATATATTGTAACATTATTCACATAAATCACTCCTTCAAATACACTTCATATCTATAGCATTCACCAATTGGATAGAGACATGTCAGATACGAGGAAAATAATATCCTATTTGTCATTAAAACGATGAAAAGAGACACATAATTTTTCAATCTACATCAAAATGACATTCTTTTATGAAATTATACACGTTTTTTCTTCATATGAAAACGTTCCCTTTCTTTTTATAACTAAATTAAACAAACTTTAATGAGCTTGTTACCTGTAAATTGAATCATATTTCACCAAAAATCGTCGCGAACGTCAGCTATGACAATGATCTTAGCAGATTCTATCGAATTTTAAAAATGAAAACATTGTGAACAAGCATATTTTTAGCTTGCAATGTGCTCTCTTCCTTTCATTCCCAATCTTGATCGTATTTTTTCATGAAAAAACCGCCGGGCTGTCATCCGGCGGCTTTTCTATTTATGATTACGCATGAATGTTGACAAGTGGTCTTAATGCATCTAACCATTTTTCGAATTGTGGAATGTCCATTTGCTGCGCTGAATCAGATAGGGCAACAGATGGATCTGGATGCACTTCTGCCATCACACCGTCTGCTCCAATCGCAAGAGCTGCTTTAGCTGTTGGAAGAAGTAGATCTCTTCGTCCAGTTGAGTGTGTCACGTCAACAAAGACTGGTAAATGTGTCTCTTGTTTCAAGATTGGCACAGCCGAGATATCTAGTGTATTTCTTGTGGCTGTTTCGTATGTGCGGATGCCTCGCTCGCAAAGGATGATTTGGTCATTTCCTTGTGCGATGATGTATTCAGCTGCATTGATGAATTCTGAAATTGTTGCTGCTAGACCGCGTTTTAAAAGAACTGGTTTATTCACTGATCCAGCTTCTTTTAAAAGCTCGAAGTTTTGCATGTTACGTGCTCCAATTTGGATGACATCGATATGCTCAATCGCTTCTTCAATATGAGCAGGATTCACGATTTCACTAATAACTGCAAGACCGTATTCATCTGCTACACGTTTTAGAATTTTTAGACCGTCTACGCCAAGTCCTTGGAAGTCGTATGGACTTGTGCGAGGCTTAAATGCGCCGCCACGAAGAAGTTTTAGTCCCTGCTGTTTCGCTGCTGCCGCTACTTCTGCAACTTGCTCGTAGCTTTCAACGGCACATGGTCCAACGATGAAACGTTGTTTTCCGTCACCGATCGCTTCTCCATTGATATTTACAATTGTATTTTCAGGTTTTTTCTTACGAGAAACAAGAAGTGCTTTGCTGTGGTCATCTTCTTGAAGCTCTAAACCTGCTTTGAAAATTTCTTTGAAAATATGTTGAATCGTTGAATTTTCAAATGGGCCATCATTTTCTTCAAGAATTTGATTAAGCATTGTGCGCTCTCTGACAGGGTCATAACGGTTGACACCTTGCGCTTCTTTTGCCTTTCCAATTTCTTTTACAATGTTTCCTCTTTCATTGATCAGTTTTAAGATTTGAAGATTTAGTTCATCTGCTTGCTGTCTCAATTGTTCCAATTCATTGTTGCTCATTTTTGTCATCCTTTCCTCTGCCCGCTCTCGCTTTTTATTTTTGATCTCTTATAATAGGGTTTATTATAAACAAAGATTTCGGAATTGTCACGAAAAAATTCTTTATTACCCAAACGCTTTTAAGCGATAAAGTATTATGTGTAAGATTATAGCATACTTTTGATGCAAGTAAACCTTTTTTATAAAAAAAACGTCAGCAATCGCTGACGTTTCAGCGGGTAGACAAACCCTCGCATTCTTTGTCAGTCCTGCGCGCTGGTACTCACGAATGACAAATTCGCTCCGTGCCAGTGCTCGTCCTTCCTAGACTGCAAAGGTTTTCTATCACGCTGAAAAGAAGACAAAGGGCTAAAATAAAGTACATTTTAGCCCTTTGTCAACAATCTTGAACGTCAGCAATCGCTGACGTTTTTCTACATGTTATGTTCAAGCGCTTCTTTTGTAATGCTTGAGTGAGAAGCATGCCACTTTACTTTGCCACCGCTAAAGATGAGTGCCTGCGGGCTTTCGTGCTTGATCCCTGACTTTTCAGTCACATAGGATGAAAGCTCTCTTGTGTTTTGAATTTGCAAGAAATAAGCAGGAACATCCTCATGTTCTGACGCAAACGCTTCAAACTCTTGAAAAGCAGC
This sequence comes from Bacillus sp. 22483, assembly GCF_052044605.1. Classification (NCBI taxonomy): domain Bacteria; kingdom Bacillati; phylum Bacillota; class Bacilli; order Caryophanales; family Bacillaceae; genus Bacillus; species Bacillus sp. 22483. The sequence goes on along the minus strand of NZ_JBQENU010000006.1, from coordinate 95,887 downwards.
TTGGCTGATTGGACATGTCAAACTGTGCTTAAAAAAGACAAAGGTTCCGTCTTGATTCGTTAGTTGATCAAACTGTTCTTCTGTTTCTATGAGTTGTTTAGACATGATGTGCTCCTTCCTAACTTAAGCAGCGAGTTAGCCTTTCGTAGATTGTTCTACTTTTTCTTTGACATCTTTGATGCCGTCTTCAATGTCTGCTTTTGCTTCTTGTGCTCTTACTTTTGCTTCATCTGCTACATCTGAAGCTTCATTTGCAATATTTGCTGCAGCATCTTCTGCTTCGCTTTTTACTTGTTTAGCTTTTCCAGCTGTACGATCTTTTATGTCTTTTACTTTGTCTAAAATCTGGTTTGACTGCTCTGCTACGAGCTGAGACAATTCAGATGTTTTGTCTTTCGCAATCGTCACATATTCAGTGCCTTTTTCCTTTGCATCTGTTGTGAGACGATCTGTTTTTTCTTTTAGGGCATTCGCTTGGGTGTTCAAATCATCGCGAAGCTCTTTCCCTGACTTTGGTGCTAAAAATAATGCCGTTGTTGCACCGATAATGCCACCGATAAGTGTTCCGATCAAAAAGTCTTTGCTATTGATTCCGTCTTTGCTCATGATTATTCCTCCTATGCGAAAATGGTTGATTATTGTTGTTTACGTTGTTTCCATTTTTTATAGATTTCAAGTGCTGCGTTACTCCAGCTTACCACATCCGTGACTTTCTCCTGATTTCGTTCAACGGATGAAGAAACCGCACCAGCTGCCTGCTTTATGCTTGTATTAAATTGGTTGATCGAGCCGCCAATTCCCTGCACCGCATCCACAACTGTGTTAAGTTTTGCCGATTTGTCTTGAATATCTTCAGCAAGCTGATTGGTCTTATGTAGCAACTGTGCTGTCTCTGTGGTGATGCCTTGCATCTGTCCTTCAAGACCTTCTAAAGTTGATGCGACATTCTTTAATGTCAGCTGTAAGGATTTCAATGTTTTGGACAAGTAGATGACAAGAATGAGGAAAGCGATTGCGATGAGTGCAACGCTTAAATAGAGAATAATAATCATCTGATACCTCCTTTGCTGCGGGCATATTCAATTCAATACCCTCTCGTTGTATCATTCAAACATCGCCTAGAATGACCGATTGAATAATAATTCTACACTTATTCGCCAATTCCTGTCCACAGCGAACGAAAAAAAGCGGCACATCTTGTCACATTTAGCCCCTTTGTCACATTTTATTCAAAATAAAAAGCGCCGATTGAATCGGCACTTTTTGACAGGCAATTATACTGCGACTTTCTCATAAGCACGAAGATACTTTTGAATATCTCCTGCTCCCATAAAGACCAAGATCGCATTTTCATGTGCTTTCAGCACAGATGTCTCTTCTTCTTCAATCAATTGGGCTTGCGGAATTTTTTCCCGCAAATCTTCAATGCTTAGTTTCCCAATGTTTTCACGAGCTGAACCGAAAATATCACAGAGGTATACATAGTCTGCTTTTTTCAGACTGTCCGCAAATTCACTTAAAAATTGCTGTGTACGAGTGAAAGTGTGCGGCTGGAAGACTGCTACAATATCACGGTCTGGATACTTCTGGCGAGCTGCTTCGATCGTGACTTCAATTTCAGTCGGATGGTGCGCATAATCGTCAATTAAGACTTGTTCACCGACTACTTTTTCATTAAAGCGTCGTTTCACACCTCCAAATGTCGTTAAAGCACCTTTGATGAGCTCTACATCAATGGCCTCATAGTGGCATAATGCAATGACCGCTAATGAGTTAAGGACATTGTGGTTTCCGTAAGCAGGAATGTAGAAGGTATCATAAAACGTATTACGTACAAATACATCAAATGTGGTGCCTTCTGTGTTTTTCACAACATTTCGTGCTTGGAAATCATTTTCTTCATTGAATCCGTAGTACACAACAGGTACTTTTGCTTGGATCTTGAGAAGATGCTCGTCATCACCGCAAGCGATGATGGCTTTTTTCACTTGAAGTGCCATGTTTTGAAACGCATCAAACACGTCATCAATATCCGTGAAATAATCAGGGTGATCAAAATCAATATTGGTCATGATCGCATAATCTGGATGGTAGCTGAGGAAATGTCTGCGGTATTCGCACGCTTCAAATACAAAATACTCGCTGTTTTCTTTCCCCATTCCAGATCCATCACCGATTAAGTAGGAAGTTGGTTTTGCCGCTTGCATCACATGTGCAAGCAGACCTGTTGTCGATGTTTTACCATGAGCACCAGTAATTGCAACGTTTGTGAATGAATCCATGTATTCTCCAAGAAATTTATGATAACGAATAACAGGAATCCCTTCAGAAAGAGCACGCTCAATCTCAGGGTGTGTATCTGGGAATGCATTTCCTGCAATCACCGTCATCCCTGGCTGAATATTATCTGGGTCAAATGGAAGAATTTTAATATTTCGTTCTTCTAATGCTTTTTGTGTAAAGATATGTTTTTCGATATCCGATCCTTGGACAGTATACCCAGTATCATGAAGAATTTGGGCCAGTGGACTCATACCTGTCCCTTTTATTCCAACAAAATGATAAACAGTCATAATTGTACCTCCAACAAACGTCTATCTGACTTACAGTATATGACGCTCATTTCAATTTGCAACTTGTGATTTTTGTCTCTAGCTGATCACAAATCGCAGCTCCAAATAAAGATTTTTTTCCGATCTTCCTATTCTAATCAATATTAACTATGATTAGTATCCGACAACTTTCCCATTTCTAACACCTGCTTTCGCTCATTTTCGTTAAAAAGCGTTCAGACAGGCATGCGAAAAGCGTCCAATTCAAAAATTGCACCTATGTGCTATCATACCATGTTTATCAAAAAAATGAAGTGGTTTGTTTAGATCAATTGTTCTAAGTCACTCAGTGTCATGAGGACCTCTCTTGGCTTACTGCCTTTTGCCCCAGAGATCATTCCTTCACGTTCCATCATATCAATCAATCTCGCTGCTCGATTGTAGCCAATTCTAAATCTTCTTTGCAAACTGGATGTACTTGCACTATTTTGCTCGATGGCGAACCTGCATGCGTCCATAAACAATTCATCTTCGTCTGTAATAGCAGAGCCTTGGAGCATCAATTCTTCCTGTTCAAAAAGGAACACAGGTTTGCGCTGTTTTCTCACATGCGCTACCACTTCATCAATCTCTCGATCTGATACAAAGTTCCCTTGTAGCCTTGTCGGTTTGCCAGAGCCATTTTCTAAGAACAGCATGTCTCCTTTTCCGAGAAGCTTTTCAGCACCTGCCATATCAATAATGGTTCTTGAATCCACTTGGCTTGAAACAGAGAAAGCAATTCTTGTTGGGATGTTTGCTTTAATGAGGCCTGTAATGACATCAACAGAAGGTCTTTGCGTCGCAATGAGTAAGTGAATCCCGCATGCTCTTGCTTTTTGGGCAATTCGGCAAATGCTTTCTTCGACTTCATTTGGTGCGACCATCATTAAATCAGCCAGCTCATCAATGACAACGACGAGATATGGCAGTTTTTCACCCATTTGTTTTTCTTTCACCAGTTCGTTAAATCGTTTGATTTCTCTCACACCAGAGTGTGCAAACAGTTCGTAGCGTCTTTCCATTTCATCTACTACCCATTTCAGGGCAGCTGTGGCTGTCTTGGCATCAGTAATAACCGGGCTCACAAGATGCGGAATGTGATTATACGGTGCCAGTTCGACCATTTTAGGGTCGATTAACAGCATTTTCACTTCATCAGGTGAGGCTTTAAACATCAGGCTCACGAGAATGGTATTAATACAGACACTTTTCCCTGAACCTGTTGCTCCGGCAATTAAGCCGTGCGGCATTTTTTGCAAATCAACCACAACGGGCTGACCGGAAATATCCAATCCGAGTGCCGCCGTTAATGGAGATGGATTGTCTCTGAAGGCACTGCTTCTAATCATTTCTCTTAAGAAAACCATTTTACTGTGAAGGTTCGGCACTTCGATTCCAATCGTGTTCTTCCCAGGAATCGGCGCTTCGATTCGAATATCTTTTGCAGACAAACTGAGTTTGATATCATCTGACAGGTTTGTAATTTTGTTCACTTTCACGCCTGGTTCAGGATGTACTTCAAATCTTGTAACAGAAGGACCTTGCGTCACATGAACAACACTTGCTCTGACATTGAAGTTTTTCAGAGTGGCATTGAGCAGTTCTGCCCGTTCTTTCACCCATGTTCCGTCCTCTTCTTTTTGTGCTGGCGGAACGTCTAGAAGGGCTAAACTCGGAAATACATATCCTTGTGCATCTGCCGTTTTCTTCCCTTGCACGCGCTGATCACTTTTTAACATCATGACGTTAAAAGGAACGGTGGAGGTTTGACCGCTTGAACGCTTTGGCTGTGGAGAAGACGGTTTTGGTTCTTCACGTTTTATTTCAGGCGTTTCTTCAGGTGTTTCCTCAAGCTCTTCTGCCATATCCCCGGCGATCTCTGCTTGTCCAGAGTCAGCAAATTCATCTGATGCTTCTTCAACTGGCATGACTTCATCATCTGTTAATTTTTCTTCCGGCAGGGAATCATCATCTTGCGAATCCTGTATAATCACCGATTCTTCTTGTTCAAATGCTATCGCTGACACGTCTGCTTGACTTTCTTCTATCCATGCAGCCTCTGCTCTTTCCTCCATAGCCTCTATGTTCTTCTCTTCCAGCACCGCAGTTTCTTCTACCGGGCTTTCTATCTCCATGTCAAGTGCTGGTGATGGGCTTTCAGCTGTTTCAAATGTAAAGCTCTCTTTTTTCTGAGCATCATCTTCAAGCGGAATCATCGGCTCTTCTTGTTCAATGTTGACTGCCTGTTCTTGCTCCATCTCTAGAGGCTCGTTAGATGCTTCAGCTTGCTCCATATGTAAGAATGCTTCCCGATCGTCTTTGGTCTGTGACAAAGCTTGATCTTGATCCTCTTTCTCACTGAAAGGCTCGTCATATAAACGTTCCATCGTTGATTGAACGTGATCTTGATATGCGAGTTCCTCTTGCAAAGTAAGCGGCGTCGTGACAGGTTGCTTCTCTACTTGTTCTTCTGTTTGGGCTGACATCATGTCTTCCATACGTTGTTCTTTTCGTATAGACGGGATGTTCATTTGCTGTCTTACATTCCGTTCACGCTCTGCTTCTTCTGATAACAGTGTGACACGCTGTGACGTTTCTTCTGCCGATTTCATTTTGACAGAAGATGTGTCTTCTTTGGCTGCTGCATGTTTTGGACGCATATCCTGGTGGTAGCCATAGATGGGTGAAGGGATTTGCTCTGGTTTAAAAGGCTTTTTATTGAGATCAGGCTGCACCGTTTGTTTTGGCTGATAGGTCGTCTGCTTTGCCTTTGGCTGACTTGGCCGCGTGCGCCTTCTTTCTTGTTGCTTTGCTGCCTCACGTGCAGGTTCATCTGGAACGAGAGGAAAGCGAAAATTGCCTTTTGGATATTCATAATACACTTTCGTATCTTCAACTTTTTTATATTCTTTATGCTGTTCAACAGCTGGCTGCTTTGGTGCAATCGGACCTGTTTCAGGCCTCTCAGCTTTTTCTTCTTTTTTTTCTTCTCCTAAAAATACACTAAAAAATTTATCTAACCAACTCATCATTTATCACTCACTTTAACTCCCCTTACGTTTTCTTGGGCGATTTTTAGTATACCATTGCTTTTTCATGCAGAAAAGCGAGAAAAGTGCTACGCTTTGCTGTTCATGCTGTCTGTAGATGAAAAAAAGTCACTAAGTACGTACTTAGTGACTTTTGGTATAACACATTCTTCGCTCATTTGTACCCGTTTATGGGAGGTTACGCTTCAAATGGTTCGCCAGCTTGGCGGCTTCCTTCTAGAACAAGGATTCCTTTTTCAGCAGGCGCATTCGGAAGATCTAATTCTTTTGCAGAACAAATCATTCCGCTTGAAGGAACACCTCTTAGTTCAGCATCTTTGATCACCAAACCGCTCGGCATCACAGCACCGACCTTTGCAACCACAACATATTGACCTTGATCAACGTTTGGTGCACCGCACACGATTTGTAAGGTTTCATCGCCAACATCTACTTGGCAAATGTTCAGTTTATCTGCATTCGGATGTTTTTCTTTTTCCTTCACATAACCGACCACAAACTTAGGTGATAGATCAACTGTTAATGTTTCACTGACACCGTTGCGGTTCAAAATTTCATTGATATCTTGAACAAGCGTTTCAGAAAGCGGTACAGATCCGTTTTCTTCAATTTTCATGTAAGTAGATGCATTGAAAATATTAAAACCTGTTGTTTCTTTTGTGTCTTGATTGAAGATTCTTACGACGTCTCCAAACGTTTCATGACCTACTTCTTCTCTTGTTACATCTTTCAATGAAATAAGGAGTGTGTCGCCGACACCTTCTGCATTATAAAAAACGTTCATTCTTCAAAATTCCCTTCTACTGCTGTTTTGGTCTGCTTTTTGCAAGAATAAAGATCGGTTCAAGCTTGCCTTCGTCATATAAAAATGACAAGGCCGTAATCGGAACCGTGCCGCTGGCGAAGAAGCTCATCGACATTTGCCCTAAAATATCATAGCCTGATTCATTGCGTACATCTGCAATGATGAACACATCTTGATGGGGAACGGAAATGGCCATTTGCCCCTCTACTTTTTGCGCGTATTCTTGTAAAATCGATTCATTTAATATTCTGCTTGCATCGTACCCGTCATTTGCACGGAAGAAATAAAAACGGTTGCCCGCCACTTCATCCATTTTCACGACAGTCTTTAGTGAACGGACGTTAAAACTTGCGGTTTCTCTGATTCGTTCTTTTGTCCAGTTTTCCTTTTGCAGCATCTTCTCGTCAATTAATCTGTAGGTGCTTCCAAGGTCAAGTGCATAGTAGATTCTTGTCTCTGCTGTATGCTCATCAAAAACGAGTGGAATCTCATCACTTGATGTTTCTGGAAAGGACGTTGAACGAATGACCGGATAAATGTGCTTCTCTTTGCCTGAGATGTGCTGCGCTTCACCTTTCATAGCGCTGAGCGCCTCTTTCACATAATAAACGATCTCATCCAGTGTTTCATCAGGCTTTACTTCCCACTTTGCAATAATCGGCGGGAGCTCAAGCGTGATGCCCTTTCCTGTATGTTTATCTTCCACACGAAGCGTATCTTTTTCCCTGTCAAACTGGTGGGTCCAGCTGTCGTTCGTCAGACGGCTTTTCAATTGATTGGCAAGCTGTCTTGATGTCATTTTCGCCATGATAAGACTCTCCTTTCGTTATTTAGAAAGAGAATCTGTTAAAAATGCTTCAATCTCTTCCTTTGTCTTACGATCTTTGCTGACAAAACGGTTGATCTCTTGTCCGTTTTTAAAGACTAAAAAGCTTGGAATTCCGTAAATTTCCCACTCTGCACAAGTGTCGATGAACTGATCTCTATCCACATAGAAGTATTCAAATTCTGGATAGTTTGCTTCAAGCTCTGGCAAAAACGGCTCAATAAATGTGCAGTCCGGGCACCAGTCAGCTGAAAATAGTAATACGGTTAAGTCTTCTTGAATCACTTTTTGTAATTCTTCGTTTGATTCAATTTTTTTCATGTTTGATTCCTCCAGTTTGTATACTTAAATCTCCGAATTGTATATAGCCTTTCTTTCTCATCCATTCTGATACTACCAAACTAATCACTGCCGGGCCAACGATATGCAAGAGAGCAATTGCGAGGAAAACGGAAGGATGAAATCCCATGACTGTGAGAGTCATGAGCTGGCCGACAAGACCGCTCGTTCCCATACCCGCTCCTGCCGCATTATTGACCATCCCAAAGCCAATGATACCAATTGGCGCAAGAATCAGTCCTGCAATCGTCGGCGGAATGAGAATGAGTGGATTTTTCACAATGTTCGGCAGCTGTAGTTTTGATGTTCCAATGCCTACCGCAGCAAGACCACCAAAACGATTTTCTCTAAATCCTGCAGCAGCAAAGCCGACCATCTGCGCACAGCAGCCAATCGTTGCCGCACCAGCAGCAAGACCGCTTAAATCAAGCATCAGCGCAAGCGCAGCGCTTGAAATCGGTGAGCTAAGAGCAAGTCCAACAATGGTTGCAACCAGCATGCCCATGATGAGTGGACTTTGATCAGTCCCCCATACGATCAGCCTGCCGAGCCCTGTCATTACCGCCTGAATCCCAGGGCCGATGAAAGCAGCGGTGAGAAAACCTGTGATAATGGTCACAAGCGGCGTTAAAATAATATCAATTCTTGTCTCACCACTGATCAGTTTGCCTAATTCCACACCAATGAGAGCAGCCACGAAGCTTCCAGCAGGTCCCCCAAGCTCTGCTCCAGCGGCACCTGACACAACACTTGCGAAAATAATTAAAGGAGAAGCGTTTAAGCGATAAGCAACCGCTACGCCAATTGCTGGTCCCATCAGCCCCATAGCGAGCGTTCCCATTTCCACGATGAGAGGAAATGATAACAGGCCGCCTGCTGTTTTTAAAATCAGCCCTACCACTAATGTAGCAAATAGACCTAAAGCCATATAAGAGAGTGCATCAATAAAATACACCTTTGGCGAAAGGGAAATACCCTTTCTTTTTAAATAAGTCATCAACGTCGTCTTCCTGCTTTCTCATAGGAAAGACGAAGAGGCCTGTCCTTCCCATTATATGTAGTCTTCTTACGATGAAAAATAGTCTCTACCATGAATATCATAATCATATTTTTTTTGCTTTATCAAGCACTTCTTGTGTAACATGAAAAGAAACAGGGCAAACCTTTACTAAGTTTGTGCACAAGGAGGAGATTGTTATGCAATTAACGGTTTATTTAGCTGGAGAAATTCATAGCCAGTGGCGCGATGAAATTAAGGAAAAAAGCCAGTCGTTGAAACTACCAGTGACGTTTGTTGGTCCAATGGAGAATCATGACCGATCAGATAACATCGGAGAAGATATTTTAGGCGGGCAGCCAAATGCCATCTTGAAAGACGATGCGGCTTCTGATTTGAACAATTTCCGCACCGAACTATTATTAAATAAGGCAGACGTTGTCATCGCCCGCTTTGGTGAGAAATATAAACAGTGGAACACGGCAATGGATGCTTCTTCTGCCATCGCCAAAGGGAAACCCCTTATTTTGATTCGTCCTAAAGAATTACATCATCCCCTAAAGGAATTATCAAACAAAGCAAATATCACTGTCGAAACAGTGAATCAAGCGATTAAGGCGTTGTCATACGTGTTTGAACAGGAATAAGAAAAAGGCTGTGCTCTTAATGAGGCAGCCTTTTTCTTATCGTTTACACTTGTTGATAAATCGAATCCACCGTGCTTTGATCACAATTTTTCACAAGACGAACAATTAATTCTTTTGCCGCTGCATAATCATCCACATGCAAGACAGAGTGACTTGTATGAATGTAACGCGCACATACACCAATAACAGCAGATGGTACACCTTGATTTGAGATATGAACACGTCCAGCATCCGTACCGCCTGGCGATACGAAATATTGATATGGAATATTGTTTGTTTCGGCTGTATCGAGGACAAATTCTCTCATGCCTCGGTGCGTAATCATCGTGCGATCATAAATACGAAGAAGTGCACCTTTTCCAAGCTGGCCAAATTGTGATTTGTCTCCCGTCACATCATTTGCAGGACTCGCATCTAGAGCAAAGAACAGATCCGGTTTAATCATATTCGCAGCTACCTCAGCCCCTCTGAGCCCTACTTCCTCTTGGACGGTTGCGCCTGAATATAGCTGACATGAAAGAGCTTCGTCTTTTAATTCTTTCAATAATTCAATGGCAAGTCCGCACCCATAGCGGTTATCCCAAGCTTTGGCTAAAATCTTTTTCGGATTGGCCATTGGGGTAAAGACCGTTGCAGGAACGATTTGCTGCCCTGGGCGAACGCCAAGCTCTTTCGCTTCTTCTTCACTGTCTGCACCAATATCAATCAGCATATCTGACGGTTTTACTGGTTTGCTTTTTTGTTCTGGTGTCAGAAGATGAGGAGGTGTGCTCGATACAACGCCCGGAATTGGCCCGTGATCCGTATGAACATCCACACGCTGCGCAAGCATCACTTGACTCCACCAGCCGCCAAGTGTTTGAAAACGAATCATTCCATTTTTCGTAATGGATGACACCATAAAGCCGACTTCATCCATATGACCAGCCACCATAATCTTCGGCGCGTTCTCTGGGCCTTTGCGGACACCAAACACTCCGCCAAGACGATCCTGTATGAGTTCATCGGAATATTTCTCAAGTTCCTTTTTCATAAAAGCACGCACATGGTGCTCATTACCTGGAGCCCCTTGTAATTCTGTTAAATTTCGGAAAAGCGACATTGTTTCTTCGTTCATTTGACAGTTACCCTCATTTCTATGTAATGACCATATAAATTCCTATAAAAATAACACTCACTTTATACTATAAGAATTCTTTCGGTTTTCCAAGTATCTCTCCAGAAATTTTGAATATGCTTTCAAGTATTCGGATTTCTTAACATCGCTGGACAAGTTTTGTATAATGGAAAAAACAGCAATACGGAGGTGCAGCACGTTGAAGTTAAAACATGTTCTGATTGGTGCGAGTATTGGCGTAGCCGCTGCAATTGTTGCAAAGAAAGTCTTTTTCCCGACGTATATCTCGTCTGAAAAAGCGTTAAAAATTGTGAAATCTGCTTTTAAACAGCGCGGCCCGATTGATGGCTCTTGGATTTATACTGTACCAGAACCGTATACCGTAAATGGTGAAACGATTGATGTGTACAAATCTGGCATTACACGCTCCGCCTTTGGCGAGCTGGAACAGTATGAAGTCATGATTGATGCAAAAACAGGCATGATCGTTGATGTCATTGATTCTGTTGCTTAATAAGAAAGCTTCGCAAAGACAAGTCCTTGCGAAGCTTTTTTTAGATGGCTTTGATTTTTTTGTATACAGGGTGCCACATGGCGTCTTGCACAGCCTGAATGAGATCATCAGGGGTTTCTTCCGCAATTCCTTCGTCAATCGCTGCTTGTGCCACACGGACAGCCACTGTCGCTGAAACTGTTCTGAGCTGATCAACACTTGGAAGCATCGCAGCACCCGGTTTTCCGACATTGACCATGCTCGCAATCGCTTCAGCACTCGCAACAAACATGCTGTCTGTCATGAGGCGGGCTTTACACACAATCGTTCCAAGACCAAGCCCTGGAAACACAAGAGCATTATTTGCCTGCCCAATTTCATATGTCACACCACCATATTCAACCGGATCAAACGGGCTTCCCGTTGTGACAAGCGCACGTCCTTCTGTCCATTCAATGAGATCTTCCGGCTTTGCCTCTGAAAGAGGTGTCGGGTTTGACATCGGTAAAATCGCTGGCCGCTCTACATGTGACGCCATTTCTTTCACAATTTCCTCTGTAAATGCCCCACCTACAGTTGAGGTACCAATTAAGATCGTAGGTTTCGCCTGCTTCACGACCTCTAACAAATCAATTGAATGCTTTGGACCATTACGTGCATAATCCTTCACTTCATCAGAACGTCTTGCATACGGCTTTTGAAATGGCTGAATGTCGGGTGAATCATCTGTGAGCAATCCCGTTTTATCAATACACCAGAAATGATCATATGATTCCTCTTCTTTGACACCGTCTCGCACGATCGCATCACGAATTTGCTCGGCTATACCAATCCCTGCTGTACCTGCTCCAAAGATCACGATTCGGTGATCTTTCAGCGGAACCTTCGATGCTTTTGCACAAGCCAGAACGGCAGCAAGTGAGACGGCTCCAGTTCCTTGAATATCATCATTAAATGTACAAATACGGTCCTTATATTTTTCCAAAATGGCGCGCGCATTTTTTGTACCGAAGTCTTCCCAGTGAAGAAGTGCATTTGGAAAAGTCGCACGGGCAAGCTCAACATATTGATCAATAAACTGATCATAGCGCTCTCCTCGAACGCGGGAGTGCTGATTTCCCACATAAAGCGGATCATTTAAAAGGCTTTCCTGGTTGGTCCCAGCATCAAGCACCACTGCCAGCACACGGCTAGGATCAATCCCTGCTGCGGCTGTATAAACAGCCAGCTTCCCGACTGAAATGGCAATTCCGCCAACACCCCAGTCGCCGATGCCTAAAATTCCTTCTGCATCTGTTGCGACAATGAGATCAATTGATTCATCCACTCCGTAAGATGCAAAAATTTCTTCCATTCCTTCTAGGTCATCAATGGATAAATAAATTCCTCTTGGCTTTCTATACTCGTGGCTGTAACGCTGAATCGCTGTTCCTACGGTCGGTGTGTAAACAATCGGCAGCATTTCTGCCAAATGCTCATTTAATAATTTATAAAAGAGCACTTCATTTCTGTCATGAAGCGCAGTTAAATAGACATTTTTCCCAAGTGCGTCTGGCTGTGCTTTGAACTGCTCATATGCACGCTTTGCTTGATCCTCTAGTGTTAACACCTTCGGCGGCAGAAATCCCTTTAACCCAAGCTCTTCCCGCTCTTCCTTTGTAAATGCGACCCCTTTGTTTAAATAAGGGACAGACATGACTTCCATCCCTCTTAACGGTGTCTCGATGACATCACCATGTACACGATAAAATTGATTCACCTGCACTCTTCCTTTCACAAGTTCATTTTGTCGTTATTTTGTGTGAAAGGCGAAAAAACATACAGATGATCTTTTATCTTCCGGTTTCTCTTTTGACCTCATGGGTCATTGCCCCGTCTTCATCCCACTTTACAGCACGGTAGATGGCATCATGATAAAACAAGTACCATGCATTGTTTTCTTCGGCGAATGCCTGCCATTTTTGCTTCGCCGGGATCGAGATCATTGGATAATCATCGTATGCCAACACCCAAAGCGGGTTTTTATGAGCGTGTGTCGGCATGATATCCGCTAAATGAATAGCTGTTTCTCCCTGACTTGTGAGCGTTAAGATGCTATGCCCCTCGCTATGTCCACCTGTATGATGCAGGCGAATGCCTTCTGTTACTTCAATGTTATCTTCAAATGTCATGACTTGATCGGCAACAGGCTCCCAGTTTTCTTTCCAATATGTATTTCTTGAGCGGATGTTCGGCGCTCTCATTTCGTCCCATTCAATTTTGGACGTGATGATTTTTGCCTGCTGAAAAACAGACACGAGCTCATCGCCTTCACGTTTTGTCAGCCCGCTTGCATGATCAAAATGCAAATGAGTCATTAAGACGTAATCTATATCAGATGGGCGCAAACCGAGAGCCGCAAGTGATTCTTCTATTTTCGTTTCCTCTGTGACGCCATAATTGCGTTTTTGTTTCTCTGTCAGCTTCCCTGACCCGATGCCAGAATCTACTAACAGATGAAGACCGTTCCAACGTATGAGCATTGGATCACACCGTAATTCAATTTGATTTCGATCATTCACAGGGTATTTTTTTGACCATAATGGTTTTGGCACCACGCCAAACATGGCACCACCATCCATGTGTGTATCTCCCCCATTTAACCAGAACAGTTCCATTTCACCTATTTTCATTGTCTCCATTGCTGTCATCCCTCCTTTTTCTATCGTAGCAAATACAAAGGAAAATCGCATGTGCTAATCTTTTCATCAAAAAAGCTGACCGCAATCGTTCGTTGCAGCCAGCTTTGTTCGCTTTTTATTCAGGGAATTTTACTTCTGATCGATAGATCGGTTGTCCCATGGAAGAGAATTTCTCTTCATATTCTGTCATGACATTTCCTTCGAGACCATCCTCATGTAAATCAAGGCTCACATACGTTAAAAGGAGTCCGTAAGACGAAAAGCTTTTCAAGGAATATTCAAATAGTCCTCGGTTATCGGTTTTGAAATGTAATTCACCGCCTGGACGGAGGATCTGTTCATATCGCTTTAAAAAAGCTTTAAATGTCAATCTCCGTTTTTCATGCCTTGATTTTGGCCACGGATCAGAGAAGTTTAAATACACCCGATCAATCTCATTTTCCGCAAAGACATCTGTCAGTGTCTCTGCGTTGATGTTTAGAAGCTTTACGTTTTCTACATCTGTTTCTTTGATTTTATCGACTGCCGTCACAATGACACTTTTAAATAATTCAATGCCGATATAGTTCATCTCAGGATGAAGCTTGCCCATTCCGGCAATAAAGCTCCCTTTTCCTGTACCGACTTCGATATGGATTGGATGATCATTTTCAAACAGCTCATGCCATTTCCCTTTGTATTGTTCAGGGTTGGCTAAAGCAATATGAGCATTTTCAGCTAAATAATCATCCGCCCACGGTTTATGTCGCATTCTCAATTTGATACACCTCTATTTTCTTTACATTTTATCAAGATACCATGAAACATAAAGAGCCGCAAGACAGCATCTTATCCGCACATATGAAAAAGACCAGCTGCTAATTGGGCTGGTCTGCTTCATGTATAAATTCAAAGCTGAATGCACAGTTTAACCACATAAATGACACGCCTTGAAAGGAGCATACTTATGGGATTAAACCGCCAACATCAGCTTCAATTAATCAAAGATATTTTAACTGATCACCAGCTGGATTGCTGCGGGACTGTTGCAGAATATGAACAGGTGGGACGCGTGATTCAATTAATGCTGGCAAAAGAAGATTTGGATGCTGACGTTCGTCAGCTACTAACAGATATTTATGATTACAGCCAAAAAGGTACCTCTGTCAGTTCAATTGATGCACATATCGAAGCGCATCAATCGCATCTATCTGACTGGGTCGAGAACATTCCACTGTCTTAATGGATGTTTAACCGTTTTAAGAGTGCATGTAGCTCGGCTTGCACTTCTTTTTGCGCCTTTTCATTTCCTTTTCTTTTATGCCAAACGACAAACGAGACGGTTTCAGCCATCACATACCATGCCATGCGTTTTCGCAAGTTGTCGGTCAGCGGAGCACCATACATAGAGAGCCAGCTTTCCCAGTTCTCTTCTTCAACATAATGGTATAAGAGCGGTCCAAGATCAATCGCTGGATCTGCAATCATTGCCCCGTCCCAATCAATTAAATAGAGCTGATTTTCATCTGTCAGCAGCCAATTATTATGGTTGAGGTCACAATGGCATACGACCTTATCCTCGAAATGAACTGCCTCCACATGTTTCTCTAAATACTGGATAGCACGCGTGATATCATGTGAGTCAATCTGCTCTTTTAAGATCGATGCCTTGAGATGCATCAAGATCGATGCCGGGTCAAGCGAGTGCTTTTCTAATCGTTTCAGCATATCGAGCAGCTCTTTTGATGTATGAATTTTTCTTAGCTGCTCCGCTACAGGACGGTCATTCATGTCCTTTGGCTTCAGCTCTCTGCCGCTCAGCCAGTGCTGCGCAGTAATGACATCCCCATTTTCCATCCGTTTTGTCCAGACAAGCTTCGGCACAATGCCTTCAGCTGACAAAACCGCAAGAAACGGTGACGTATTGCGTTTTAAAAATAGCTTTTGGTCATTGTGTGTTGCGAAGTACGCATCTCCCGTAGCGCCTCCAGCAGGAGAGATGTGCCATTCGCTACCTAATATTTGTCCCAACCAGTTCATATCAATTTTCAACCCATCATTTCTTAAAATATTTTAAATCATGCTTTTTTAGTCGACAAAATTCAGCCGATTGAGATCAATTGGCTGTTTATTTTTTATTTATATGATCATAAAAACAAAAAGGACAGCTATTGAGAATGAGATGCTAAACAATAGCCGTCCTATAGATTTTATCGCTACCTTCTTATACTCGTCAAGCAAAACTAGAAAAACAGGACAAGAACCTTATGAAAAGGGAAGTCTTTTTTCATGTTTCTTTTGCTCGTGCGCACACTGGCTGCTTCTTAGCCACGTAATTTTAACGATCGATCACTAGCCTTAACAAACACTGGAGTGGCGCCAATCACTTCTCCATCGGCATGAAATAGGATTTTTTCATCTGCCTCCAAGTAGGCTTCTTCATGCTGAAAAAGGGTGACTCCCTCCATTACAAGGTGCTTTTTAAAAACCATTGCACTTAAAAATAAGAGGACTTTTAATGGATTCAAATCCGTGACAACGATTGTTTGAAATCCTGATTGCCTCGCACTTGCTTCCGGCGCTGCTTCCAGCCCGCCTCCATAATATGGGTGATTACATACGATCACAAACCACACTTGGCGAAAAACTTTTCTCTCATTTTCAATAAAAAGAGCAAGGTCAAACGGTTTGAAAGACCATAACGAATGTAGAAAGGACAGCGGATAGATGATAAATCCGAGTTTGAGTCGGTTGAGCCACTTTTTCCCTCTAAAATGGACCGTTCTCTTCAAGACATGCGCATCAAAACCAACACCAATATGATTGAGAAAAAGAACAGATTGCGGACTTTCTGCATGATCTTGAAAGGAACCGAGAGAAAATGTTTTCGTCAGCATCCTCTTTTGTTTTCTCACTTCTTTGATCACATCATGACGCTGGATGCCCAGCCCCTTCGCAGCATCATTCCAATGACCTGCTGGGACAAAGCTTAGCTGCACATGATCAATTTCTTTTAAACCATTCAGTACTTCATGAAATGTGCCGTCACCGCCAATGACGATCAGCCGTTTCAATCTGTCGTCTTGCATAGCGCTAATCTGTCTCGCCAAAACTTCGGCATGTCCTTCATGCTGGGTAAGAAACGATCTGTATGAGATCTCTACCTTTTGTAATTCTTTCTCTATGCTTCTCCAAGTGCGGAGTCCTTTTCCTTGTCCTGCTGCTGGATTGACGATAAAGTACCATTCATTCATATATTAGCTCCACTCAGGTCTCATTTTTTGGTGACCTTGATATGCCTTTAATCGAGCCATTCCTGCCTTCTTTTGCTGTCTGATTCACCATAAGCGAGCAATGCCTTTGTCGCTTTGAATTGCTGGTGCTTTGTCGGCGCCGTGTTTTTCCGCTGCTTGTCAAACCAATCCTCCGCTTTCTTCTTATCGACAACCTCCATCCCGAATGGAACTTCGGGCAAATCAATATACGAGGTGCGGCTGATGAGTATTTTTTTCACAGGAAGCTCTACACCACTTTGCTGTAAAATTTTTGACACAACAGTTCCAGAGCGAAGAAGGCTTGCACAAGGGTTTAAAACGGATTGAACAGCTTTTCCCGTCGCCCGCTTTTCCCAAAAACGTTCCTTCGATCCAATATATACGCTGTCTGGCTCTGCTTCTAAGAAAGATAAACAGATGACTTCAAGCGGTGTAATGAGCACTGGACACAATTCCATCTCAGCTTTTTGAATGAGCAGCACCGGCTTGTACATCACAAAATAAGAATCTGGCAGCTGCCTTGCAAGCATCCGCAGCTTTTCATCATATCGAATGTGGTGAGAGACAGTTGAAATATGAGAGATCGTCGAGCTGGCCCATTTTAATTGAACATCGTAAAGATGATCCTTAAAAAAGTGAATCAGCTTCGTTTCATCGGTAGGAACGTTTGTAAAAACACCTTGTTCTATATCTGTTGGCTCGTTAAAAAGACTCAGGTCCCGTTCCTTTTTCATATCGGCTTCTTTTTGCTTTCTTTTTAAGGAGAATTTCTTTCTCTTTTCTTCCTCTTGCTCAGGTGCTTGCTTGGTGGCTTGGTCAGCCTGCTTTTGCACCTGCTCTTTTGAAGCCTTTTTTAACTCGTCCCACCTTTGTTTTTTCAACCGAATAAACTGATTGATGTAATGATGCGGGTCTTGTTCATATCGTGATATATAATCTTGGATTTTAATAATTTGCGCCATCTGCTGCTCACTCCAACCTCTAGAATCATTTATGTAGTGTAAATTGTTTGATCGCGTGATAACGTGGGGTTTCTTTTAGACGAATTTCAAATAAAGCGATACTAGAAACCTCCATCGAATATGGTTCTTTCCGTAAGGGCGCTTGTTCTATATAGGACTGTTCTCTATTCCATTTGCGCGCAATCGTCATATGTGGATGAAAGGGTCTTTTTTCGACAGGATGACCTGCTGTCAAAACGGCTGTTTTTACCTTTTCTCTTAGATCCATCAAAGGCTTACTTTCACTAGGCTTTGCAAAAAAGACTCTCGGCCGCTCCTTTTGACCAAATACCCCTATCTCATTCAGCTTCAGCGGGAAAGCAGACACCTCATGAGACAGCTGTTCAAGCAGCTCAGATATCTTATTTAAACGGTCCTCTGGAATCGCGCCTAAAAACACAAGGGTGACATGATAATCAATGGGTGCTGTCCATTTTTGAAAGGAAAGTCCGCTCCTCTTGTCTATATCCGCTTTCAATTGATACGCGAGTTGTTCAGGGATTGGAATCCCGATAAAATAATGACGGCTTTCGGCCATATTTTCACCTGTCCTTTTTAACAAACTTTACGAATCCCCATTGATGATAGTATAACTAAAGTAATGCGGAATGAGAAGAAAGGGTGTCACATGATGAAGGTTGCACAAAATATAGCTGAATTAATAGGTCATACACCACTTGTAAAATTACAGCGCCTTCAGCCAAAACATGGCGCTGCTATTTATTTAAAACTGGAATCATTTAATCCTAGCGGAAGTGTAAAAGATCGGGCTGCTTACAATATGATCCTTGAGGCAGAAAAACAAGGAAAGCTCACAAAAGGGGCAACGATTATTGAACCAACGAGCGGGAATACAGGAATTGGCTTAGCGATGAACGCTGCTGCAAGAGGCTACAAAGCCATTCTGATCATGCCTGATACGATGACCCAAGAAAGAATCAATATTCTAAAGGCATACGGCGCACAGGTCGTTTTAACCCCAGGGGAGGAAAAAATGCCAGGCTGTATTCGCAAGGCAGAAGAATTAGCTGCTCAAATTCCTAACAGCTTTATTCCCATGCAATTTGACAACGGTGCGAACCCCGATGCTCATAGAGGGACAACGGCTGTAGAAATTATCGATGCAGTGCAACAGATCGGGCAGCCGCTTGCCGCTTTTGTCGCAACTGCTGGAACGGGCGGAACCATTACAGGCACTGGAGAGGAACTCAAAAAAGCATTCCCGGAATTGACGATACATGTGGCAGAGCCAAAGGGGTCTCCTGTTTTATCAGGCGGGAAACCTGGCAAACATAAGCTTGTTGGCACAAGTCCAGGATTTATCCCACATATTTTAAACGAACAGGTGTATGATGAGATTGTGCAAGTGAGTGATGAAGATGCTTACGACATCACACGAAAACTCGCCCGTCTTGAAGGTATTTTAGTCGGTCCATCATCTGGTGCGGCATGCTATGCAGCGATTGAAGCATCCAAGCAAATGCCAAAGGATCACATTGTCATTTGTATGACAGCAGACACGGGTGAACGTTATTTATCGAGTGATGTGTTTCAAGATTAAAAAAGGAACAGGGCGTATGCTCCTGTTCCTTTTTCTTCGTTTCATATGAACAACTCCTACAAGACCGTCTTGACCTCAGTCTGTTCGCCTGTCACAAGTAAAACTTGTTCATCAGTGAGCGGGCATAAAGAGAGCGTATTTTGATCTTTCTCTATGATGTGCTGCGCGGCTTCACCTAAATAAGGATTGTTTATATGCGGTACCGGATAGCTGCTGATCTCATTGAATCCTTCAAAGGAAGATAATTCTAGCGCTTTCTCCTGATCATCCATCAGTGAGATGTATTCAATGCTTGGCGCCATGATAATACTCCCCGCGGATTCTCCGATATACAGCTTGCCTTTTCCGATCTCTTCTTTCAATACACGATCGAGTCTATGCTTTCTTAATTCTTGCAGCAAATAAAAAGTATTGCCGCCAGATACATAAATGACATCATTCTTTCCAATGATCTGTGTGATCTCCTGAACCGTTTGCTCGGGCAGCTGAACAGTCTCTACACTCATTTCTAATTGATGAAAGGCTTCTTTTGCTGCATCGACATAGTGCGTGACTTCTTCCACTTCACTGGCTGCCGGAATGAATGTCACACTTTTTCCTTTTAAGGTGTCACCTGCAAAGTCAGATAAGAGAGAATAGCTGTCTTTGAATGAAGAGCATAAGAACATTTTTTTCACGGTGAATCCCCTCTTCTCTTTTCTTTCTTATTTCGCCAATTCATACATGGCTTGTGCATATAGCGCAGTTGCTCTTAGTAAATCATCGATTTCGATATATTCATCCTTTTGATGTGCGCAATCAGGTCTTCCTGGGAATAGAGGACCAAAGGCAACACCTGCTTCTAATGACCTTGCATACGTTCCTCCCCCAATTGCAATAAGGTGAGCAGGATCTCCCGTTTGTTCTTCGTATACCTTCTGTAATGTTTTCACAAGTGGATGGTCTTTTGAGACGTGATGAGGTGGACTGTCATCAAATTTCTCAATCACTGCCCCTTTTATTCGTTCAATCCCTTTTTTGACTTCCTCACCGTCCGCAGTTACGGGATAGCGGACATTCAGCCCAAGCTTCGCTTCTTCGTTTTGCGAATAGCGGATTGTGCCAACATTCAAGGTCAAGTCACCACTAATATCATCCTTACAAGCGATGCCGAGTTTTTGTCCTCTTGTGTCTTGATCAAATAAAGCATTTATTTGTGATGTAAATGCGAGCCCTCTTTCATCTAATTCATGCTCACATAAGAAATTCGCCATATGAATGCCCGCATTTGTGCCATTCGCCGGCTCCATTGCATGAACTGATACACCTTTTAATGTGAATGTCAGTCCATCTGCTGTATGGTTTGCCTCACCGGTTAACTGATTTTCCGCAAGATAGGCTGTAAAAGCCGTTTTTAATGCTTCAGCATCGTGATCATTTGCTGCTGCCACAATTGCGCGAGCCTCATCTGGGACCATATTGAGACGCATGCCTGATGTGAATTGCTTGAGGATGTAACGCTTGTTTTCTTCTGATTGTTCGTATGTAAAGGATACGATGGCATCTATGATCCCTTTTTCAGCATGAATAATTGGAAAATCAGCATCTGGTGCAAACCCAATTTGTGGCATCGCCTCATGCTTGAAATAGTGATCGACGCAGCGCCAATCGCTTTCTTCATCTGTGCCAATGATGATTCGAATCTTTTTCGACAGCGGCAGACCGGCATCTTTTAACATTTTCAATGCGTAAAACGCCGCCATGGTCGGCCCTTTATCATCAATGGCTCCTCTTGCAAAGATTTTATTTTCTCTTATGTCCGCTGAAAATGGCGGGGTTGTCCAGTCGTCTCCCGCAGGCACGACATCCACATGGCATAGCACACCGACGATATCTTCGCCTTCTCCATATTCAATATGACCAGCATAACCATCAACATTTTTCACTTTGAAGCCCTCGTCCTGCCCTTTTTTGAGCATATACTGAAGAGCCTCATCCACTTTTTCACCGAACGGTTTTCCTGCTATGCCGCCTTCTTCATCCAAGACACTTTCAATTTGTAAAAAAGATTGTGTATCCTGAATCAAACTGTCTTTTTTTCGTATGACTTCTGCTTCCCAATTCATTTTTCCATTCCTCCTTGAAAAAAGGTTGCAATCCACCCTTAAAACGAATATTATATTAAGTGTTTTGTAATAATGTTCGTAAATGGAGGATTTTATGTTTCAGTTAAAAGAGAACCAAACCAATATAAAGAAAGAATTACTCGCTGGTATGACGACATTCTTTACGATGGTATATATTGTAGCCGTCAATCCAGGAATCCTTTCAGATGCAGGCATTCCTTTTGACCAAGTCTTTACTGCAACCATTATCGCTGCTGTTGTCGGTACCCTCTGGATGGCACTCTTTGCAAACTATCCGATTGCCATTGCACCAGGTATGGGGCTGAATGTCTATTTCACCGTCACTGTTGTCGGTGGTGGGAGTCTCAGCTATCAAACAGCATTTAGTGCGGTATTTGTTGCTGGAATACTCTTTATCATTTTATCGTTAACATCCCTTAGAAAACAACTCATTGAGGCGATTCCAGATAATTTAAAGTACGGGATTACAGCAGGTATCGGACTATTTATTGCATTCATTGGGCTAAGACAGTCTGGAATCATCACTGCTGATCCACAAAACCTTGTGAAGCTTGGCAATTTAAGTTCACCTGTTGTCATTTTGACACTCGTTGGTTTAATGATTTCTGTCATATTAATGGTTCTTCAAGTGAATGGAGCGCTGTTTATCGGCATGTTAGCAACCACGTTAATTGCGCTTGCAACAGGTCAGCTTCATTTTCCTAAAGTGCTAGTGGATACCCCAGCACTCCCTGAAGGAATGCTGATTACAAATCCATTCGCTGCGTTTGGCGATGTATTTTCCCATCACTTGTATGCTGTTGTCTTCTCCTTTTTACTTGTGACGATTTTTGATACAACAGGAACAATGATCGGGGTTGCGGAACAAGCAGGTTTAATGAAAAATGGTCAGCTCCCAAAAGTACGCAGAGCCTTACTTGCTGACTCTGCTGCGACAACAATTGGCTCAATGTTTGGAACAAGCCCAACCACAGCTTACATTGAATCCTCATCAGGAGTGGCTGCTGGCGGAAGAACTGGACTGACCTCTTTAACCGTTGCTGCATTGTTTATTGTGGCTTTGTTTTTTGGTCCGCTCGTTCAAGCCATTTCGTCTTTGCCGTCCATCACTTCACCTGTCTTAATCATTGTCGGCTGTTTGATGATGAATTCAGTGTCACGTATTCGCTGGAATGAGCTTGACGAAGCATTTCCTGCTTTTCTTGTGATTCTTTCCATGCCGCTGACATCTAGCATCTCTACAGGAATTTCACTAGGATTTATTTCATATCCACTTGTGAAGCTGGCAAAAGGAAAATGGAAAGAAGTGCATATTCTTGTGCTCATTTTCGCCGTCTTATTTTTCATGCAGCTCTTTTTCTTAGAAGGATAACCAAAATAAAAAGACACATTTCTCATTTGAATGTGTCTTTTTTGTATGAATGATTTTTTATTTTGTAAATTTTCTGTGTTTATTTTTTGATCTTTCTTAAGTGGCAATTTTCTTTATATGCCTTGTGTTTATTGGGTTGTAACCGGATTCAAATCATGATATATAACATATTTCAATTCATGAAGACAAGTTTAAAAACACGTAAAGTTGACTTTTTGGTGGAACTAGATGCATAATAACGTGTATAATAGAATAAAACATTAAGAAACACGAACATTTACCATTGTTGCATGTCCTTATTTCGCAGTTTTAGTGTAGTAAGTTGTGGTTAGTCAAGTCCATCCGATCTTATTGATAGGGAGTGGTTTTTTGAAACCTTCAACAAACCGTATGATGACTCGAATAAAATCAGTTTATATGTTCATTCAAGAGAAAGGTCTTGTGACGACACAAGAGCTGGTTGATGAATTCGGGATCACACCTAGAACCATCCAAAGAGACTTAAACGTGCTTGCCTATAACGATCTTGTTCATAGTCCAAGCAGAGGCAAATGGGAAACAACGAGAAAAAAAGTAAAAATATCATCATAAGCGAATAATGAACTTCCATATAACAAAAAGAACCGGCGGATGCCGGTTCTTTTCTTTTTCTCTATATTAATCACGATTGATTAAGCTGTCTAACTCTTCTTCCGTCAATTCACGGTATTCTCCGGGGGCCAAATCTTCGTCTAATGAAACAGCTCCCATCGAGAGCCGTTTTAAAAAGATCACTTCATTGCCCACTGCTTGTGCCATCAGCTTCACTTGATGGTACTTCCCTTCAGTAATCGTTAAACGGATTCGTGTATCTGCCTCTTGGTTGGCATCTACTTCAACCTTCGCCGGCTTCGTTCGGTAGTCGTCTAAAATCACAACTCCCTCTTCAAGACGAGTGATGTCTTGATCTCCAAGCGGGTATTTTAGATGAACTTCATACGTTTTCGGGACATGCTTTTTCGGAGATAACAATTGATGAGCAAGCTGGCCGTCATTTGTAAGGAGGAGGAGACCGACTGTATCCTTATCCAGTCTCCCCACAGGGAATGGCTCCCTTGCCATATCCTCTGGCTCTAGTAAATCAACAACCGTCTCATCTCGCAGATCCTCCGTTGCTGAAATGACACCGTCTGGCTTGTTCATCATGAGATAAATGAATTCTTTATACTCTACACGCTCTCCATGCACGAGCACTTCATCATTTGTTGGATCGACATGATCTTTCACCTGCTTCGCCACTTCTCCATTCACTGTGACGGCCCGGGCCTTGACCAGCTTCTTTACATCTTTCCTTGAACCAAAGCCGGTATTGGCCAGCAATTTATCAAGCCTCATGCTTCTCCACCTCTTCTTAACTCTTTTTTCTTAAAAATGACGGCATACGGCTGCCAAGTACACGCTCTAACAATCCAACTTTATAAGATAAGAACATATACACACCGCCGCCAGTAATCATTGAAATCAAAATAACAATACCAGCTTGTATGATTCCGCCTTCATATGAAATGACTTGACTCACAAGCTGACATGTCACATAAGCCACTACAGCCATGATTGCCGTTAAAATACCAATTAAAATAAACCGTTTGAAAATCCTTCGGAACGAATAGCCTGCATGGCGCTTGATCATGATGAACATATACAAAATCGAGGCACTGTAGCCTAATGCCGTTGCAAGCACAGAACCGTTACCTTGCAGCCAGCTAATCAGTGGGATATTGAGGACCGTTTTAATGATAATCCCTAACAAAAGACTGACGATCGCAAATTTTTGTTTGTTAATCCCTTGTAAAATCGCTGCGTTAATGGTGAATAAAGAAAACAGTAATGCAACAGGTGCATACCAAAACAAAATAGAAGTCCCAATCTCAGGATGCACAGACGGATAGAAAAACCAATAAACTGGTCCAGCCAATGCCGAGATACCAAATGAAGCAGGCAGAACGAAGAATAAAATGACCTGCATCGTTTGATCAATTTGTCGATTCAGTAGCTTGTAATTTCGCGCTGTAAAGGATTCCGTTATGGTTGGAATCAATGTTAAACCAAATGCAGTTGCAAGTGACACAGGAATCATGACAAGCTTCGGTAAATATAACGTCACAATAGACAGAACCGCTGTACTAATATCCTGATGTCCTGATGCAATCATCGCTCTGTTAATTGTATTTGTATCAATATAAGAATAAATCGGAATGGCAAGCCCAACAAACACATAGGGTGCTGCATAACTGAACAGCTCTGTAAACATTTGCTTATAAGATAATCCAGAATAGTCCCCTGTATTCGGCTGCATTGCCAAAAGCCGATCTTTCCGCTTCAGCCAATATAAATAAAGCGTAAATAGACCGCCAAACGCACCAATGAGTGCGGCAAATGTGGCATAACCAACCGCAATAACAAGACCGCCGTCAAGCACTTTTAAAATGATAAACGTCGCTGTTAATAGGAAGATGATTCTGACAAGTTGTTCGATGACTTGGGAAACAGCTGTCGGGCCCATCATCGAGTGCCCTTGGAAAAACCCTCGCACAAGACTCATAATGGGTACAACCAATAGACCCAAACTGACCATCCGAATCACATAAACCACTTGATCGACCGTCAAACCGCCCGTTTCATTCGATCCTCCAAGCTGAATCTTGGCAAAGATCGGTGCGGTCAAATATAAAATAGAAAAGGCGATAATACCGGTGACAAGCATGACCGACATACCCGCCCTGAACATTTTTCTTGTTGTCTCATAATCGCCGATTGCATTATATTTAGAGACGAATTTCGATACCGCTGTTGGAAAGCCGAGCGTAGCAATACTTAAAAAGATCGTATACTGATTGTATCCATATTGGAATAGCGCACCACCAGTCGCTCCGACCATTGCGCTAAATGGAATTAAGTAAATCATACCAAGAATACGAGAGAGATAAGTCCCTATCGTTAAAACCAACGTACCACGAAGCAGTTTATTAGACATGCGCTTAACCACCATTTTTCTAATGAATATTCAACTTAACTATTTTAACACATCATTTCATCGCACAGGTAACAAATCCAATACAGAAGTCACAAAACCAATCAATTCATATTTCAGCCTTCCCCAATCTTCGTTATAATAGAGAAATGACTGAAAGTAGAAAGAGGAATGTAACATGAAACATTATGATGTCATTGTCATTGGCGGTGGACCTTCTGGACTGATGGCCGCGATTGCATCGGCAGAACACGGTGCATCGGTTCTGTTAATTGACAAAGGAAACAAACTTGGCAGAAAGCTCGCCATTTCTGGCGGTGGACGCTGCAATGTGACCAATCGCCTTCCAGTAGAAGAAATTATCAAGCATATTCCCGGAAACGGCCGTTTTCTATATAGTGCATTTTCTGAGTTCAATAACGAGGATATTATCTCGTTCTTTGAAAATCTAGGTATTGAACTAAAAGAAGAAGACCATGGACGTATGTTCCCTGTCTCAAACAAAGCACAATCTGTTGTGGATGCCCTATTAGATAGGCTTCGCGTGCTCAATGTGACCATTCGAACGAATGAAAAGATTAAAACCGTTCTGTATCAAGACGGACAAGCAGCTGGAATTGTTACAAATAATGATGAAAAAATTTCAAGTCATGCCGTTGTCATTGCTGTTGGCGGGAAAAGTGTGCCTCATACAGGCTCTACTGGCGATGGCTATGCATGGGCAGAAGCCGCTGGCCATACCATTACAGAGCTCTTCCCAACAGAAGTACCCGTCACGTCAGACGAGCGTTTTATTAAGGACAAAGTGCTTCAAGGTCTTTCATTAAGAAGTGTGGCCGTGAGTGTTTTAAATAAAAAAGGAAAACCCGTCGTCACTCATGTCATGGATATGATCTTTACACACTTTGGCTTATCAGGTCCTGCCGTTCTGAGATGCAGCGGCTTTGTTGTGAAAGAACTGAAAAAGCAACAGGCCGTCCGTCTTCAAATTGATTTATACCCAAAGCTCAATGACGAGGAGCTATTCCAAAAGCTTCATCGTGATCTAAAAGATGAACCAAAAAAAGCCATTAAAAATGTCCTGAAATCTTGGATGCAAGAGCGCTATTTATTGTTCCTTTTAGAACGAAATGGCATTGATCCGCAGGAGACATTTTCTGGTCTCGCTAAAGAGAAACTCCGCGCTTTTGCGCATGATTGTAAACATTTCATCGTCCATGCAAATGGGACGCTTTCTTTAGATAAAGCCTTTGTTACAGGGGGCGGCGTTTCTGTCAAAGAAATTGAACCGAAGAAAATGGCATCTAAAAAAATGGCCGGTCTTTATTTCTGCGGAGAAATTTTAGATATTCACGGTTACACAGGCGGTTACAATATTACGTCAGCACTTGTGACAGGCAGGTTAGCTGGCATGAATGCCGCACTAGAAGTAAAGGAGAGATCTCAATGATTAGACGTGCACTTCCGATTGTCCTTGCAGTTGTCATTAGTTTGACAGCCGCTTTCTTTATGAAGCTGTCCATTACCCCGTTAAAAATCGCCATTATTTTAGCGTTTACGATTTTCGCTGTTTGTTTAAAAGAATATGTCTACCGTCTGCGCAAACGAATTGAAGAAAAGTCATCTTCACATATCGATGGTTGATAAATGGAAGCAAAACATGTTACGGTAAAATAGAGGT
The DNA here is from genome assembly GCF_052044605.1 of Bacillus sp. 22483. Lineage (NCBI taxonomy): Bacteria > Bacillati > Bacillota > Bacilli > Caryophanales > Bacillaceae > Bacillus > Bacillus sp. 22483. The sequence goes on along the minus strand of NZ_JBQENU010000006.1, from coordinate 68,333 downwards.
CGAGTGAGAAACTCGCCTCTTTTTGTTTGAAAATAGTTGAGACAGGGGATATTAAACAAAATCCTCTGCTTAAACGTGTAGAACAACAGGAGAGTGAGATGGTGTGAAAAACGTATCAAGTGTATTTTGGATTGTGATTGCAATCACATTTATTGCCGTTCTATGGGGAGCCTTTTCTCCAGAATCACTGCAAAATGTGACAGATCAAATTCAAACATACATTACAAATGACTTTGGCTGGTATTATTTATTAGTCGTATCGCTTCTAGTCGGCTTTTGTCTATTCTTTATCTTTAGCCCTATCGGAAAAATTACGTTAGGAAAGCCAGGTGAAGAGCCTGAATTTGGTCTTTTTTCTTGGTTTGCCATGCTATTTAGTGCTGGAATGGGTATTGGGCTTGTTTTTTACGGAGCAGCTGAACCGATCAGTCATTATGCGATTCAATCACCAACGGGTGACACTGAAACTGCACAAGCCTTCCGTGATTCCCTTCGTTATACTTTTTTCCACTGGGGACTTCATGCATGGGCGATCTATGCCATTGTTGCGCTTTGCATTGCATACTTTAAATTTAGAAAAGATGCGCCTGGCTTAATCAGTGCAACACTGCAGCCAGTTTTAGGAGATAAAACGCACGGATGGATCGGAAAAACCATCGATTGTATTGCTGTGTTTGCGACAGTTGTTGGTGTTGCAACGAGCTTAGGATTAGGCGCAGCACAAATCAATGGTGGATTGGATTATCTATTTAACATTCCAAATGCCTTTAGCACACAATTGATTATTATCATCATTGTGACGGTGCTCTTCCTTGCATCTGCTCTTAGCGGTATTGGTAAAGGGATTAAATATTTAAGTAATATCAACATGGTATTAGCAGCTGTTCTGATGTTTTTCTTACTTTTGGTAGGTCCAACAGTTTATATTTTAAATTCATTTACTGACTCTATTGGACAATACTTATCCAACATCGTTCAAATGAGCTTTCGCTTATCTCCAAATGACCCTGAAAAGAGAGAATGGATTAACGGATGGACGATCTTTTATTGGGCATGGTGGATCTCTTGGGCACCATTTGTCGGGATCTTTATTGCACGTGTATCACGTGGACGAACCATTCGAGAGTTTTTAGTTGGTGTGTTAGTTGCTCCATCTATCCTTGTATTTCTTTGGTTCTCTATTTTCGGTGTTTCTGCGATGGACTTACAGCAAAAGAATATTGTCGATGTTGCAGGCCTTTCTACGGAAACCATGCTATTTGGAGTACTAAATGAATATCCGCTGGCAATGATCACATCGATTCTAGCTCTTATTTTAATTGCGGTATTCTTTATCACATCAGCAGACTCAGCTACATTCGTTCTCGGAATGCAGACAACCTATGGATCATTAAATCCAGCGAATAGTGTAAAGATCAGCTGGGGTATTATCCAGTCAGCAGTTGCGGCAGTGCTCTTATTTTCAGGCGGTCTTGAAGCCTTACAAAACACAGCCAAACTTGCTGCTTTACCGTTCTCTGTTGTCATCATTTTAATGATTGTATCTCTGTACAAATCATTAAATGAAGAACGAAGAGCGATTAAACAAGCAAATAAGTACAATAAACCAAGAAGTCCAAGAGTAAAAAAAGCATAATCATCACAAGAGAAAAGTCGTTCCTCATCCGAACGGCTTTTTTTCTCGTTGAAATAATTGAAGATTGTCATGACATCGCGTATTCCGATAAAATAGTGTTGAATCATCACTTTTCTACATAATGGAGGTTTATATGACGTTACCTACGTTCAAGTACAACCCAGACCCAGTTTCATTACATGTAATTAAAAAAGAGCAGACGATATGCCCCGTTTGTGAGAAAGAACGAGATTATGTATATCATGGTCCTTTTTATTCTGTTGAAGACGTTTCTGGCATTTGTCCTTGGTGCATTAAAGATGGATCAGCTGCTCAAACATATAATGGAATGTTTCAAGACGATGTGAGTTGTGATGACGTTGATCATGAAGAATATATAGATGAACTGATCTACAGAACGCCGGGTTACCGCGGATGGCAGCAGGAATATTGGTTAAGCCATTGCGGCGATTTTTGCGCGATTGTGCAGTATGTTGGATGGAAAGAAATTGAACATTTAGAGGAAGAACTCTCAGAGGATATTGAAGAGATTTGCAGTGGTGGACATTTCACAAAAGAGAACCTGAAACAATGGCTCGTGAACGGAGGAGACTTGCAAGGCTATCTCTTTCAATGCGTTCACTGCAAAAAGCATCGTTTACATATTGACGCTAGTTGATCATGGCAAAAGGACCTTTCAGCAGGTCCTTTTATTTTTTATATAAAATGAGCGCTGAAAAACAGTAGAGCTGCTCTCCTCCTTGCTCACATATCACCGCCACATTGTATTTAATGTCAATAATTTGGTCGTCGTCCATTCCTTTTAAAAAAAGATTGATTTCGCTTTGCAAATCTTTCTCATGTTCTTCATCAAATACAGCTACCTTCAGCACATATGTCACTCTCCCTTCTCTTGCTACTCTATTTTTATGCAAATAGAGACGGACATATGAACAAAAAAAGCCTTCCATCTTGTCGATGAAAGGACTTCTTTTTACAGCTTCGGTTTTGTTTCTCCTGTCCATGCAAGCATGCCGCCAACGACATTGGTTGCTTGATAGCCTTGGTCTTCTAAGAAATAGCAGACATTCTCACTGCGTTTACCAGAACGGCAAATAATATAATACTCTTGCGTCTTATCAAACGCATCTAGCTTCTCAGGAATATCGCCCATTCGAATATGGACTGCCTCTGGAATCATGCCTTCTGCTACCTCTTCATCCTCACGCACATCGACGAGTTGAATGGCTTCTTCTTGCTCTAGCTTTTGCTTTAATTCTTCTATTGAAATTTCTTTTACAGACACGACTCTCATCTCTCCTTTTAATCACGGTGACACCATTATAGCAAATCATACACGTCACTGCGTATTCACCCGCTTGGATTGAAGGAAAGACGGGAATCGTTTCTTCACATCAACTGCCGGCTGTTCGCTTTCAAACTCTATCTTTTTAAACACTTGATAGGCTAGCCACATGTGGCCATATGCGAGAATGCTGATGCTAAAAAACGGCACGATCCCTGGCAAATAAGCAAATAGGATAAAGAGAATAGCCGAGAAAACGAGCATAGAGAGCGTATATTGCAAATACGAGATGCCAAGCAGAAGGGAAAATTTCAAATAAAGACGCTTTTTCCAATCATAATGAGCCAGCAGCGGAAAGATATAAAACAAGCTGACAATAAACAGAAAACCAAAGATATAGATCGCAAAGCGAAGCACGTGTAAAAACCAACTCGTTGGATAAATATAAGCAAGGTCTACATAAATAATCGTCCCGATGGTGACCAGCACCACTCCAATGACATTAGAGCGTACAAATTCTTCGCGGTATACTTTCCAAAAGGTTTGAAAGACGCTGACTTGCTCATGCCCTTGTATCCACTTTCTCATCACAGAAAATAACGCTGTTGTTGCAGGCATGAAGCCAAAGATTCCAAGCCCAAGTAAAGTGAACAAAAGCCATAACAAATTCGTATAGGCGAGTCTCATCACCCACTCACACATACGCAGCATTCTGCTCATTGATCCATCATGATCCATCTCTCGTCCCTCCTCTCTTTCTCGTTACACCGTCTCTTTTTGAAACAATTCTTCTATTTCAATCGGGCGTTTTTCTGCAACTGAGCGCCACATGCCTTCGCCAAGTGCAATGGAATAAGCACCCGCCTCTGCTCCTGCTGAAATGTCATAAGGAATGAGCGGATCTTTTCCTAAAAATAAATCTGCTAATAATAGCGGATCTCCACCTCCATGACCACCTGATTGCTTCACAACTTCAATCGTTTCTTTTCCACCAAACATCGGGTAGTATGCAATTGTCTGTTCAGGGAATTGAAAAGGGATTCTCGATGGCACATGAAACTCATTTGTTTCAATCCGTCCCTTCGTCCCGTTAATCGCAAGCCGGTAGCCTTCATATGGCGCTGAAAATTGAATCGAGTAACTTAACAAAGCCCCCTGATCATAAGCCACTGACGCCACGTATGTATCCTCAATATCAATTTCTTGATCAAAAATACAGGCATCCGGGCGATAATTCGAGTATTGCTTTGACTGCTGCTCACCTGATTCAATATGGTCATCCTCCACCTTTGAACGCTCTACCCGCGGATTCCACCTTGCTTCATAATGACAGGTATCTCTTACATGACAGGTTCCGCAATATCGATTCCCTTCACCCTGCAAAGGATTCCAAGGACTTTCATTCCCATAATAATTCAGTGCGCCATAGGCAAATACTTGCTTCGGCTTTTGATCAATCCACCAGTTGACCAAGTCAAAATGATGGGTCGATTTATGAATAGACAGACCGCCTGAATATTGACGCGAGCGGTTCCACCTTTTGAAATAACTCGCTCCATGATACGTATCAATGAGCCAGCTTAACTCAACAGACGTGACCCTTCCAATCTTTCCATCTAAAATGAGCTCTTTTATCTTTCGGTGGAATGGATTGTAGCGATAATTAAAGGTGACGGTGACCTTCCCTTTGCTTTCTGCCTCTTTTTCCATCACCTGTTTGGCGTCTTTTGCTGTTGTGACCATCGGCTTTTCCGTTATGACATCCAGATCATGATCCAGTGCCTGCAGGATATATGTGACATGTGTATCATCTCGCCCCGCCACAATGACGATATCTGGTCTTGCTTCCTTCACCATCTGATCAAATGCATCCTCATGAAAAAATGAGACGCCCCTTAGTGATGGAAAACGCTCCTGACACAGTGTATACCGCTTCTCATCTACATCTAAGAGCCCTGTAATCCTGTAATGCTCATTGAAATCCTCGGTGAGCGGTTTGATAAACATATTGAAAGCACGGTGACTGAGCCCGCAAACGGCGACCCTTTTCACATTCCCCCACCCCTTTTTCTATTGGTTTTCACGAAGCTGCTTCATGAGAGACAGTGCCTCTTTAGATTTCTCCGCATACACAGGAATGAAGGCGACCATATCTCGGTGTAATCGAAAGGTATAGCCGTTTAGCTGCTTCGTTCCTTTCTTGATTTGGACCGCATAATCGACTGTATTTCCCGTCTTTGCATCTTCTACCGTATATGGTCCTGCCCCTTCGCCATCTATTCGCATCTCTTCAAGCAGCTGAAAGCTTTCAGGATCATCATATGTTCTAAACATTTCTTCCGGGACAAACATCACGTCCCCCTCTTTTGCAGTAATTTCAACAAGAAGTTTTTCAGGAATTGCAGGGAAGATGTGAACGTCGTATGTCTCCTGATTTGGCTGAAAAGCCTTCTCCACTAATTGATCTTTCATTCCCTTTGACATGTCAGAAAAAATAAGGACATCAATTCCCTCTGTCTTCCCCTGACAGGCTGACAAATAAAAGGCAGCGATGAAACTTAAGAGCCATGCCGCAGCCCTTTGATGCCGCCTCATACCTTTTGAAACACAGACAGCTTTTCTAGTTCAGTTAACGCCATAATAAAAGCGCCTGCTCCATGCAAATCATTCGTGCTCCGCTCTCTGCCAACGTAATAATCATAAAAACCCGCAGATGTTCCAATACAAATGTCGTTCACCGTAAAATCGCCGTTGTCTTTTTCCTCCGTTTTATACTGAATCAACCCTTGATACGCTTTGACCACGTGATCAACATATCGAAGACTGACATATCCTTCATTCATGGCTTTTGCCATCGCATACATGAATAGACATGACCCTGAGCTTTCAAGCCAGTTGTCGCTATGACTTCCTTTATCAATGATCTGATGCCATAGACCTGTTTCGTCGTCCTGATACTTTGCTACACTTTCCAGCATATCTGTCAGTGTGTCCTTCCACAATTTTCGTCCTTCATGACCTTCTGGCAAATCTTCGATCATATCGGCTAACGCAAGGACATACCAGCCAAAGGATCTTGCCCAAAATTCTGGGGAACAGCCCGTCTGTTGATCAGCCCATGGCATCACTTTCCGTTCATCCCATGCGTGATAGTAAAGACCCGTTTTGTCATCTTTGGTATGCTTTCTCATGAGATGCTCTTGATGGATGACCATGTCCACCAGCTCCGATTCTCCTGTCAACTGGGCATACTTTAAAGCAAAAGGCCCACCCATATAAAGACCATCTAGCCACATTTGATAGGCATAATTGTCTTTATGCCAAAATCCGCCCTCAGACGTGCGATTCAGCGTCAGGTAAAGCCCCCGAAGCTTTTCTGCTGCCTTCACATACCGCTTCTCTCCCGTTCTTTCAATCAGCGGGAATAAAATGAGCCCTGCTTGAATGGCATCAAGCTCGTCTCTGCGGAATAACAGATTCCCATGGTCATCAATGAGTGAGTCTGCATAATTTTTCACATAATCAAAGTACGCCTCGTTTTCTGTTGCTTCGTAAAGCTTCATCACTCCGCAAAGGAAAACCCCTTGATGATAGTGCCACCTTCCAGCTGGCGGAAGTTCAATCGGTGTATACGCTTTCATTATTGTTTGTGCTAATTTCTCTGCATGCTCAAGCGGTGATCCCTTTTCAATCGATAATGTCATTGGTCTTCATCTCCCCTTTTAATAAATCCCTTCTTCTCCAAACTTCTTCGCTAAACGGTTCGCCATCATGACCAAAATAAGTCCAACGGCTGCTTTAAATAAACCAACAGCGGTACTATAGCTGAATTGTCCTTGCTTCAGACCAGCTGTATACACATACGTATCAAAAATCTCTGCAACTTCCCTGTTGGTCGCATTGAGTAATAAATAGACATGTTCAAATCCAAGCTCTAACGTATCACCGATTTTTAAAATGAGCAGTACAACAATGACACTTTTAATCGCAGGAAGGGTGATGTGCCACATTTGTCTGAGTCTGCCGGCTCCATCCATTTTTGCTGCTTCGTATAGCTGCGGATCTACTGCTGTAATCGCTGCAAGATAAATAATGGTTGACCAACCCGCTTCTCTCCAGATTACCTGCAAAATGTACATGGGTCTAAACCATTCTTGACTAAGAAGGAAGTTAATCTTTTCTCCTCCAAAGAAAGCAATCAATTCATTGATTAACCCGCCATCTACCGTTAACAAAACAAAAGATAAGGACACGACAATCACCCATGACATGAAGTGAGGAATATAAATCATCGTCTGAACAAATTTCTTAAACAGTGCCAATCTGACCTCGTTTAAAAGAAGAGCTAATAAGATCGGAATCGGAAAGAAAATCACGACATTCATGGCAAATAAAATGAGCGTATTTTTTAATAAGATGAAAAATGTTGGTTCTGTAAATAATCGAATAAAGTGTTTGAAGCCAACCCACTCACTGCCAAGAATTCCGAGAAACGGCTGGTAATCTTGAAAGGCAATGATCAGCCCCCACATAGGGACATATTTAAAGACAAGAAAATAAATGAGCCCTGGCAAAATCATTAAATACAGAAATTTTTGACTAAGCAATTGATTAAGTAAGCGCTTTCTCTTTTCTTTTTTCAAAGCTGCCGCAGGCACACCCTTGGCAGTGACATCCTGTGTTTTCACAGATAAAGCCTCCCCTCATGCTGATGCATGTGTTAACTGTATCTTAAGGATGAAAAATCCGTCTACAATCATATCATCAGATCATATTTACTCAGGGGAAGCTACTCAAAACGTTACATAAAACATAAGAAAATGATCCTAATCTCAGAAAATGATTATTGACAAACCTACCAGATTTTTGGATTAATAAACTAAGGGGAAAAGATTGTTTCGTTTGAAATGGGGGGTTTTATGAAAAGAAAGCAGTATAAATTTTATTACAAGCTGGTGACGTTTTTTTTCGTGCTTAGTACGATTCCTGTTATTATTGTCGGTATTTTTTCTTATCAGCATTCGCAAAAAACTGCACTCGAAAATATTTCAAATGAAAAGCTGGACAGCGTCAAACAAACGCAATCCAATATTGAGCATATTCTAAAGACAGTAGATCATTCTCTCACTCACTATGTCAGTTCGCCGCCTCTCCTTCAAACACTGGCAGAACCTTTAAATCCAGACCAATTCCAACTTTATAATCAAGTCCAGCAAGAACTGAATTACCTGCAAACCTTCGACACCGATCTCTCCAATATTACACTTGTTAGTAAAATGGAAGATTGGTATATGAACAATTCTGGTCTTTATCATGTCTCAAACGGGGATCAAGAGAAAGCGTTAACCTCTTACCTCAATATTCCGAGTCATTCCAGCTGGGCACTTGAAGAAAATAATCCACTTGTCTCAACAAAAGAAGGAAAGACATCCTTTTGCAAATACAATGTGAATTTAATCAAGCAGCTTCCGATGAATAGTGTCCAAAAAAAGGGGATCGCCGTCGCCAGCATTCCAAGCTGCGTGATTGCTGACAACATGCCTGACTTCTCTCAATCTGATAGTATGTTTGTCATTGATACAAACGGAAAAGTGCTGCTACATAATCGAAAAGAACAAATTGGTGACTCGTTAAAAAATCAAGATTTCGTCAAACATGTCCTGTCACTTGAAGAACGATCCGGACAATTTGATATGAAAATCGATGAACTAAACTATCAAATTACGTTTCAAAAATCAGATTATAACGAATGGACATACTTATCCTTTGTCTCCATTCCAGAACTAAAGCAGCAAACGAAATCAATCGGGTGGATCACCTTTATTATTTGCTTTATTTTGTTAGCGCTTTCATTGTTATTTTCATGGTTTGGCTCTAGACACTTTTATAAACCGATTCGCTTATTATACGAATCCTTTGCACGTAATGAGTCGTTTTTGCATAAACAGCCTTTCCAAAATGAATTTGAGCTCATCGAATCGAGCATTAAACAAATGAAAGATCAAAACAATGATCTAGAGGAACGGATTGAGCAGCAAGTGACACACTTACAGCAATACTTTATGGTGCGGCTGCTGCTTGGCAAGCTGACGGAAGAAGAGATTCACAACCGATTTCAAAGTCTAGGCTTTCCTCGTGACTGGTCCCATTTGTCCATGCTTGTGACCCAAATCGATACACTAAAAGGAACGCCGTATGAAAAAAAGGATGCAGACTTGCTTTTATTTGCGATAAATGGACTGATCGAGCAGATTATTCCGCTAGATGAGCACCTTCAGCCGACCGTTGTCAATCAGCATCAAACGACGATTGTTCTCAATCAATCGAAGTCAGAAGAGGAATTTACTGAATATTTAAATCAATTAGCCGAAACAATTCAGCAGCGAATTGAGGAAGAGCTGGGCTTGTCGATCAGCATTGGGATCAGTCGCTCATTTAAAGAGCTCTCTATGGCCAAACATGCTTATATTGAGGGAAAAGAAGCCTTAAAATATAGGCTCAAAGCAGAGAAAAAATCCATTCTTTTATACGAGCACATTCAGCAAGGAAAGACGTTTAAGACTCATTTCCCAAAACAACTGCAGCATGATTTATTTGATGCCATTAAAGCAGGCGATCAAGGCAAGGCAGATCACTATTTACATGTGCTTCTGCAATCCATTTTTTCTAAAAATGCTGGACCACATGAGTACCAGATTGCTCTCGCTCGTTTTTTAAACAATCTCATTGAGCTGATGCATTTGCTAGGCATCGAATTGTTTGAAGTCGAAGATAATAAAATGCTCTATGATACGATCTTTGAGTTTAAAACGTTTGAAGATACAGAAGCGTGGCTGAAACATGAGATCATTCGACCCATCATTGATCAGCTCGGCGCACGTGAAGACTCTCAATATAAAAATATCTCAGAGAAAATCATTCATATCATTCATCAAGAATTTGACTCAGATCTGACATTGGACGAAATCGCTACACGCCTACACTACAATCCAAATTATTTAAGTAGTATTTTTAGAAAAGAAATGGATATCTCCTTTAGTGAATATCTCTCGTCTTACCGACATCATGTCGCCAAAAACTGGTTGGTAGAGACGGATATGTCGGTGAAAGAAATTTCGGAAAAGCTAAAATACAAAAATCCGCAAAATTTCATCCGCTCCTTTAAAAAGCTGGAAGGCACGACACCTGGGAAATACCGTGATCAGAAAAAAGGCACATAAAGCAAAGTCCCGCTCTCACAAGAAGCGGGACTTTTTTATTTAAACTGTTCATTTAGAATACTGTCTTCCAGCACTGAAAGCGGCTCGCCATACACTCGTTCAATATGGGCTGCCCCCCAATCACATAACGCATTCAAAATTCGCTCAAGTGACTGTCCGTATTCACTTAATTCATACTCCACTTTAGGCGGCACTTGTTCATATACAATGCGGTTAATCACACCATCATTTTCAAGCTCTCTCAGCTGCTGTGTGAGCATTTTTTGCGTGATATTTGGCATGAGACGCTTCAGTTCACTCGTCCGCTTTTTCCCATGTGTTAAATGACATAAGATGACACACTTCCATTTCCCGCCGATCACCTCAAGCGTTGCCTCCACAGAGATATTATATTTCTTCTTTTCCAACGTCGCTTCACTCCTTTTGATGCTGTACAGGCACTTTTTAGTACCTATATTACAAAAAAGTACGTACTTTTTTTTCTGTCATCTATGTTAGATAATAACTCTTGCCGATCGGCTTCGTCTATCAAAATGTCATGAAAGAAGGATGTGAATCACGATGCAAAACAAACAAAATCACTTTGCCCTTCTCGCACTAGCGATTAGTGCATTTGCTATAGGTACAACTGAATTTATCTCTGTAGGTCTTCTGCCGATGATCTCAGAGGACTTTGGCGTGAGTGTCAGCCAGGCCGGCTGGACCGTTTCTTTATATGCGCTCGGTGTTACCTTTGGCGCGCCAATTCTAACCTCACTTACGTCAACGATGAAAAAAAAGACATTGCTTTTGCTCATTATGCTCGTCTTTTTGATCGGAAATACACTCGCCACGATTGCCCCGACTTTTTCTGTACTCTTAATCGGACGAGTGATTTCAGCCCTATCACATGGCGTATTTATGTCGATTGGCTCGACCATTGCCGCAAGCCTTGTGGTGAAAGAAAAGCGGGCAAGCGCTATTGCCTTTATGTTCACTGGTTTAACAGTCGCTACTGTGACCGGTGTGCCATTCGGTACGTTTCTTGGTCATGAGCTCGGCTGGCGTACGTCATTTGGTGTGATTGTCATGATTGGCCTAATCGCACTGATTTCTAACTATTTCCTTGTTCCGTCTCAATTGAAACAGGGCGTGAAAACAACGTTTAAGGATCAAGCGGCCTTATTAAAGTCGAAAAGAATGTTGCTTTTATTTGTCATTACTGCTACAGGGTATGGAGGAACCTTTGTCGTCTTCACCTATTTATCCCCTCTCTTACAGCATGTGACAGGTCTTGCGCCTGGAACAGTTGCCTTGATCCTGCTGTTATACGGGATGACCATCGCCGCTGGGAATGTCATTGGCGGAAAAGCAGCGAATAAACAGCCAATGAAAGCACTGATTTATATGTTTATCATTCAAAGTCTCATCTTGTTTATCCTTAGCTTTACTGCTGGATTTATGGCACTCGGGATTGGAACTGTAATGCTGATGGGACTTTTTGCTTTCATGAACGTACCCGGCCTTCAAGTTGCCGTCGTTGATTTTGCGGAAAGGTATACACCCGGAGCTGTCGATGTCGCTTCCGCTCTGAATATCGCTGCCTTTAATGCAGGTATCGCCATTGGTTCATTTTTAGGCGGCATCGTGACAGATACCCTTGGGCTTGTGCATACCGGCTGGGTTGGCGGCATCATGGTGCTCATGGCGGCCATACTCACGATGGTGAGTCATCAAATCGAACAAAAAGAAAACAAACAAACCATTTAAAGGAGTCTTTCATATGAATGATTTACAAAGTAAAAAAACATTAAACAACGGCGTCCGCATGCCAGGATTTGGTCTTGGGGTCTTTCAGGTTGAAGAGGGAACGGAATTAATTGAAGCTGTTAAAACAGCCATTCAATTAGGATATCGCAGTATTGATACAGCTTCTATTTACGGCAATGAAGAAGGTGTTGGACGAGGCATACAACTTGGTCTAGCAGAAACAGGCCTTCGCCGCGAAGACATCTTTGTGACATCCAAAGTGTGGAATGCCGATTTAGGATATGAAGCGACACTAAAAGCATACGAAGACAGCCTGAAAAAACTTCAGCTTGATTATCTTGATCTGTATTTAATTCACTGGCCAGTTGAAGGGAAATACAAGGAAGCATGGCGCGCGCTTGAAACGCTGTACCGTGAAGGAAAAGTCAGAGCCATCGGTGTGAGTAACTTTCAGCCGCATCATCTAGACGAATTATTGAAAGATGCGGACATCATTCCAGCAATTAATCAAGTCGAGTTTCATCCAAAACTCACGCAGGAAACGCTGTTTACGTATTTGAAAACACATGGCATCCAAATGGAAGCCTGGTCACCACTTATGCAGGGAGAGCTGCTGCACCACCCGCTGATCACGGAGCTTGCAGGCACATACAGCAAAACACCTGCTCAAATTATTTTGCGCTGGGATGTGCAAAAAGGCGTCATTACGATTCCTAAATCAACGAAAGCCCATCGTTTAAAAGAAAATGCCGATATTTTTGATTTTGTCCTATCTGATGAGGATATGAAGCGCCTGTCTGACTTAAATGAAAATAAACGAATTGGTCCTGATCCAGACAACTTCGATTTTTAATGAAAACACCCCCGCTTTTTACTAAGCGGGGGTCTTCATGTTCATCATTTTGATTTTTTAAAGGAAGCTTCATATTCTTCTATGATTTTATTTCCACCATTTGATTTCCACTTCTCTACATCTTTCTTAAATTGTTCTTCGTTGATATCACCAAGAATGAACTTATAGGTCGCATCATCGATGATTTTCTTCAATTCATTTCCTCGCTCTGATGCTGTTTCTGAATACAGGCTTTCAGCAGGGTTAGCGACAATGATGTTTTTATTGTCTTCTTCTAGCTCTTCATATTTTGTACGAACTGCATCGCCTTTATTTTTCAAGTAACGTTTATCAATCCCTACGAGGCTGACAAGCGGCTGTACATCTGTCTGCCAGCTTTTCACTTGGCTTTCTTCCCTCACAAATGTATTTCCATCTTGTTTGTTATAATGCTTTCCATCAATCCCGTATGTCATGAGACCATACACGTCTTCTTCTGCAATTCGGTCAAAGAAAGCCAAAATTCTCTTTAACTCTGCTTCTGATTTGACGCTTGTTTTCGGGAAGGCGAAGATGCCATTATGGCCGCCTGATGCCCATACACGTTCTTTGCCATCTGGGCCTTTGATTCGGTTGATAATATCCACTTCCATGTTTTTATCTGTTGCATCATCTCTTAAGTTCACTGCATCTACCATATTTCCAACATAGATACCCGCTTTTCCTTGTGAGAACAATTCTTGCTGTTGCGTTTTGCTTGTGACTGGGAAGTCTTTGTTTATATAGCCGTTGTCACGCAGCTTTTTCATATATTTCATTGTATTCATATACTCATCCGTCATAAAGTCTGGCGTAAATTTGCCGTTTTCTTCTTTCCAATCTGTTGGCATTCCTTCATAAGAACCAAGCGTTTTAAATGCACCGTAAATCAAATCGTTACGGTCTGTAAAACCAATTGTATCGTCCTTGCCATTTTTGTTCGGATCTTTTTCAGTAAATGCCTTGGCTACTTCATAAAGGTCATCCAGCGTTTTTGGTGTATCCAAATTTAAATTTTCAAGCCAATCCTTTCGAATGACAATCCCTTGTCTTGAAAGTGGTCTCTCTCTATAAATGCCATAAAGCTTCCCATCGATAGAGGCATTTTTATTAATCAGTTCGTTCATCTTACTTAAATTTGGATAATCCTTTAAGTATGGACCGATTTCCCAGAACATGCCTGATCTAAACGCATTGATAGCAGATGAATTCTTAATGTCTTGAATCGTCACAATTTGCGGGAGGTTTCCTGCGGCAAGTGCTGAATTTAAACGGTCTTCTTTCACCGCATCAGGCACCCACGTAATATCAAGCTCTGTATTTGTGAGCTTCTCAATCTCTTCTAACACTGAATCTTTTGGCGGCTGCTGATGATACAAAATCGCCATCCATGTCAGTTTCACCTTTTTGTCTAAATCAACCTTTTCATCTGATGAGCTTGCTCCTTTACTTGAACAAGCTGACAGAATACCGCTTGCGGCAAATAACAAAACAAAGGCAATCAGCCATAATTTCTTTCTCCCCATAAGATCCCTCCGTTATTCCATCTTTTTAACCCTTTACAGAACCTAGTAATGCCCCTTTGTTGAAATGCTTTTGAATAAATGGATAGACAAGCAGAACGGGAATGGTCGCCACGACGATGACCGCCATTTTAATGGTTTGGTCTGGCGGCGGTGTTGATGAGCCCATATCTGACATATCTCCCTGCATACCGCTTGATACAATGACGATTTGTCTTAACAGGACCTGAATCGGCCATTTCACTGAATCGTTTAAATATAAAATGGCTGTCATGTACGTATTCCAATACGTCACGGCATAAAAAAGTGAAATCGTCGCAATAGCTGGCAAAGAAAGTGGCAGCACGATTTTAAAGAAGATCCCTAAGTCGTTACAGCCGTCCATCTTCGCTGATTCTTCAAGGCTTGCCGGAATGTTTTGAAAGAAGTTTTTCAAAATGATCAAATTGAATGCATTGATGGCCACTGGCAGAATGAGTGACCAGTAAGTATCAAGCAGCCCTAGTGTTTTCACGACAATAAACGTCGGAATCATCCCTCCGCTAAACAGCATCGTGAAGACAACGAGAAACATGAGGGTTCTCCTGCCCTTTAGCTCCTGACGAGACAGCCCATACGCCATAAGTGAGGATAAAAACATGCTGACCGCTGTTCCAACGAGTGTCACAAGAATGGATACAATCAGGCTGCGATACACAATATCTGTAGAAAAGATATAGCGATAGGCCTCTAGAGAAAACGTCGTTGGAAACAAAATAAACTTCTTTGAGATGACCTCTTCTACTGTCGCAAAAGAGGCGGCAATGACATGGATGAACGGGAGCACACATATTAATGCGAACATGAGTAGAAAAGAGTAATTAAATACATTGAACAATCGGCCTTTAATAGAACGATCTATGTTCATCACGCCCTTTCTTTGTAAGCGTTATCATTTCGTCTGAACATAAGCTGCAGCCTTTGACGATATCGTGATTAAAATGTAACAAACGGGGGAAGAAAGCGTCTATAATCATCATGACAGACCACAGAGATGATCATGCCATTCGTGCTTTTAGCCTCATCAATGAAAAGAAAAAGATCATGAGCTAATGTCATGATTATGCCCTATGCCTGATCGTTTTCTTTCAGAATTTCTGCCGTATTGACATCTGGCCTGTAGCCTAACTCCTGCTTCGTTTTCTCAGTAGACCAAGGTTTTCCTTCGTTTTCTGATACGGCATAATAAGTCCCGAATGGAACGTCCGTTTCGATGGCAGCCTTGATCATGCCGAAAAGGTCTTCATGTGAAAGAAGCGTTCGTTTCGTTCTTTTTTTGGTGTGCAATCCTTCCATCTCATCTGTCACGACGGTTCCAATTCTCAAATTGATGACAGACATACCTGTTTGATCGTGAAACAAACGCCCAAGCTGTTCGGAAGCAAATTTTAAAATGCCATACACATTTTTCGTTGCTGGTACATCATCAGTCGTAATTTCTCGCCCTAGTAAGGAGTGACCATCTTTTTCATATCGATCTGTCACATGATTACTGCTTGCAAAAATGACTTTTGGAATGCTTAACCGGGCCGCTGAACGAAACATATCATACGTGCTTTTCCAAAACACATCATTCATTTTTGCAAACTCCTTTTCATTCATCACATCATGCGTCATGTCCACGTTTAAAAGATGAATGATCACATCTGTATCTCTTGGGATGACTTGAAACAAATTCTCTTCAATTGCCGCATCTGCCATGATGACTTCTTCTACACACCTTGTTTGATCAATGATGGTCACGTCATACTCCGAAGAGAGCTCTTTAGTTAATAAACGTCCGATGACACCACATCCGCCAATCATGGTGATTTTTTTCATCTGTTTCCTCCTTCATCTTCTATCGGAGTAGTATGTCCATGCCGTCTATTGATTACAGCCACTTTTTCAAAAAACGTGTAGCCTCGTGGCGCATAGCAGCCGTTTCAAAATGACCTGCATGTAAACCTACAAGCTGATAACGTTCCTTTAAGGAAGCAGCTTGATAGGCTTGACTTAATGTCTGTTGAATTCGTCCAACACCTTCAGCAGGTGTAAGCTGATCATGTTTTCCAACTAAGCTTAAATGCGGTCTTGGGAAAATCATTTCTTGGATGTCAGCTGCTGTAAAGTGCTTAGCTAAGCTCGGTACATAATAGTAAAAACCGTGTCTATCTAAATGATTCGTTTCAATCAATGTGTGATGATCAACCTGTGCGCAAAGATCCACACACACACTGACCCTCTCATCAAGTGCTGCCGTCCACCATGAAAGAAGACCGCCCATTGACATCCCAAAAACAGCTAAACGCTCTGGGAGCACATCAGAGCGGGACAACAAATAATCAATTGCACACATGCTCTCATACAGCATCATGCCCCACATCACTTTTCCTGTTAACAGCATTTCTTTGAAAATTTCACTTTCTGTTCTGCCCCTTCTTTCACCAAATCCCGCGTGGTCAATCGCCAACACACTATAACCTTTTGAAGTGAATTCTTTTGCGTATGAAGGCGCTTGCAAATAATGAGCCCCCTTCAATAACTCTTCTTTCCCATCCACATAATTCCCACCATGAGAATGCTGGAACAAGACAACAGGCCTTTTTTTCACTGTATCTTTCGGCTTCACAAAATAAGCCGGAACTTCCTCCACCCCATGAATAGAGAGAATGAGTGTTTCTACTAAGTACGATTCACGTTCCTCAATCTTTAACGTATACGCCTCCACACGATGGCGCTCCGGCATTTCCCCTAATAAACTGAGCAGTTGTTCACGTTTGCTTTCCTTTTCCATTGACGTCACTCCTCATTTTCTTGATCAACTTGTTAAATACGAGATTGATGGAGGAATTACCTTGTTTTCGACAAAATTATGTCCCGGGAAATAAACAACACCCATCGGCTGATACCGATGGGTGCGTTCATTAGTTCGCGACAA
Source organism: Bacillus sp. 22483 (assembly GCF_052044605.1). Lineage (NCBI taxonomy): Bacteria > Bacillati > Bacillota > Bacilli > Caryophanales > Bacillaceae > Bacillus > Bacillus sp. 22483. The sequence continues at coordinate 51,090 of NZ_JBQENU010000006.1, read as the reverse complement.
TATTGACAAGTTTTCCAGGAACCGCAATCACTTTACGGATTGTTTTCCCTTCAAGCTGTTCTTTTATCCGTGCATCATTTTTCGCAAGCTCTTCTAGCTGCTCTTTTGTTGCATCAGCAGGAACCGTTAATTTTGCTTTCACTTTTCCATTTAGCTGTACGACAATTTCCACTTCATCATCGACAAGTTTTGACTCATCATATTGCGGCCATGCTTCATAAGAAATAGACCCTTCATGACCAAGTTTATTCCAAAGCTCTTCCGCTACATGCGGTGCAATTGGAGAAAGAAGTTTCACAAAGCCTTCTGCATATTCTTTCGGCAGTGTGTCAGCCTTGTATGCATCGTTGATGAACACCATTAATTGTGAAATCCCAGTATTGAAACGTAAGCCTTCATAATGATCTGTTACCTTCATGACGGTTTCATGGTAGCTTCGCTCTAATGGCCCGCCAGATTGCTCTGTCACTTTATCACTGATGGAGCCATCTTCATTTGTAAACAGACGCCATACACGATCTAGGAAACGACGAGCACCATCAAGACCTGTTTCAGACCAAGCAATTGACGCATCTAAAGGCCCCATGAACATTTCATACAGTCTTAATGTATCTGCACCATGAGATTCTACGATATCATCTGGGTTGACAACATTCCCTTTTGATTTACTCATTTTTTCATTATTTTCACCAAGAATCATTCCTTGGTTGAACAATTTCATGAACGGTTCTTTTGTTGGAACAACACCAATATCATACAAGAATTTATGCCAGAATCGTGCATATAGCAGATGAAGCACAGCATGTTCTGCTCCACCAATATACACATCAACCGGAAGCCATTTCTTCAGCTTTTCAGGCGATGCAAGTTCTTCTGTGTTATGTGGATCAATATAACGTAAGAAGTACCAGCAGCTACCTGCCCATTGTGGCATCGTATTCGTTTCACGGCGGCCTTTCTTACCTGTTACAGGATCTACAACCTCAACCCAGTCTTTAATATTGGCTAAAGGTGATTCACCTGTTCCGCTTGGCTTAATCTCAGTCGTCTTAGGCAAAATCAGTGGAAGCTCTTCCTCTGAAACAGCTGAAGATGTTCCGTCCTCCCAATGAATAATTGGAATTGGCTCTCCCCAGTAACGCTGACGGCTGAACAGCCAGTCTCTTAAACGATAAGTGACTTTCTTTTCACCTTTTTGATGTTCTTCCAGCCATGCAATCGCTTTTTCAATTGCTTCTTCTTTCCCTAAGCCGTTTAAGAAATCAGAGTTGATGTGCTTTCCATCACCTGTGTAGGCTTCTTTGTCAATGTCTCCACCTTCGACAACCTCTTTGATGGGAAGATCGAATGTTTTGGCGAATTCATAATCACGCTCATCATGAGCAGGAACTGCCATAATCGCTCCAGTGCCATATGTGGCTAACACATAATCTGCAATCCAGATCGGCATCTTTTCCCCATTCAATGGATTGATGGCATAAGCACCTGTGAAAATGCCCGTTTTCGTTTTAGCAAGATCTGTTCGCTCTAAGTCACTCTTAGATTGAATTTCTTTGATATATGCTTCAACTGCTTCTTTTTGAGCAGCTGTTGTAATTTTTTCAACTAGTGTATGCTCTGGTGCAAGAACGGCATATGTTGCACCAAATAGTGTATCAGGACGTGTTGTAAACACAGTAAACTGTTCGTCATGTCCTTCTACTTCGAAGTGAACATGTGCACCTTCAGAACGTCCAATCCAGTTGCGCTGCATGTCTTTGATGCTTTCAGGCCAATCAATGTCTTCTAAATCTTCTAATAGCCTGTCCGCATATGCTGTAATTTTTAGCATCCATTGCTTCATTGGACGTCTTTCAACAGGATGCCCTCCGCGCTCACTTTTCCCATCAATGACTTCTTCATTTGCAAGGACTGTACCAAGTGCTGGGCACCAGTTTACAGGTACTTCATCAATATACGCCAATCCTTTTTCGTACAATTTCAAGAAAATCCACTGCGTCCATTTATAATAATTCGGATCTGTCGTGTTAATTTCTCGATCCCAATCATACGAGAAGCCCAATGATTGAATTTGGCGGCGGAAATTATTAATGTTCTCTTCTGTAAATGCAGCTGGATCATTTCCTGTATCCAGCGCATATTGTTCCGCTGGAAGACCAAATGCGTCCCATCCCATTGGATGAAGAACATCGTATCCCTGCATACGTTTCATACGTGATAAAATATCCGTTGCTGTGTATCCTTCAGGATGCCCTACATGAAGCCCTGCTCCTGATGGATAAGGAAACATATCTAGCGCATAAAACTTTGGCTTATCTTCCGAGTCAGATGTGGCGAATGTTTTATGTGTCAGCCAATAATCCTGCCACTTCTTTTCAATTTCCCGATGCTGAAAACTCAATGTGAAAACCTCCTTTAATGTGTACGGCTTTATCTGCACAGATGACCACTGCAAGAATTCAGATTTTTCTAAAATCAACAAAAAACCCTCATCCCTAGAAAGGGACGAGAGATTTTTTGGTTCCCGCGGTACCACCCTTGTTAGCGTCATGAACTGTTCATACGCTCACTTAATATCTTTAACGCAGACATGCGACAGAAGCTTTAACGCAACTGCAACTCTGAGGCGAGTTCAGAAGCAGATTTGATTGACTTTCACCAGCCGTCAATTCTCTAAAGACAAATACTGCTTTCCTACTACTCCTCTTCACTGTTCTTATCGTAACCGTCATCTAAGTAGTATTTTATAGAATTATGATCATAAGTGCAAGCAGGTTTGTATACAATGGGAATGTACCCTAGACTAGGGTAAAGTGAGGATATTATTCGTGTGGAGATCGGTTATGACGGTTGGAGCCTGCATCCTGTGAACGTTCTTCTCTCACAAAATCGAAGCTTCGCAGAACTGCTTCTCCTCCGTAACCTGAAATAATGGATAAGATGATCAAGTGCAGACTAGATTCGGGATTTGAGGATAAGACAAGCAGTGTAGCAGCAATCATCCCAACGAGCCAATCTTCAATAAACCCTAGATAAATAAACTTCTTTGTCATTCTGGGCTTCTCTAGCCTGCCTTTTTTCTTTACGTGACCGAGAATGCCCATGACCCCTCCAATGGCGCAAGCAATAATGACTTGTTGCAGCATTTTCATCACCTTCCTAAAGCCCTTAGAATAGTAAAGCGACTTCAGGCTGTCCAGCCCCCTGTAATGCCATTCTGCTGTTCCGTCATAATCCATGTAAAAGGTCTATTCTCTCTAACGAAGAAAAAAAGCTTGTTTCTTCCATTATATGTGAATGACCCAAAAACAATCTTGATGCATTGGAATCATTTTTACCTAATCCATATTAACTATTTTTGTCATTTTATGAATTATCCTCAAATGATCCCTTCTTTTTCTAATGAAAAGTCTCCTTACTTACTCTATTCTAATGGAGGACAAACTATGATGACAAATTTAACAAAGCGATTGCAATCATTGAAACAGAACATATGTTATGTTACGTTTAAAAAGAATTCATTTGGTTTCAAAAAAACCATCTTAAATGTCTAATAGTAGCAGCAAAGGAGGGTAATATGGTCAGCTCGAACATCTTCGGCTTGCAAAAACAGCTTGAACTCATAAAAAAAGCGCTGGATCATGCGCGGATTGGTGTTGTCATTACAGACCCTTCTTTAGAGGATAACCCTATCGTTTATGTGAATCATGGCTTTACACAAATGACTGGATATAAACCAGATGAGATTCTTGGACGTAATTGTCGATTCCTCCAAGGAAAAGACACAAATCAAGAGCAACTTGCCTTAATACGTCACGGAATTCAAAACAAAACACCTATTACCACACAGCTCAAAAATTATAAAAAAGACGGTACTTTTTTTTGGAATGAACTCAATATAGATCCTCTATACATTGAACAAGATGACAAAACATTTTTCATTGGCTTTCAAAAGGATATTACAAAGCAGAAAGAATATGAACAACTCCTAGAAGATTCCTTACAGGAAGTCACCTCTCTGTCGACGCCAATTGTCCCAATCAAAAATGGTGTTTCCGCTCTTCCACTCATCGGAAAATTATCAGAAGAACGCTTTGATGCCATCGTCGCGAAGTTAACTTGTATATTAGAAGATTCAAAGGATGATTATTTAATTGTCGATCTTTCTGGTTTAATTGATGTCGATGATTCCGTTGCAGCGCGAATTTTCAAACTGCATCACCTGCTGAACTTAACTGGAACTGAACTCATCATCACTGGGATCAAACCACAGCTTGCGATGAAAATGAAAGACTTAGATACAGACTTCCAGAATACGATCACTTATTTAACAGTAAAAGAAGCAATCAAAGGATTGCCATTAGCTGAAAACCCTGTTTAAACAGGGTTTTTTTAATTGAACCGCTCCCCAAAATGGAAAAATGAGGTATGATAGGTATAAATAGCGATATAGGGGGGCTGCCAGATGATGATGTTACTCATCATAGGTCTTTTATGTATTTGTTTCGCCATAGGATATGCCGTCAATTTCTTATTACTTAAACACCAAAATCAACAAATCTTTTCAAAAAAACTCTTCTATCCTTTTTTGACCATTGGTCTTGTTTTTTCTATTATGTCATTACCGTTTGCCGGCACAGGTGCTCCGAAGGCACAAGCAGATCCATCTTCTGAACAGCTGCTGAAAGAGCAAAAACAATTAGCATCTGACATTTCTCGTCTAAAGGAAGACAAAGAAACGCTGACGGCCTCTTTAGAAGACGTGACCAAAGAAAAAGAAAAGCTATCCAAGAAATTAGAAAACATCACCTCCGAAAAGAAGACAGTCAAACAGCAAGAAAAAACCATCCATGAGCTTGAAGAGAAAATAGACAAGCTAACCTCTACAAACGAAACACTCAAAAAAGAACACCAGAAAGTAAACAAAGACACCACGTCATCGGCCCAGCGATCTGCTCCTAAAGATGATGGGGCCAATACTGGCGGTCATGAGTCACAAAAAGAAACAAAAAAAGAATCTGCCGCCTGTAATATTAAAGGAAGTGTCAACGGCATATATCACACACCAAGTAGCAGATACTACTCACGGACAAAAAACGTGACCAAAATGTTCTGCTCCGTAGAAGAAGCTGAGCGTGCAGGGTACCGGGCACCAAAGCAATAGACATCTTTTGACGATAAAAAAACCTCCTGTCAGCCCAATATAGGTACAGGAGGTTCTTCTTTAAATTTCTCTTCTTAATGCTGTTAATACATTCGTTTTTGTCGCCTTACGTGCTGGATTGAGTCCAGAAATAATGGCAACTCCTGCACTAATCACTGTTGCTGTGACCACAAGGCTTAGCGGTATATAGGAGAAGGTGATCGAGAATTGATCGCTTGATGCTCCCTCAGACATGGAAGACAAAATCGCTGGAATGATTAAATTCACTGCAAAACTAACGATGTACGAGATGATAATCCCGATGATCGATCCAATCACCCCAATATAAGCACTTTCCATGAGGAACATTCGCTTAATAATGGAAGGATTCGCACCGATGGCTTTCATGATCCCAATCTCTTGTGTCCGCTCTGTAACGGCCATTGTCATCGTATTGAAAATGCCAATCGCCGAAATAATGACCGCAATACATCCAACAAAGATGAGTCCAATTTTAAAGACTGTAAAGAACATATCCATTCCTTCAAGCTGATTCGTCACAGAGATGACTTGATAGCCGTCATCTGTCAGCTTATCTGTGAGCGCACCGACATTGTCGAACTTATCAGCATAGACAGACGTCATTTTTTCGACATTTCCTGCATCAGGAGACAGATCGAGCACTTGACTAAATTCTTTTTCATAAGCATTCGGAATAAGAATTTTATGATCCTGCTGCCACTCCAAATTCGGTTTCTTCAATACACCGACGACACGGAAATCGAACGTCTTTTCTTTCACCACTTCATTTTCTTCATTCAGTTTTGGTACCTTGATTTGAATGACTTTGTTTAAAATTTCCTTCGTATAGCCTTTTGGCTCTTCCGGTGTCTCTTCACCATTTGATGTCTGATTCATTTCTTTTTCATAGTCTTTTCGTTCTTTTTCCGTCCAAAGTTGTTCTGCCATTTGATACCCAACTACAATTTCATTCGCCGATGTTGGGACTTTTCCACGGTCTAGTTCAAGGCCTGCCTCTTTTTCTTCTTTCATATCTGTCAGTACAGCCTGCGTATCACTTGAGCGATTATCGAGCTCGACGTGAACCGATGGAATGATTGACGTTCTCGCAACGACAGATTTCGCATGATCATATTTCTTTAAATCGTCAACCTTGACGTCACCTTTTTCTTTGCCTAACACTTTAATTTCTGTGATAATTTGTTGTTTCATGATTTCATCTTGAGCCGATTTTTGCAGACCAAAACCAACTGACGCTAGAACGATTAAGAAAGAGCATGCCATTGTCGTTGCAAGTATGGTCATAAACACACGCAATCTATTTTTCTTCATATTTCTTCTGATGAATTTGACCTGATCTCTAAATTTCAATGGACTGATCCCCTTTCTTTAATACACCATCATGAAGCTGGAACGTTGTGTCTGCGATTGAAGCGACTTCATCGTCATGTGTAATGATGACAAATGTAATTCCTTTTTCACGATTAAGCTGTTGGATAAAGGCTAGAATTTCGCCTTCAGTTTCTGAATCCAGACTGCCTGTTGGCTCATCCGCTAAAATAATAGACGGATTAAGGATCAAGGCTCTTGCAATACTCACACGCTGCTGCTGTCCACCTGACAGTTCATTAGGATAATGTCCTGCGTGATGTTCCAGTCCAACTCGTTTCAGCATTTCCTTTACTTTCACTTTTCGCTCAGACGGCTTCACACCTTTTAAAGTGAGCGGAAGTTCAACGTTCTCATATGTTGTTAAACTCCCGATCAATTGAAAGCTTTGAAAGATAAAGCCAAAATGATCTAACCGAAAGTCTGCCCATTCTTTCTCATTAAAGCCGGTCACATTGGTGCCATCAACGATAATTTGTCCGCTTGTTGGCGTAATATATCCCGATATTAAATTCAGTAAAGTTGATTTCCCCGAACCGCTTCGTCCGACGATACATGCAATTTCGCCTCTTTTAATAGACAAGTCAATGTCTTTGAGCACAGGAATCTCGTTCTCCCTGCCCTTTTTCCCAATTTTAAACACATGATCTAACGATTGAATTTGAATCATCTCTACTCCCCTGCTCTCTGTTTATCTTTTTCGATAGATTAAGAAATAACTCGTCAGTGCACCTACAGCTCCACCGATGCACATACCAACAAAATATCCAATTAATGAATCTGAGGAAAAACCAACCCAGCCAAACCCTAAGACTCCGAACACGATCACCATAATTTGAATTGGGCGATCCATTATTGAATAAAGGAAGAATCGGCCATTTCGTTCAATTGGATGTTTAATAAAGCTAAACAAGCCAATAAGGTAAAATAGCAACATCATGACAATTGGAATGATGTATTCTTCACCATTGAACCAAAGCGGATATTCCTGATAAAAACTGTTAGCTGTAATATAAGTAATGGGGGAAATGGGCGTGATCAAAAAATTAAAGATTTTATCCAGCCACATCCCGCTTGTTTTAAAGATAAAATCTAAATGAAGGATTGGTAAACCAATCACTAAGTAAGGTAAAATAGCTGTACTAAATCCAACGATTGCTTGAGAAATAGCACTCCCTGTTAAAGCACCTGCTGCAAAAAACAAACTATAGATCATCAAGGCTGACAACAGTGCAGAAACATAAAGACTGTTAAATCCAGGTGTCTCTATTGGCCCAAGACCTAATTTTAATAAATAAATGAGAAGGTATGAAACAGCATGAACACTTGCAATAATTCCAGCACCTAAGAAAAACTTTGTGTGAAAGATGGAACTTCTACTAAACGGCAAGGATACGGTAAAGTCCATCTGCCCTTTATTTCTTTCAAATCCTAGCTGAATCACAGCAAAAAATACGCCCATGACCCATGAAAGTGAGAGAAATGCGTCCGTCTTAAAAATATAAGTGAATGTTGTTGTATCCATTAGACAGTCTCGGTTATTCAAACAATCTTGAAAGGTTGAGTACTCCATTAAGAGGGATAATGGCGTCGCAAAGATCGCAACAAGCATCACTAAAATGAATGTCAGCTCAGACTGCTTCCATTCCTTATATAACAATTGCCGCTTTACCATCTGCGTTTCCCTCCAAACTTCGCAATGAATACTTCTTCTAAATTTACAGGCAGTTCATGCCACACTTTTGGTTCAAGCGATTTCAAATACTCTTTTGCTTCTTCATCTGTTTTGAGTACAAGTGCTGTATAGAACACACCCGCTTGATCTAAAATGGCAACGCCTTTTTTTCTAATACTTAAGTTCATATCCTCTTCAAATGCCATCTGGATTTTAACGTAGTCATTCTTTAATTCATCTAAATCCATAACACTTGTGAGCTGATTTCCTTCCAAAAACCCGATTCGGTTACACATACGCTCAATATCCTCTAAACGGTGAGATGTAATTAAAATCGTTGTTTGTCGTTCTGCCACCTCGTCAATCATCAGCTGAAGAACGTCATTTCTTGTGACTGCATCAATCCCGTCTGTCGGCTCATCTAACAAAATGACTGCTGGTTTGATGGCAAAACTTAAAATGAGGGACAGCTGTTTCTTTAAACCTGTCGACAATTCACGGTATTTCACTTTTTCCGGAATCTCATACCGGTTCACAAGCTCATTGGCATATGTCACGTCAAACTTTGGATACAGTTGTTTTAACAGCTTCACAAGCTGTCCATAATTGTACCGGTCAAAGTAGGGATTTACGACTGGCATATACACAATATTTTGCTTCACTAACGGGTGGTCTTTTACGAGTACATCTTTAAAATAAATCTCTCCTTCATCTGGAAGAAGGATTTGCTGAATCAAGCGAAGCAGTGTTGTTTTACCAGAGCCATTCCGGCCAAGCAGACCAAAGATCTCTCCTTCGCCTATCTTGAAGGAAACGTCGCTGAGTACTTCGCGTCCATTTAATTTCTTTGATACATTTCTGACCTCAATCAACTTGGTTTCCTCCTTTTAGACTTGAGCCGATCTCCTCCAACCACTCTTTGAGTTGATGAATATCAATACCGGCATAATGAGCTTCAATAATAAGCTGCCTTAATTGCTCCTTCATCTCTAACACCTTCCCTTCATTCAGCTTTAACTGTGCACCTTCTGTCACATACGTTCCACGGCCTCTTAATGTTTCAATAATTCCTTCTCGTTCAAGCTCTTTATACGCTTTGCTGACGGTGTTTGGATTCGCAATAATAATGGTGGCAAGCTCTCTCACAGAGGGCAGTTTGTCACCTGGTTTCATCACGCCTTTTAAGCACAAAATTTTTAACTGCTCAATGATTTGTTCATATATTGGTGCAGCGCTTCTTGGATCTATTTGAATCATGATGGCTCCCTCTTTTCTCATTCATGCTTTTGCAGTCCTATCGCTTGATCATGTCCTTGCATTAAAGGGACCGAATTTGGAATAAAATCTTTTTGAACTTCAAAACCAATGAAAACGAGAACGAAAAAAAATGTACATGCTAACGCAACAGCCAGCACCATCCACTTTAAATTGATTGGTTTTTTTTCTTTTTTCATGGTTAAACACCTTTCTTCACGTTTAAGTGTCTGTAGTGTATTAGTTGATATAGTACACTTAATACAATATAGACACTTGATTGAAAAGTCAAGAGACTTTAGAAAAAAATTGGCAGACGAACCAGATAAAATGACGAAGCTACTTAAAAGCTTTCGGAAGCCAGGTTTGCTTCTGGTTTAGGGTGTTCATCACTTTCATAATCGCCTGAAAAAGTGCATAATAAAAGACCCCGAATATTGAGGTCTCTACAATGTTTTAATTAGATACTATTACTTTGTTTTTGGACTTGCTTTTTGGACTTGCTTTTGAACAGGATTAGCACCCACCATACTAATAAAAATATATAGCCTATAACTGTAAAGATAGACCAAACTGCACCCTGTCGCAATTGACTAAATAAGTGTTCAAATTCATTCATTCCTTCTACTCTACCAATGCTATTTATCAGGCTAATAATCGGAATTGTAACAGTAATTCCAATGGTTAGAATGGACAATCCCCTATGTTTATTTTTCACAACACTGAATATTGCGGTTCCTAATGTTGCTAAGAAAAACAAGTAATATAATGCCCAAAACCAATCAGGAAGAGTCTCCAACATTTCTTCTACCCCCTTGAAGATATTTTCAATTTCTATATATAACATACTTTAACAGAATAAAAACCTATTTATCCAAAAACAACTTTGCGAAAACAGCCAAAAAATAAAAACAGACCCTTAAAAGAAGGATCTGTTCATCATTCGTTCTCGTATGAAATACCTAAAATCATTTGGTTTTGCAGACTTTGAATTTGTACACGCGTTCTGTCTAAACGTTCTCTTTGCTGATCATTGGCGACATCTTTTAACTTTTCTAATTCATTCACCGCATCCTCTAGCATGAGCTGCGCTTTTGAAAATTCTTCCTCGTTATAATGTTCTTGGCGAGAGCTCAAATCAAACTGTTCGCTTGCAAATTCAAGAGTCTCAGTGCTTTTTTGGACAAATTCATCGATTGATTTTCTAGTTGCCATCTAGCCATCCCTCCATTTAAATATTTCTCTCGCCTATTTTGCCCACGTAAAGCTTTTTCACTAAAGAAAATGTTGGACAGATTCAATTGTCCTCTTTCGTGATTTTTGTTAAACTTTAAGGATGCCTATTATTATGCAAGGAGGTTACTGACTTGGATCAGCATAACCCTTTTTTATATTCAAACAGCGAAAAACGTTATCACACATGGAATTATCATTTGCGTGAGCACTTTGGTCATAAAGTATTTAAAGTCGCACTAGACGGCGGCTTTGATTGTCCAAACCGTGATGGTACTGTCGCACATGGAGGCTGCACATTTTGCAGCGCAGCAGGATCTGGTGATTTTGCAGGGAACCGGGCGGATGATCTCATTACTCAATTTAATGAAATCAAGGACCGGATGCATACAAAATGGAAAGACGGAAAATACATGGCGTATTTCCAAGCTTACACAAACACACATGCGCCGCTGCCTGTTTTAAAAGAAAAATACGAAACCGTTATGAACCTGGATGGAGTGGTTGGTTTATCGATTGCCACAAGACCTGATTGTCTGCCAGATGACGTCGTGGAATATTTAGCTGAGTTAAATGAGCGGACGTATTTATGGGTTGAACTTGGTCTACAAACTGTACATGAGCGGACAGCGATGCTCATCAACCGTGCTCATGATTATGAATGCTACGTAGAAGGTGTAGAAAAACTGCGAAAACATGGCATTCGGGTCTGTTCACATATCATCAACGGTCTTCCTCTTGAAAACCGAGATATGATGATGGAAACAGCAAAAGCTGTCGCTGATTTAGATGTGCAAGGAATTAAAATTCATCTACTTCACCTGTTAAAAGGAACACCGATGGTAAAGCAATATGAGAAAGGCAAACTAGAGTTTCTCAGCCAAGAGGAATATGTCCAGCTTGTCTGTGATCAGCTGGAGATCCTGCCCCCAGAAATGATTATTCATCGTATTACAGGCGATGGTCCCATTGAATTAATGGTAGGTCCAATGTGGAGTGTGAATAAATGGGAAGTGCTCAATGCCATTAATGCTGAGCTTGAAAGGCGTAACAGCTACCAGGGCAAACGCTTCATCAGATTGGAAGAAGCGGCAAAATGATTTTAAAACGGATGCTCCCTTTTAGTAAAGAACTGTTAGAGCGTGCTTGTCAAAAAGGAGATATTGTCATTGATGCAACGATGGGAAATGGCCATGATACACACTATTTAGCTGACCTTGTCGGGAAGGATGGACAAGTTTTCGCATTCGATGTACAGAAGGAAGCCATCGAGCAAACAAGCAAAAGACTTGGTGAGCACTACCCTTACGTTCACCTAATCCATGACGGACATGAACAACTTGCTGAGCATCTGCCAGCCGAAGCTTATGGTCACATATCTGGTGCAGTGTTCAATCTTGGGTACTTACCAGGAGGCGATAAAACCGTCACAACTCAGGCCCATACGACCATTGAAGCGATCAACCAGCTCATGGATTGGCTTAAGCCTGGAGGTCTGATCGTTCTTGTGATTTACCACGGTCATCCCGAAGGAAAAAAAGAGAAGGACATCCTTCTTGATTATTGCAAAACACTCCATCACGAAGAAGTACAGGTGATCTCTTATCAATACATGAATATTCAAAACGATCCGCCCTTCGTGGTAGCCATCGAAAAAAAACTCAAATCCTCTTAATGGATTTGAGTTTTTTTTATTTAATAAGCGTATTGGTCAATGATTTCTTCAAGCACTACTTCCAGCTCTTCTACATCTGCAAGCTCTGATTGAGTAAAGCGGACACGTACAAGCTGTTCTCCGTCATTATACATTTCTTCCAGCCAGCCACGCAGCCCTCTTGCTCTGCGGTCAACTTCAAAAATGAGATCTAGCCCCTCTTCATCAATGAAGAAAATCACCTCTAACTCATCAAGCATTTGACGATAATAGTCGGAAGTCGGTATGAACTCAAACTCTTGAACAAAGGGAAGGCGGCGCCTGAAATAAGGTGCTTCTTCACAGTCTGCTTCATGAAGGTGAAAGCCTAAGTTTCCGACAGCCTCAAGCACACGATTCACCCAAGGGTGCGCGCTTACGAAAATGCGGTCATGATCAAATTTATCAATACCACCTTGAATATCAAGGTCTGTCACAACAGCCACCTCTACTTTACCTACAGTCATTGGTGTATCAAGAGGAAGGTGAAATGAGAATGTAAACTGCTGGGCTTCCCCAGGCTGAATCGTGAATGATTCAGTCACTCGGACAGAATGGATGGTTGTGTGTTTTCGCTGCTCTTCATCATCTTTTACAATGGTGTACCATGTTTTCAACTTTAAATCAATATAGCGAATATCTTGAGGCACTTTTCCGCCCTTCACATGGACTGTTCCCTTTACTTCTTCTCCCGGTTCATACGCATCTTTCTCCAAAATTGTATCCACTTTTGCTGCACCGATTCCTACACTTGCTGCAAACTTTTTAAAAAATGACATATTCGACCTTCCCCTTTTTTAAGTTTTTCAACAAATATACGTCATAAGGAGTAGATACGATTCATTCGATCCATACTTTTCTCCTATTTTTCGTACACTAAGAATATTATCGGCAGCAAATAAGAGGATTGTAATGAAAAAAGAGGATACGTCTGATCATGGTTCGCCTTAAAAAGTGTACATCGCCCAAGCAAAACCGTTCAAAACAAAAAAGCTTGTAGAAAACCATTGTGTTTTCTACAAGCTGATGAGCTTACTTTATCCTTTATGAAGATTTCATCCAAGGCATTTTCTGATAGGTGCGATAGGCTCTGCCATTGATATAGAAAAAGAACGATGTTTTCCCGCTTGATTTGATCAACCGCTTTGCCAGCTTGTTCATCTCTTTTTGGGCTGTCACTTTTTCATCAGACAAATAGACCGCAAGTAACCCTCTATTGATTAGTTTGTGAAAGTTCTCGTGTGGAATGCCTTTCAGCTGTTCATCCGCTTTTTCAATAAAATGCTGTAGTCTATCCATCATCTCGTGATGAGAGTTGTAGTACGAGCAAAAATTCAAATCGCCTTCCAGCCTGTCCTCTTCTTGGTCGATTAAATAGTCCAGTAAGATGTGCAGACCTTGAATATAAGGGAAATAGCTTTCGTAAATTTGCTTCGCCTGCTTCTCTGTAAAATCAGGCTGCAGTGCATAAGCCACAAGACAGAAAATGCCCAGCGTTGATCCTGCACATGCGGAAAACTCATACCACTCCATCTTCGGTAAATCCTTTTCATACTGGCGGAACCATGACTCTAATCGAGGTTCACGCTCATGAGGAACCACATGCTTATGTACTTGTAAATCACTATAATAATCACACAGCGTATGTAAATAGGGCTGAATGATCGGATAATGCGCTAGACGTGACAGCACATCTTGGCACGTCCTGACTAGCGCATGCAAGTACCCATGATCCTCTTGATCATCACGGAATTGATAATACGGCTTAAGCTCCGCATGAATATCGAGTGCATCTCTCATTGCCTGATGCAGCATATGAAAATCCTTTGGATCAAGTGATGTACTGCGGTCACACAAATTATCTAAGTAATCGCTAATCGTTTGGTACGCCACAATGAATTCAATACACGTTTCCTTCGCTTCACCTGCAAGCAGAGATAAAATTCCCCCGCCTTCACAGTGAAAGGTTTTACTAGATATGCTCGCTAGTGCCTGCGTTCTCAGTTCTTCATTTTCAATCATTTCTGCATGAGCCCGCCACTTTTTTAGCTCCTGATGAACTAGCGGAAAAATATCTTTATACACCTTCGTCATCAGTGCAAAAGGACGTTCTGGTACTGACAAATCAATCCACCCCCAACTTAAGCTCACAATCAAATATATTGATCAGTAAAGGCTCTTGCCGCCTTAAACACATCTTCTCGCTCGGGCTCATTAAAAATTTCATGATAAAGCCCTTCCCATTCACGGTATGATTTATTGGTTGATTCAATGCCATTGAACCATTTCATCACTCTTGTTTTATCTACTATCTTGTCATCGCCTGCCTGCATGAGCAGGAGCGGAATCGACCGAAAGACATTCGTTGGCTGCATCGCCGCATCGATATTTTTGACCAGTTCTCGATACCAGCGAACCGACACCTTCGTCACATAAAGAGAATCATTCGAATCCGCCTCAATCACATCTTGATTCCGTGTGGCAAGTTCGATCGACAGCCCAGATTCGACTTTAAAAGACGGCGCCAGCACATTTAGCCCTTTTGACGCAAAATCCATCAGCTTCTTCGGTTTAAATTGCAGACCTAAACAAGGTGATGATAAAATAAGGCCATCAATCTTCGTATGGGTATACTGCTTGAACCATTCAATCGAAATCAGTCCCCCCATACTATGTCCAAGTAAAAATGTCGGAAGTCTGAACGACTTCGCATGTTCAATCCATTCATCGACTGTATCAATGTATTCTTGAAAAGAACGAATGTGGCCTCTCGCACGTGTCGATGTCCCTTGCCCAGGCAGGTCACCCATGACGACGTGATAGCCTGCATTTCGCCACATTTCGATCAGCCATTTATATCGGCCATGATATTCACTAGCACCATGTACAATGACAATTGTACCAACCGGTCTTTCAGCATGCCAAGTCCACAAAGTAAACACCTCACAAATGTTGTATTAAGAAAGGAAGTCGAAAAAGTGATTTATCCATATCATCAGTTTACACCTGAGATTCATGAATCGGTCTTTGTTGCAGAAAACGCCACCATTACAGGTGATGTCACAATTGGAGAATATTCAAGCGTTTGGTTCCAAACGGTCATTAGAGGCGATGTAGCTCCTGTGAGAATTGGAAAAAACGTCAACATTCAAGACTTATCCTGTCTGCATCAAAGTCCTGGAAAAACACTTCTTATTGAAGATGGTGCTACCATTGGACACCAAGTCACATTACATAGTTCTATCATTCGAAAAAATGCCCTCATTGGCATGGGATCCATCATTCTCGATGGTGCGGAAATTGGCGAAGGAGCCTTTATTGGTGCAGGTAGCCTTGTCCCGCAAGGAAAAGTCATCCCAAAAGGTTCACTCGCTTTTGGCCGTCCAGCCAAAGTCGTTCGCCAGTTAACAGATGAAGATATCCAAGACATGGATCGTATCCGCAGAGAATATGTAGAAAAAGGACAATACTATCGTTCCCTTTTATCGCGTTAACATCATACATGTATCTTCACTTTATCATGTTTTTTTCAGGATATTAAGCAATAACTGTGTACCGCTTGTTATTTTACCCTTTTCCACTACTTTCTATCATGACAAAAAAGGTTTTCAGCACAAAGCTGAAAACCTTTTTCATTAGCTAAAAATAACTTCTTTCGGCTGGTGATTCAACTGCTCTGGATCAATGCTGCGCTCTACATAGATGCTATGCCAGATCATAAAGATCAGGACAGTCCAAATCTTACGGCTATGATCTGCTTTTCCAGCACAATGATCATTTAATAAATCAAGAACATATGCCTTGTTAATGTATTCATCTGTTTGACTGTTTTTAATGATATCTTTCGCCCAAGCGTTCATCTCATTTTTCAGCCAATGACGAATAGGTACAGGGAAACCTAGTTTTTTACGGTTTAACACATGGTCTGGTACAATGCCTTCTGCTGCTTTACGCAATAAATATTTCGTTGTGCCGTCTTTCGTTTTCAGCTCTTCTGGAATTTTAGAAGCTGCTTCAAATACGACCTTATCAAGGAATGGAACACGAAGCTCAAGAGAATTCGCCATTGTCATCTTATCTGCTTTCAGCAGGATATCCCCGCGCATCCACGTATGGATATCAACATATTGCATTTTGTTAATATCGCTGTAGCCTGCACTTTCCTCGAAGTATGTTTTCGTCACGTCACGATACGTGATGTTCGGATCATACTGCTTTAAGAGATTTTTCTTCACTGGCTCTTCAAAGATTTTCGCATTGCCGATATAACGTTCCTCTAATGGCGTACAGCCGCGAACGATAAAGCTTTTCCCTTTCATTCCTTCTGGCATTAAACGAGCCAGACGAAGAAGAAGCTTTTTCAGCATGGATGGTACAGATTCAAAAGGCTTTAGAGATAGCGGCTCACGGTAAATATTATATCCACCGAACAGCTCGTCTGCTCCCTCACCTGAAAGAACAACTGTGACTTGTTTTTTCGCTTCTTTTGCCACGAAATACAATGGAATCGCCGCTGGATCAGCCAAAGGATCATCTAAATGCCAGACGATCTTTGGAAGCTCATTCATATATTCCTCAGGAGAAATCACAGCACTAAAGTTTTGCAATCCCAGCTTATCAGCTGTTTCTTTTGCTACATCTACCTCACTGAATCCATCCTGCTGGAAACCAACAGAGAATGTCTTCAGTTCAGGGTGAAATTCCTTTGCGACCGACACGATGAAAGAAGAATCGATCCCACCTGATAGGAATGAACCAACAGGCACATCACTTCTCATGTGGACTTTTACAGAATCATAGATAGCATCACGTACTTCTTCTACTAATTTCTGCTCTTGTGTTTGTTCAGGTTTGAATTGAACTTTCCAGTAAGTCTTAAATGCAATGTCTTGGCCTGGACGCAGTGTAAACTGATGACCTGGCTCGACTTTGTGCACTTTTTGATCAAGTGTATTTGGCTCAGGAACGAACTGAAAAGACATGTACTGCTGCAAAGCAGTCTCATCAAATAAAATGTTCTCATTCACAGCCATTAAGCTTTTGCGTTCAGAAGCAAAGTACACTTGGTCATCCATTTGTGTAAAATAGAGCGGTTTAATGCCGAAAGGATCTCTTGCGCCATATAATAACTGCGCTTCTTTATCCCAAATTAAAAAGGCAAACATCCCGCGAAGCTTCGATGCCGCTTCTTCTTTATAGTGGCGATATGTGGCAAGAAGGACTTCCGTATCAGAATCTGTGCTGAACGTATAGCCTTTTTTCACAAGCTCTTCTTTCAGCTCCACATAGTTATAAATTTCTCCGTTGAAAATAATCCAATATTTTTCATCTTCATAAGAAAGCGGCTGCTTTCCGTGTTCAACATCTATAATGCTTAAACGTCTAAATCCAAATCCTACATGCTCATCATGAAAGTACCCCTCATCATCCGGACCTCGATGAACGATGAGACGATTCATTTGCTTAATTAACTCTTCCTGCTCAGTAGTTTCGGACAATGGACGGTGATTAAATACACCAACAAACCCACACATATTATTGCCTCCACGTTATGTTATTTCTTAAAAGTAGACCTATAATTAGACAGTATTTTGTCCAATTTTGTTTCACATTTTTACGCTTTTTGTAGAATTTTTTTTAATCAAAAGGAAAACCGCTTAAAATAAGCGGTTTTGTATGTTGTTATTCTCCTAATGCTTCCTTGCGAAGCTTGTCGGCTTTATCCGTTTTTTCCCATGGAAGATCCAAGTCATGACGGCCAAAGTGACCGTATGCAGCGGTTTGTTTATAGATCGGACGACGTAAGTCAAGCATTTTAATAATGCCAGCTGGACGAAGATCAAAGTTTGCACGTACCACTTCAATTAATTTCTCTTCAGAGGCTTTGCCTGTTCCAAATGTATCAATTGAAATGGAGACAGGCTGTGCAACACCAATTGCATAAGCAAGCTGCACTTCACATGAATCTGCAAGACCAGCTGCTACGATGTTTTTCGCTACATAGCGAGCCGCATATGCTGCAGAACGGTCAACCTTCGTTGCATCCTTACCAGAGAAAGCACCGCCACCGTGACGAGCATACCCGCCATAAGTATCAACGATGATTTTACGTCCAGTTAAACCAGCATCCCCTTGAGGTCCACCGATAACAAAGCGGCCTGTTGGGTTGATGAAGTATTTTGTTTCTTCATCGATCAGTTCACTTGGAACGACAGGGCGGATGACATGCTCTTTTAAGTCGCTTTGAATTTGTTCAAGCGTCACTTCTGGTGCATGCTGTGTAGAAATAACCACCGTATCAATACGAACTGGTTTGTTTTGTTCATCATATTCAACTGTTACTTGAGTTTTTCCGTCTGGACGAAGGTATGCAAGTGTTTCATTCTTGCGTACTTCTGTTAAACGGCGAGATAATTTATGTGCAAGAGAAATCGGCAGTGGCATAAGCTCTTCAGTTTCGTTGTTTGCAAAACCAAACATCAAACCTTGGTCACCTGCACCGATCGCATCAATTTCTTCTTCAGTCATTGTTCCTTCACGTGCTTCAAGCGCTTTGTCTACACCTTGCGCAATATCAGCAGACTGTTCATCAATTGATGTAAGAACCGCACATGTTTCCGCATCAAAACCATATTTCGCACGTGTGTAGCCAATTTCCTTAATCGTGTCACGCACCGTCTTTGGAATGTCGACATAAGTAGACGTTGTAATCTCACCGCTTACTAATACGAGACCGGTTGTTACAGAAGTTTCACAGGCAACACGTGCATTTGGATCTTTCTTTAAAATTTCATCCAAAATGCTGTCTGAAATTTGATCACAGATTTTATCTGGATGTCCTTCGGTCACTGATTCTGAAGTAAATAAACGACGATTTTGACTCATAATGGCTATTTCCTCCTGTACAAGACCACATCATCCCAAGATGAGGCCTCCAATATGATACGGAACTCGTTCCCTCTTATATTTCAACATGTTTATATTAGAGATGTTATTGGCAATTTGTTCATATGATATCCCAAAAATAAAAAAACCATTTCCTTCATTGCGAGGAAAGGGTCTGAGATCGCATGCCTTTCACTCTTATCGCTCAAGGTGTTCTTGTACCTTGCATCAGGTTAGCACCTTGGTTTCTCAGCATGTTCATGCCTTTTTCATAAGAAACCGGTTGCTGGGCTTCATCGGGCCTGTCCCTCCACCAACTCGGGATAAGAGTATCCGTTCAATAAGATATCTTATCTTAAACCCTTGCGTCATGTCAATGGTTCATAGGAATTATCTCCCCTTTTTTTCACCTCATCATTAGCATCACCAAAAAGCATATTTTCATAGCAGAAATGAAAAAACACACACAAAAATGTTTAAATAGTATAGACTATTATTATCAATGTGTTATACTAATCAAAACAAACAAATTCAACGGTAAAGGAAGGGTTTTTTTATGAACTCAGTGGATTTAAAAGAAGATTTGCAGTCATTGCTCTCATTAGAAAATACGCACCAAAATTTATCTGTTCCGAAACTTGTTGAAAAGATTCTGGCACGTAATGAAGGCGTTTTAACTTCAACTGGTGCTGTACGCGCCACAACGGGTGCCTACACTGGACGTTCGCCTAAAGATAAATTCATCGTAAAAGAAGAAAACTCTGAACATAAAATTGATTGGGGTCAAGTCAATCAGCCGATCTCGAAAGAGGCATTTGATCGTTTATATACAAAGGTTGTGTCATACTTAAAAGAACGTGATGAACTATTTGTCTTTGATGGTTTTGCCGGTGCTGACGAAAAATACCGTATGCCAATTACAGTTGTAAATGAATTCGCTTGGCACAATCTCTTTGCAAAGCAGCTATTCATCAGACCTGATGGATCAACACCATCATCAAACGAAAAACCTTTCACCATCTTATCTGCACCTCACTTTAAAGCAGATCCTGAAACAGATGGCACAAACTCTGAAACGTTTATTATCGTTTCTTTTGAAAAACGTACGATTCTGATCGGTGGAACAGAATATGCAGGAGAGATGAAAAAATCCATTTTCTCTGTTATGAACTACCTACTTCCTGAACAAGATATTTTATCAATGCACTGCTCTGCTAACGTCGGTCAAGAAGGCGATGTCGCTTTATTTTTCGGCCTTTCAGGTACTGGAAAAACGACGCTTTCTGCAAGTGCAAGCCGCAAGCTGATTGGAGACGATGAGCACGGCTGGTCTAACACAGGTGTCTTCAATATTGAAGGCGGATGCTATGCAAAATGCGTAAACTTAAGTGAAGAAAAAGAACCACAAATTTACAAAGCCATCAGCTTCGGATCAGTGCTTGAAAATGTAGTACTTGATGAAGAAACACGTGAAGCAGATTATGATGACACATTCTTTACTGAAAATACACGTGCAGCTTACCCAATCGAAATGATTGATAACATCGTGAAACCAAGTATTGCAGGTCACCCATCTGCCATCGTCTTTTTAACAGCTGATGCATTCGGTGTTTTACCTCCAATCAGCCGTTTAACGAAAGAACAGGCGATGTACCACTTCTTGAGTGGTTACACAAGTAAATTAGCGGGAACTGAGCGTGGCGTGACGTCACCAGAAACAACGTTCTCTACTTGCTTTGGTTCACCATTCTTGCCACTTCCTGCTCATGTCTATGCTGAAATGCTTGGTAAAAAAATCGATGAGCACGGCGCAAAAGTATTCCTTGTGAATACAGGCTGGACTGGCGGCGGCTACGGTACGGGCAAACGAATGAATCTTGCTCATACAAGAGCAATGGTGCAGGCAGCGATCGAAGGAGATCTTGACAACGCTGAAATGATCACTGACGACATCTTCGGATTACACATCCCGCTTCATATTCCAGGAGTGCCAGATGAAGTGCTTCAGCCTGCTAAAACATGGGACGATCAAGAGGCTTACAAAGAAAAAGCAAACTTCCTTGCAAATGAATTTAAAAAGAACTTTAAAAAATTCAGCCATGCAGCAAGTGATATTGAAGCAAAAGGCGGACCACTCGTCTAATCAAAAGGAAAAAGCTGAGGGAATGAATCCCTCAGCTTTTTTAGTTCGTTGAATGTAATGACACAAGACGGTACGTCACCTTCGTGACATTGTCTGTGAGCTCCAGCTTTTCAACATGTGCTGTCCCTGTTTTTTCTCCGTCTTTCGTTTTACGCACCTCAAGCGGAATATTTAATGGATAAATACGGTACCCTTCCTTCATGAGCTCAAACACATTTTCTTCAATTCTTGTCTCTATTCCTTTTGTGACAATCATTGTATTAAATTCAACAGGCATTCCCATAATGAAAATCCCCCTACTTTCTATATTTCTTTCTACCGTTTATTTTACCACATTTCCGCCTTTTCGGCTGTGCATCCATGTCGTCAGCCGTCTGACAATCTCCCGGTTATGCTGTGGCGGGAAATAATGATGATATCCGTGAAAATACCATGTTTCCACAGACTTACCATGCTGACGCAGGGCATCTTCTAATAAATACGCATGCTCAATGGATACATTCTCATCCAGCTCCCCATGAATGATTAGGACAGGTGCTTCAATTTGGTGCACATCATTCAAAGGCGTTCTAGCCTCATATGCCTCTGGTACCTTATGCGGAGGACCTCCTATCACACGCTTCATCATTCTTCTCATATCCACACGTTCTTCATAGGTGAGCTTCATATCACTTACGCCTCCCCATGTCACAAAGGAAGCGGCCTCATGCTTCATTTCAACAGCGGTCCATATGCCCATAATTCCGCCACGGGAAAAACCAAAGATATGAATGCGCTCCTGCTTCACCTTTTGATGATGTTTCAACAGCTGAAATGCAGCAAATGCATCTTTCCGATCTTCTCCGGCAAAATCCTCGTTCCCTTCCCCTCCTTGATTCCCTCGGTAGAAGGGCGCAAAGACGACAAACCCTTGCGCAGCAAATTGCACAATTCGGCCAGGTCTAACCATTCCCACATTTTTAATGCCGCCGCGTAAATATAAAAAACCGTCATAGAGACCTTCTCCGGCCGGTTCAGCGAGCAGCCCCTTCATTCGAAGTCCATCGGCCTCATATGTCACTGTATATAAGTGAATATGCGGATGTGGCGACGGGAACCTTCTCTTTTCCACAATCACTTGAATTCTCTCCTTTTCATTCGGTGTTACGTCAAATGCTTGATAATGGCCTCTGCGACGAGCTGTCCTGATTTTGTCACCATCGGAGTGCCGCCGCCTGGATGACTTGTGCCCCCAACAAACCAAAGTCCTTCAATATCCTTTGATTGATTATTGATGCGAAAAAATGCCTGCTTGAACGAGTTTGACGACATGCCATAAATGGCCCCATGATACGCTCCCGTTTTTTGCTGTAAATCAAGCGGGGTTTGTACCGCTTCAAATTCTACAAGCTGGTCAAGATCAAAGAGACCCTTTTCCTTTAGTTTTGTTTTCATATGCTGGCCATATGTCTCCTTTAGCATGTCCCAATTTTGCTCTTTTGTCACATATGGCGCATTGGCCAATACAAACAAGTTACTTCTTCCTGGCCCTCCGCTTAAAGCTGGCTCTGAATGACCTGAATAACAGATGTAAAGCGTCGGATCATGAGGAAGCTGTTTTTTCTGAAAAATATCCTTGAATTCTTGTTCATAATTCTCTGGAAAAAACACGTTGTGATGAGACAGTTGTTCATAGACTTTAGGGACGCCCAACAAAAGAACAAAACCTGATAACGATGGCTCAATGTTTGCCAGTTTTTGATTTCCAAAACTCGGGCGGTCTTCTTCATCAATTAATTGGCGATAAACAGTCAGTGCATCTGCCCCCGCAATGACTTGATCTGCCTCATATAACTGCTGATCCGTTTCAACTCCTTGAATCCGCTTATTCTTTACATGAATCTTTTTGACTGGTTCATTGAGATGAATTTGGACACCCAATTCCTTTGCCAGTGTCTCAAATGCCTCAACTAAACGATACGTACCGCCCTTAATACCATAAATGCCTTTTTCTCCTTCTAAATAAGCCATCATATTAAAAATAGCAGGTGCCTCGTATGGAGAAGAGCCAATGTAAGTCGCATACCGGCCAAACATCGCCAATGTATGAGGATGACGAAAATATTGACGCAGCAAGCGCTGAACAGATGTAAAAGGTTTGACAGCAAGAAGGGCTTTCATTAGCTTGACATCCGCTTTATCCTTCCAGGTCAATAATAAACGATTTAAAAACTGATCCTCTGCCATTTGAAAAAGCTTCTTCGATTCCTGTAAAAATGCCCGGTATTGCTTTGCATCCTCTGGACTAAAAACTGCAATTTGTGATTCCATTTGCTCAATATCTGGCGTAAACTCGACCGTATGTCCATCTGAAAAAACGTTTTTAGTAAGGGGAAAAATCGGATAAAACGTCACATAATCCTCCATTCGTCTATGACAGGAGGTAAATACTTCCTCAAAATACGCCTTCATTGTAATGGTACTCGGTCCTAAATCAAAAGAGTAGCCAGACGCTTGATGGCGTTGTAATTTCCCGCCTAAAGAAGCTTCTTTTTCTAAAATGGTGACCTGGAAACCGCGTGACTGTAAGCGAATCGCAGCCGATAACCCGCCAAGTCCGCCGCCAATAATGATCACTTTTTTCATTCGTACCTTCTTCCTTTCCATTCATAGCCTTCTTTTTTCAGCCCAATTTTCATAGAAGCAAAACCAATGGCAATCAGGCTCATGATACTGACAGGCAATAAAAAGGCCATCGTAGACGTTCTTCCATTTTCGATATCAATGACCGCTTTAATGGATACACCCAGCCCGTAGCAAAGAAGGGCTAAACAGAGATTGACCACATCAAAATGAATCAGTGCGATCATAAAGCAAAGAACAGGAACTACATAAAGGACGGAGTATAAACAAAAGACACTGCTTAACAAAGCAATGTTTCGATTCACTCCCGGGAACAAATTTTTCCGATATCCTTCCCATACTTCCTGTCCACTCTCATACATTCTCATGTAGACAAAAGAATGAATACTTGCCAGTGTGAACGGAAAGCCCTTCGCTTTCACTCGTTTAGCCAAAGCCATATCATCCACAAGAGAATCCTTGATCGCTTCATGACCACCTATTTCGTGATAACAGTTCTTTTCAATGGCAATAAAGCCGCCATGTGCTGCGGCAAAAGCAGGATGTTGAGATGTTTTGACCCACTTCACTGGCAGATGACAGCCAATCGTAAACATCATCATAGGAACAACAAGATGCTCAAAAGGCGTTCCCGTTTTTTGCTCTGGGAAACCTGAAAGCATGCCCGTTTTTTGTATGCATAACTGCTTGTACACCGCTTCAATAGCTCCTTGTTTTAAGCGGACATCTGCATCTAAAAATAACAGCCAATCAGAAGATGCTGCCTCAGCAAGCTGGGAACAAGCATATGATTTTCCAAGCCAGCCGCGCTTCAATACTTGACCTGACTGCACGCGAATCCATGGATATGTCTCTGCGAAGCCCTCTGCAATCATTCTCGTCTGATCTGTCGAGTGATCATCCAGTACGATCAACTCTTTCGGATGGAGATGCTGATCAACAATCGACTGAAGGCAGGCTTCCAGCCGTTTTTCTTCATTTCTCGCTGGAATGAGGATCGATAATGAAATGGGTTTATCAGGTGAAAGAGATGCCGGCTTGAGTACAGGAAATTGCTTCATATTCCAAATCGTAAACATCAATTGGCAGAGCAGCAAAACACTGATGACAATTAAGAAGACCGCCATGTTTTCACCCACTTTTTAAAGGAATCAAACGCATCACTAGTTGACCGGCTTGTCCTTGTCACCTGCCTAAATTGTTCGTTTGTTGAAAAATCTGGATCAGCAATAACCTGTGCTTGATGTGCGTTTAACTGTGTTTCAAGCAGGTCTCCGAGTAAACTTGTTACTTCCTTACTGCGAAGTGATCCGCCAGCTACTAGGACATCTTCTCCAAACTCAACCGATACCGTCGGTTTTTGAAATTGATTAAATGTATAATGTAGCGTCACAGGTTTGATGACGACCTGCTCAAATTGCCTGACTAAAAAAGAAGCTCCGCCTTCCAGTTCAAGCGGCCGTGTGTCTTGGTGCATAATTTTCCCCTGTGGGAAGAGCCACACAGCCCCGCCAGCCTCCATCTTCTCCTTTGCGGTCATTAATGCCTGCTTGACACTTTTCAGCTTCTCTTTATGAACTGGAAATGCACCAAGTTTTTGAAAAAAAGCATATTGCTTCAACTGCTTCTCTTCCATCATCATGGCATGATCCAGCTCAGACATTTGTTCTATTAAAAGAAAAATGATCAGTCCATCCCACCATGAACTGTGATTGGCAAGATAAAGAACAGAATGTTTCTCCTTTGGGTCAACCGTACCTTTCATCATGACACAGCGAAAATGTTTGTTCAGTAAATATCGTTTAAGATAAAAATAAAAGAGTCGTCTAAACGATCGGTTTTTGTCGCTTTCTTTCAAATCGAACCCTTCCTTCACACAAGATGACAATGATCAGTGCTAAATAAAAAATGACATCCAGCCCGCCCTTTAATGCTAAAAGACCAAAGAAGAACACCATGGCCTGATAAATACGTCCATTCCAGCGCAATGCCTGCTGATCAATGGAGACGAGCGGGAACAGAAATGAAAGTCCTGCTCCAATGATACCCCAGCTGACAAAATTCTCAAAAGGGATACCAAAGAAACCTCCACCGTCATACCACACCCAAAACTTTCGTTCAGCCGCTACCGGATCTAATATGAGATCAAGCAGCACAATCCATATACCTGTTTCGACGGCTCGTTTCCACTTCGATTGTTGTCTTGATAAAAAAAGACTATTTAAAAACACACCAACCCATGCAAAAGCGATCGTCAAAGGCACTCCCGCCACAAGAAATCCTAGCGTCGGATAATAATCATAGGCCCCAAAAGGAAAATCAGTTGTGATTCCCACCCATTCAACCGTAAACGTCAACACACCCACAATGGCTGCTCTTACGATCACAAAGCTCCATGCCCCGTAGATATTTCGTCCAATCTCAATGACGCAGCAGGCGTAAAGCACAAGAAAGATACCATTCGCAAACTGAAGCCATGCCGGCACTTCAAAAAAGACCATTAAAATAAGACCTACTACATACCAACCAACAAATACCCAACTCAATCTATACACGAAACCGCTCCTTTATTTCTTCCAAATACAAGAAAGCATTCATGCTTCTAGTATAGAAAAAAAGACACGTTCTATAAATAAACAATGCGCTTCTTATTTCATCTAGGCACTCACCAAAAATCCCTTTTGACATACTTTAATTAGTGACCTAGAACAAAGGAGGCGAATTACTCTTGAATCGTTCCATTAAAGTCAGACTGGCATTCATATTCGTTGTCCTGCTCTTTATTCCATTTGTCGCCTGTAAAAAAGACCAAGAGCAGACCGTACAAGTAGCCGAGGTGACCCATTCGGTCTTTTATGCACCGCTTTATGTCGCCCTATCCGAAGGATTTTTCAAAGATGAAGGCTTAGAGGTTGAATTAAAAACCACTTGGGGCGGCGATAAAACAATGACAGCTCTCTTATCCGGCGGCGCTGATATCGCTCTGACCGGATCTGAATCTTCTATTTATGTGGAAGCACAAGACACGAAAGACTCTGTCATGAACTTTGCACAGCTGACACAAACAGACGGTACATTTCTTGTTTCAAGGGAAAAAATCAATCAATTCTCTTGGGATCAATTGAAAGGAAAGGACTTTCTCGGTCAACGAAAAGGCGGCATGCCGCAAATGGTCGGTGAATATGTCCTGAAAAAAGAAGGCATTGATTTGAAACAGGATCTTCGCATGATTCAAAATATTGATTTTGCCAACATTTCAGGTGCTTTTTCCTCTGGAACTGGAGATTTTGTGCAGTTATTCGAACCGACAGCTTCCTTAATTGAAAAAGAAGGCAAAGGGTACATTACCGCCTCCTTTGGTGAGGCTTCCGGCAAGGTGCCTTATACCACCTTTATGGCAAAGAAGAGTTACTTAGAGGAAAACAAAGAGACAGCTGAAGCCTTTACTCGTGCCATTTACAAAGCGCAAAAATGGGTCAAAGCAAAGAGCCCAGAGGAGATTGCCGAGACAATCCAATCTCAATTTCCTGATACAGACCTTGATGTCTTATCAACAGCTATCAAACGCTACAAACAGCAGAACTCCTATGCAACAGATCCCCTTCTAAATGAAGAGGAATGGAACAAATTACAGGAAATCATGAAGGCAAGTGGTGAACTACCGGAATTTATCCCGTACAAACAACTTGTCGATTCATCCATTGCAAGGAAGGTCACAGATCACAAATAGAACAGGAGGTAGCACATGTCTTTCCTTCAAATTGACCATGTGACCCACACGTACTTCTCTTTAAAAGAAAAAACAACGGCCATACAGCACATCAATATGGAGATCACTCAAGGTGAATTCATCTCATTTATTGGTCCTAGCGGATGCGGGAAAACAACCTTGCTTTCCATCATCGCAGGCATTACGCCACCCTCTGAAGGTCGAATTTTAATCGAAGGAAAAGAACCGAATCAACAGGAGCATCAAATCGGTTATATGCTCCAGCAAGATTATTTGTTCCCATGGAAAACGATCAAGGAAAATGTCATTCTCGGGTTAAAAATTGCAAAACAAGATTCACATGAAGCCACCTCAGCTGCCCTTAGCTTACTGCCAAAGCTTGGACTCAATGATGTCGAAGATAAATACCCGAAGGAGCTGTCAGGCGGGATGAGGCAGCGTGCGGCTCTCGCCCGAACGCTTGCAGTTGATCCCGGACTGCTTCTGCTAGATGAGCCATTTTCAGCACTAGATTACCAGACGAAACTGACATTAGAAGACCTCGTCTTTCACACATTAAAAAACTACCAAAAAACGGCTGTTCTTGTCACGCATGACATCGGCGAAGCCATTGCGATGAGTGATCGCATTTTCTTATTCTCAAAGCATCCCGGCTCTATCCAGCGAATGTTTACGGTTCCAGATGATCTGAGGACGCTCTCTCCTTTTGAAGCGAGACAGACAGCAAGTTTCCAAGAGCTCTTTCAAACGATTTGGAAGGAGCTGAAGACAGTTGAAACACAGTGACCTTTTACATGAAGCCTATCGAAAAAAAGTTCGAATGGAAAAACGCATGACGCGAGTCTACCAGTTGATCATTTTCGCCAGTTTCTTTTCGCTTTGGGAGCTTGCGAGCCATTTCAGACTGATTGACCCGCTCATTTTCAGTTCACCATCTGCCGTCTGCCAATTGTTTGTACAAAAATTATCAGATGGTTCATTAATCAATCATATGAGCATTACGCTATTTGAAACAGTGCTCGGCTTTCTACTTGGTACTTTTTGCGGCATTTTATTAGCCGCCGCCTTATGGTGGTCCACCCGTCTTGCAAATGTTCTTGATCCTTATTTGGTTATTTTAAATGCGATGCCGAAAGTTGCTCTCGCCCCCATTTTAATTGTTGCCCTTGGACCAGGCATGATCAGCATTGTCGCGATGGGTGCCATTATCAGTGTGATCATTACCACCATCGTCATTTATACAGCCTTTCAAGAAGTCGATGAGAATTATTTAAAGGTCATGAAAACCTTTGGCGCGAAAAAAAGAACGGTCTTCCGTGAGGTCATTTTGCCAGCAAGTATTCCAACGATGATCTCTGCCATTAAGGTCAATGTTGGTCTTTCTTGGGTTGGGGTCATTGTGGGGGAATTCCTTGTTTCCTCAAAAGGACTCGGCTATATGATCATCTATGGCTTTCAAGTCTTCAACTTTACACTCGTGTTCTTAAGTCTTTTCATTATCGCCGTCTTCGCCACCATCATGTATCAGCTTGTTGAATGGCTGGAACGCCGTTTTCTGCAAAAATAAAAAGCGCAGGGTCATTTCCCTACGCTTTTTTTAACGAATCAAACCGTTCTTTTCTAAATAAGCAAGACTTTGTCTCAAGACATCATCTTTCATAATAAAACTGAAATTTTTATTTTTTGCGATGGATCTTGGTAAGTCTGCGAAAAGAACGGGTCCTTTCGTTTCAAAATACGTGTCCTGCTTGACGAGCCTTTCAATATCAGCGAAATAAATATTTTTGACAATGACTTTCTCTCTGCCAAGCACCTGATATTGACCAATATACGTTAATTCACGAACAACAGCACCCGTCTCTTCGTGAATCTCTCGTATAGCGGCTTGATCTGCTTCTTCATTTGGCTCTACTTTCCCTCCTGGAAACTCGTAGCCTCGATCCTCATGTTCAGTAAGTAGCCATTTTCCTTGATAGCGGCAAATAGCCCAAACATGCTTAGGATGACTTGAAAAAGGCTGCTCTTCAAAAGAGAGCTTGACCGTATTATGATAATAGTCTTTAAATACATGCATGTGAAATCCCTCATATCCTGTCCTTGCTTCTTGTAAAACATCATACCACAGATCACATTTCTCTGAAGAATTTTTATGAAAAGTGAAACAAACGAGTACTTCTATCTCGTCTGTATGTAAAATAAGTATTCTTGCTAAAACCTTTTTATCATCTCCATCCTCATCCCATTTTAATCATGAAACCTTTTGCCCATGATGACGTAAATCAATAAGTGTTTGTCCTACACAGACGAGGAGGAAACCAGCATGAGCATCACAAATGGATCAAAACAAGAAAATAACAAGGCATGGCCAATGAGGCAACATGAGAAAGAAGACGCTTCTCTTGAGGCAGTGAAGAAACACCTCATGAAAGGACAAAAGTTAGATTTAACAAAAGACAATCCAAATGTAGATCAAATTCATATCGGACTTGGCTGGGACTTATCTGGTCAGCCAATTGATTTAGATACGCAAGTGTTTCTCTTAAATGAAGAGGACAAGCTTCTGTCTCCAAAACACCTGATCTATTATCATCAGCAGCAAAGCTTAGATGGAGCTGTTCGCCATCTAGGTGATCATCAGGTCGGCGGAGGCCATCGGGATAATGAGATCATCATTATGCAGCTGAGCAGAGTCTCACCCGATATTCAGAAAATCGTCGTAACAGCCACGATACATGATGCACACGAGCGGGCACATCATTTTGGACAGGTGAACAATGCCTACTTGCGCCTTTCCGATCAAATCACACAACAGGAGATTTGTACCTTTCAGTTAACAGAAGATTATTCATTTTTTACATCGATCATTTGTGCTGAACTAACGAGAGTTGAGAACGAATGGAAAATCACCGCAACCGGACAAGGTACGACCCTTGATTTAAACGACCTATGCCGCATCTACGGATTCACATCTTGACAAAGGAAAGGAGCTGGCACAAATGGGATTTCATTTCAACACAATCGAAGAACTGACCTTACAAGCAGAAGGCAACGGGATCTTTTTTGCCAAAAAAGGCGCTATGATTGCCGATCAAGGTACATTTCAATACCGTAAACGATTACTTGGGACGAATAAAGGGAATATGGTCAGCCAAGTATTTAATCATATTAGCAGAAAATTAACCGGTGAAAACCTTGAGATGATGGAAGTGAGTGGACAAGGCACTTGCTACTTGGCTGCTTCTAGCGAGCATGTGACCGTCATCAATCTTGAGCCGAACGGTCCTTGGCAACATGTTAGCGTGGAAAGTGAAGATTTACTTGCCTTTACTGAAGAATGTCACTATGGCGTGACACCGGTAGGCGTTGGGATTTTATCACAGAAAGGGCTATTTACTTCAAAGCTCTCGTATCAAGGTCACGGGGCGCAGGTTGCCATCAAAACAAATGGAAACCCGCTGATTTTAAAAGCACCTTGCCGTGTAGATCCTGACGCCATTGTCGCTTGGACGGGCAAAGCACCGAAAGTCAAATTAGATGTGAACTGGAAAACGTTCATTGGACAAACATCAGGCGAATCCTACTTGTTTGAATTTCATGAACAGGACCAAATTGTGATTATCCAGCCATCTGAACGAACATCTGGAATGCGGGTCGGGATAGATGATAACCGGTACAAACCCCAGAGTCAGAGTACCTCACACGAAATCACCAACTCACAGCAGGAAAATAGAGGCGGAATCAGTGATCTAATCGGCGGTATCTTACAGCCTCGAAAATAAAAGCATGTAGAATGTCTCTACATACTTTCAGATCGTTGACAAAAGGCTAAAATGAACTTTCTTTTAGCCTTTTGTCTTCTTTTCAGCGTGATAGAAAACCTTTGCAGTCTGGGAAAAACGAGTACTGGCGCGGAGCGAATTTGACATTCATGAGCACCTGACAAAGAATTCGAGGGTTTGTCTACATGCTTTTTCAATTCATCAGTCCATTGGTCTCAATAAAGTTCTTTGTCTCTTCGTTACCGAGATCATGAATCATCGAGTAAATTTCTTTTCTTTTCCTATCCATTTCGTCGTTTGGACTATCATAATGATATTCAAGAAATGGAACATGCGCCCGAAAGAAACCTTTCCAATCTGTCATATACTGTTCATCAAAATACTCTCTTAACTGCAAGATTTGGTCATCATCTGCTTCTATCTGAAATTGCCAAGCAGCCGCATCTCTGTGCTGTGAGATCGATCCGTCTTGAACGGATACATAGTATGTGTGTCTCGCCATCTGATTCATCCTTTTTCCTTTAGTATGACCAGATATGAAGAAATTACGGCTTTTTGCGCAATTTATTTTTAATCATGTCTAACACATCAATAAACAACTGTGGAATGGGAATTCCGAGGGCTTTGGCTGTTGAGACAATCTGGTACGATTCATAAATAATATAAAAGATGAGCGCTAAATCCTTAATTGTCCCCCCAGTCTTCAGCATGACATCGAAGAAGTGTGCCATGGATATTAAAGAAATCGTCACAACCTTTCGAACAAGCCGGGTCAAAAAACGCTTCATCGTAAGTTGTCCAGTCACAGATTCTCTTAGGCTTGAACAAATTAATTCAATAGCCATTAGTGTCACTAATATCATGAGTAAATATCCTGCTCCACCAAACAGAAAGCCCATTGCCGACAAACTGACTGTAAACAACGAAAAGATGCCTAAATCCTTGCTCACTTGGCATCAACATCCTTTCATAGTGGAACTTCTTACCTCAATAGTATATGCCGCATTTGATGAATAGCTTGGACGACAAAAAATAAAGGCATGGTCAGCTGCTCAAAAAACTCGTGAAGCGCATAAAAAGAGCCGCCTGTGACGGCGGCTTTCTTGGTTAAACTCTGACATCAATAAACGTAGCGTCTGAATCTTTGGGCTGAACAGCTTGAGGCTGCTGCTGCACTTGATCGAGCATCACCATGGCTTGGGCTGTGTTCGTGGCAAGCTGTGAATTCAATAAACTGATATTAAGTGTTTTTTGAATACTCGCCACTTGCTGGCTCATCATTCCTGCAATTGAGGACATCTTCTCCCCTCCCTTCCCTTTTCTCTTCGGCTAAAAGCCCCATCAATTCAATGGGCTGCCTGTCACAAATCCACAAAAAAAGAATGCCGATCTGTTTGATGATCGACATTCCTTTCACATTCGCTTATCCTAAGTATGCTTTGAGCATCCAGTTGTGTTTTTCAATGGATTGATGAATCGCAAGCAGCATATCACCTGTTGTTTCATCGCCAACTTCTGCAGCCAGCTCCATGCCTTGCTTAAGTTCTTCTGCAATATTAGAGAAATCATCATACAGATTTTTCACCATTTGCTCGGCTGATTCATTGCCTTCCGCTTCTTGAATGCTAGAAATTTCTAAGCACTCTTTCATTGTCGCAACAGGTTGTCCATTTAATGCGAGCATACGCTCAGCCAAATCATCGATATAAGTGGCTGTTTCTGTATATAATTCCTCGAATTTTTCATGGAGTGTAAAGAAGTCTTTTCCCTTTACATACCAGTGATAGTTATGTAATTTTACGTAAAGCACAGTCCAATCTGCTACTTGTTTATTGACGACGTTTAATAATTTTTCAGACATGTTGATTCCTCCTTATGTAGTTGCGTTTAGTATGGGATTACCCTTTTTTTATTATACTGAAACCTGCCATCATTTTCTTCTATTTTGACCGCATGAAATATATGTTAATATGGAAATAAGGAGGGAGTTAGATGCTGTTACTTGGGATTATCAGCTTTATCATTATCTCAATCGTTGTCTTTTTATCACTGTGGACGACATCAAAGGCTTATGATTACAAGCATAAAGTCGATTCACCACAGGATGCTGAACCAAACCAACGTCCTAACCCAAAATAAAACCGCTTTCAATGATGTGAGGTATCTTCTTCTTCAGTAGATGAACTCTCTTTTTTCACATCACCTACATGGATGTTTGTCTTCGGCATATTATGCTGCTGTTTAGCTGTCACATGGACTTGTATGATATAAAGGCCATCTTGTTTGAAAGCTGTATGCAATTCATATACACCTTTCTCCTTTTTCTTTGGCTGAATCATCTTGCTGTTATCCTTGTCGCCATCTTTCCACACTTCAAATTCAACATCATCTGCATCATCAACAGGCGTATCACCATATGTGACAGCTGCTTTTACGATAACGTTTTCATTTTTCTCCACTTGCTCCGGCCCTGTTAGTTTGACTTCTAATAACTCAGGCACTTCTCCCTTGTCATTGCTCGCTGCCGAGTTTCCACATGCACTAAGTAATGCGAGCATCAAAATGATTCCTACCATTTTCCGCATTCGTGTATCCCCCTTTTTTACTGACATGTCCATTTTAACAAATATCCCCTATTTTAACAGCTCCCGTTTCATTTCATGTAAAAAACCGGACATTCAATATGTCCGGTTCATCATCATCTTGCTAATTATCCAAATACTTTTAATAGCTCTTCTTGGTCCTGAGACAGCCAGAAACGCATTAAACGTTTTGCTCCTTCAAGATCATGAAGCTTCGCTTGACCGCACTGCTCTTCATTTGCAGCAGGAATTTCTGTTACCTCCACTGCATCTTTGAATGTTGCATCAAGCAGTTCAACGATCTCTCTTGGTGTCGGTGCACCGCTGACAACTAAATAGTAGCCAGTCTGGCAACCCATTGGAGAAATATCAATGATATCAAAATGATCGTATTTCTCTGAGTGTGTTCTAATATTAAACGCAAGTAAATGCTCTAATGTATGAATCGTATCAGGTTTCATTGCCTGCTTGTTCGGCTGACAAAAACGGATATCAAATTTGTTCACTTCCCCATCTGATCCCACTTTATGAACGCCGCAATGACGAACGTAAGGTGCTTTTACAGCATTATGGTCAAGTTCAAAGCTTTCAACTGAAGGCATTAATCACCACTCCTATAATTGCAATTTCCTATATTATAACATATTGCTCCGACCAGTTTAGTTTATAAAACTTCCCTTCCTTGTCCTTTTTTCTTATACTGTGAAAAGACAGACAAGGAGGAACCTCTATGAAACAAATTTTTATCGGCATCATTCGCTTTTATCAAAAATGCATTTCCCCTCTGACACCGCCGAGCTGCAGGTTTTATCCCACCTGTTCAAACTATGGGCTAGAGGCGATCAAAACGCATGGCGCTTTAAAAGGCGGCTGGCTCACAATCAAGCGAATTTTAAAATGTCACCCGCTGCATCCTGGAGGCATGGATCCAGTCCCACCTAAAAAGGAAAAATAACTTACTTTTCTTCATAACCGTTGACAACTAAGTCAAGCTTACCTGTCCCAGGATCAATCACTAGACCATGCACAGGCACATCAGATGGAAGAAGCGGATGATTTTTAACGACAGACACACTGTCCTTCACGCTATCTTCAACTGAGCTAAAGCTTTTGAGCCACTGTTGAAAATCGATTCCTGAGTATTCCAGTACTTCAATTCGTTTTTCGGGAATACCGCGCTCAACGGCTTTATTTAATAGGGTTTGGCTGTCTATTTTACTCATCCCGCAATCGTGGTGCCCGATCACATAAACTTCGTCAGCATTCAATTCATAAACAGCCACTAAAATGCTTCGCATAATACTTCCAAATGGGTGAGAAACAAGAGCGCCAGCACTTTTGACAATTTTAATATCGCCATTTTTCATGTTCATGGCGCGCGGAAGCAGTTCAACAAGTCTTGTATCCATACATGATAGAATGACAGCTTTTTTCTGTGGAAACTTCGTTGTTGTAAACTCTTCATATCGCTTCTCTTCGCAAAATTGTTGATTGTACTCGATGATTTCGTCTAAAAGTTTCATAAGTTTGTCCATTCCTTTTTCTTTTTTTAAAAATAAATATAGCACAATGTTTTAAATTTCGTCACGTTTTGACGTCTATTTTTTTAGAGGAAACATCTTCTGATGAAAATTTTTTATTTTCCTCTTTTCAAATCGTAATTATTACGATACAATAACTCAGGACATTAAATCGTAATCATTTCTATCTAATAGGTTGAGAGGAGACATTCTTAGATGAAAAAAATCTTTTTTATTTTAACAGCTGCTTTATTAGCGGTCGGTCTTGCCGCTTGCTCAAGCAGTGCGGGGACAAATGCTTCAAAAGGAAAAGCAGACGGGAAATTAACCATTTACACGACGATCTTCCCTATTCAAGATTTCACTGAAAAAATTGGCGGCTCTCACGTAAATGCTCAAAGTGTGTACCCTGCCAATGCAGATGCACACAGCTTTGAACCAAGTTCAAAAACGATGGTTGAAATGGCTGAAGGAGATGCTTTTATTTACAGCGGAACAGGTGCTGAAGCATTTGCTGATAAAACGGCTTCTACGTTAAAAGACCAAGGCGTGAAAACAGTGAAAGCAGCCGAAGGCATCAAGCTATTATCAACACAAGAAGAACATGCTCATGAAGAAGGTGAGGACCATGATCACGATCATGAAGGTGAAGATCATGACCATGATGGACACGACCACGGAGATAAAGATCCCCATGCATGGCTAGACCCTGTTTATGCACAGCAAATGGCAAAAAACATTAAAGACACACTTGTTTCACTAGATCCAGATCATAAAGACGAATACACAAAAAACTATGAATCACTAAAAAAAGAATTACAATCGTTAGATCAGGAATTCAAAACAACGTTATCTAAAGCAAAACATAAAGAAATTCTTGTTTCTCACGCAGCATACGGCTACTGGGAAAAGCGCTATGGCATTGAGCAAATCAGTGTACTAGGACTCTCTGCTTCTGAAGAGCCTTCCCAAAAACAGCTTGAAAATATCGTACAACAGGCAGAAAAGCATCACATCAAGTATGTCATTTTTGAAAATAACGTCAGCAGTAAAGTATCAGATACGATTCGCAGTGAAATTGGGGCAAAAAGCCTTACACTGAAAAATCTAGAATCCATTACAGAAGATGATGCTAAAAATGGCGAAAGCTATGTCAGCTTAATGAAACAAAATTTAAACACATTAAAAACAGCTTTAAATGTTGAATGAATTCATGAACCCCGTGCGATCAGCCGGGGTTTTTTACTGCACAAAAAAACACACCATGATCAGGTGTGTTTCTTTGGTTACATTTGATATTTTTTCTTAAACTGCTCCGCTCTGCCGCCTTTTTCTCCGAATTTCTGGCGTCCTGTATAAAATGGATGCGTATCAGAGCTTGTCTCTACTTTAATGACAGGATAAGTCTTCCCATCTTCCCACTCTACGGTCTCATGTGATGTCTTTGTTGATCTACTTAAGAAGCGGTAACCGCTGTTTACGTCCATAAATACAACTTCATGTGAGGTTGGATGAATATCTCTTTTCAATGTCAAAACTCCCTTCATCATTAAA
The DNA here is from genome assembly GCF_052044605.1 of Bacillus sp. 22483. Taxonomy (NCBI): domain Bacteria; kingdom Bacillati; phylum Bacillota; class Bacilli; order Caryophanales; family Bacillaceae; genus Bacillus; species Bacillus sp. 22483. Next base: position 13,867 of record NZ_JBQENU010000006.1, on the reverse strand, counting down.
ACGTAACGATTACGTTTTATAATTATATTCTACTCCCTCTTTTACAACTTGTCAAAAAACAAGCTTTCTTAGTCAGGAAGAATAATCTAAAAATGGTGGAGAATAATAAACACCATAAAAAGAGATGCGATAAGAAAGGCGGAGAAAAAATTGACTGATCTCGTTTTAGCTAGAAGTCTGTTCGGCACAACAATGGGCTTCCATATTATTTATGCCTCGCTTGGCGTAGGCATCCCGCTAATGATTTTGTTAGCTGAACTCATCTTTCAAAAAACGAAGGACCCGCATTATGCCATCATGGCCAAACGATGGACAAAAGCGCAGGCTGTTCTGTTAGGGGTCGCCATTCCAACCGGTACCATTGCTGGTACGCAGCTTGCCCTTCTATGGCCTGGTTTTATGGAGGTCATCGGAAAGGTCATGTCACTGCCATTTCAAATAGAAATTTATGCTTTCTTTATTGAAGCATTATTTATGTCTATTTATGTGTACGCAGCAGATCGTTTATCACCAGCCATGCGCATCATTACCGTTATTTTCGTTGTCATTGGTGCAGCAGCTTCAGCGATTCTCATTACAAACGTACATGCTTTTGAAGGAACACCCGCTGGCTTTCAAATGGTCAATGGAGAAATAACGAATATCGAACCTTGGAAGGCCTTTTTCAATCCAAGTTTTGTTGTCACTGCTACACATGTAGTACTGTCTGCTTTTACAACAGGCGCTTTTGTCATTGCTTCTGTCGCTGCATTTAAAATGTTGAAAACAAGAAAAAACGAAAAGCTCTATACCTTTCATCGAAAAGCCCTTTTTCTTGGACTGATTGTAGGCGGACTTTTCTCTTTTCTCACAGCCTTAAACGGTCACGAATCAGCTCAGCTTCTGTATGAATATCAGCCTGAAAAATTAGCGGGTGCTGAAGGTTTATTTGAAACGCAATCGCATGCGCCTCTTGCCATTGGCGGTTTTACTGATGCCAATACGCAAGAAATCAAAGGAGCTATCGAAATCCCTTGGGCGCTTAGTTTTCTTGCAGGAAATAGCTTTGATACTGTGGTTAAAGGGTTAAATGATTTTCCTAGGGACGAGTGGCCGCCTTTATTTATTCACACATTATTTAATGGAATGGTCATTATCGGCTCATTGCTCATTTTCTTTGCTGTGTTAGCACTGTTTTACCGCAAAATTTTAAAACGCGATCATTATCCAAAATGGCTGCTTGTCCTTTATTTATTTGGCGGGCCCCTTAGTCTCTTGGCGATTGAATTTGGCTGGATCTTTGCCTGTACAGGCCGTCAGCCATGGGTGATTTATCGAATGCTCAAAACCTCTGAAGTCGTCACATCATCAGGATCTATCGGTACACTTTTCATCCTTTTTGCCATTGTCTATCTCATTTTAGGCATCGCAACTGTGATTGTACTGACGTACTACTTTAGAAAACATTCAATTGAAGAAGACTTACGGTTAACAGAATCTTAAAAAGGGAGCGATCTTGATGCAAATGGATGTAACAACTGATGCACTCATTGCAATCACCATCTTATGGGGATTCGTGTTTATCTATGCAGTGATGGCATCAATGGATTTCGGTGCAGGATTTTGGTCAATGATTTACATGAACAAAGAGCAGACAAAGGCCGCAAATATCGCAAATAAGTATCTTTCTCCAACTTGGGAAGTAACTAACGTGTTCATTGTAGCCATCGTCGTTGCCTTGTTTAGCCTGTTTCCAGGTGCAACATTTGTGCTAGGCACTGTTCTATTAATACCCGGAAGCATTATTTTGTTGCTTCTTGCACTGCGAAGCGGATTTCTCGTCTTCTCTCATTCACTGCCTAAAAAATATAGAAAAGCCGTTACATATATTTCAGGAATTAGCGGCTTTATTATTCCGTCCATTCTCATCATGGTTCTCCCCATTACACATGGTGGATTCATCTTTCAGGAGAATAATGTCTACTCATTAGATTTAGGATTGGTCTTTACAAGTGCAAACGTCTATTCTTTCGTAGGTTTTGCGATTTTCAGTACCCTTTTTCTCTCATCTTTGCTTTTAGCTGATTTTTCTAATGTTGCAAACGAAGATGAGGCTTATAACATTTATAGAAGAGGAGCACTGATTACGGGTCCACTTTCTCTCATGATGGCTTTCTTTATCATGCTCACACTGAGAAGTGAGGCCAATTGGCTGTTCACAAAAATGATGCAGAACATCCCGATCCTTCTTGTTTCTCTACTCATGTTTTTGCTTGCAGGTTTGGCTCTATTTTTACCAAACAGTCGCTTTAAACATCGGAAAGGGAGACCACGTTTAGCTGTTATCGCCATTACAATTCAATATTTCTTAGCAAGCTATGTGTATGGACATGCGCATTTGCCCTATATGGCCTATCCTGATATTACCATCATGTCTGGGTTTACAGATCCCGTCACATTTAGGGCATTATTTATTACGTATATTGTAGGGTTTATCATCCTATTCCCTGGGTTCTACTTCTTCTGGAAATTGTTTATGAAAGATAAGCGTTATATTCGTCAGGAAGATTAACATGAATGAACGCCCCTTACTTCGGTTACATTATAGATGAAAGACATACTCAAAAGGAGGTCATCTGTATGAGTCAAAAAATCCTTTGTGAAGTAAACAACTGTTCCTACTGGAATGCTGGAAATCGTTGTGGTGCAGATGCAATTTATGTCGTCAGCCATACAGGAAATACGGCTGAGAAAAGTGAAGAAACTGACTGTAAAACGTTTAAACCTCAAGACCTTTAAGTCTCATTAAAGGAGGCGCTTCGCTTTGAAAAACGATCGGCTTGCTCAAACGTTTCTTGAAGAAATTCAGGACGCGGACGAGGCTGCATTTTATCAAGCAGCTCACTCCTTTTTAAATCTTTGGGATTATGAATACGGACATGTTTCCGACATGCCCAATGACATGCATCAGTATATTGGACAGCTTGCTTACGACAGCGGGCTTGTAGAAGAGTAAGAAAGAGCGGATGACCGCTCTTTCTTTTTGTTCAGACAGGAAGGAAAAACTTTCCTCAACTATACAGTGGTTCTATTGATGGTGCAAATGGCGATTCATTCGTTTTCATTTCACAAAATCATGTTTTGTAAACACATCAATTTTATCTGAGAAAGAACGAAGCGCTTGATAATCAACTTCTACGCCCATACCTGGAGAACGAGGCACCTCAATAAACCCATTTTCAACTTTGATTTCAGGAAAAATGATATCCTGCTCCCAATATTTCGACGATGCTGAAATATCCCCAGGAATCGTAAATTGCGGAAGTGATGCAAGTGCCACGTTTTGCGCGCGAGAAATGCCTGTTTCAATCATTCCCCCGCACCATAACGGAATCTGCTGCTCCTTGCAGAACGCATGAATCTTAAGAGCTTCAGTCAGCCCTCCAACTCGTGAAGGCTTCACATTAATAATCTGACAGCTTCCAAGTTCTACAGCTTTTCTCGCATCATCTAAAGAACAAATACTTTCATCCAAACAGATTGGTGTTTTTAAATGCTTTTGCAAATGCCGATGATCGACAATGTCATCTGCAGCTAAAGGCTGTTCAATCATTAATAAACGAATATCGTCGAGCTGCTTCAGTTTGCTAATATCCTTTAATTCATACGCAGAGTTTGCATCCGCCATTAACGGAAGGTGAGGGAAAGACTCTCTTATCTTTTGTAGAAGTCCAATATCTTGTCCAGGCTTAATCTTCACTTTCACACGCTGATAGCCTTGATCAACAAACTGCTCGATTTGCTGAATCATATTATCTATTGGTCCTAACCCCGCAACGACACCAGATGGAATTCTATCTCTAGTACCGCCTAAGACGTCACGTAAGGACTTATTTTCTCGCTTCGCATAAATATCCCACACAGCTGCCTCAATTCCCGCTTTGGCCATTCTATTGCCTTTAAAATGGTACAAGCTGTCTGGTATGTCCGAAGGATGTGTAAAAGATCGGGTCAGCACGTTCGGGATAAAGAAAGCCCTCAGCATGTGATAGCAGGTCTCGATGGTTTCTTCTGTATACCACGGAGAAGAGAAGGCAGATACCTCTCCCCATCCAGTTAATCCTGTTTGATCTTTGACCTCGACAATAATAAACTCACGCTCTGAAATGGTCCCAAGGCTCGTTGTAAACGGCTGTTTGAGTTTCATCGTGACATGATATAAGATCACACGTTCAATTTGAATCATCTAAAAACCCCTTTGATTTGAGTCTGTGCCTCTGCAATTTATTCGACGCATTCCTTGGCAGCTCATCCACAAAGTGAAAAGCGGCGGGCCATTTATACTTGGCTAATTGCGACTGACATAAAGCATAGAGCTCATTCTCCGGAATCTGCTCATCTGTCACAAGGAAGGCAGCAGGTACCTCTCCCCATTTTTTATCATACATACCCGTCACTCCGGCTTCCTTTACATTTGGATGTGTTAAAAGAACTGCTTCAATTTCTGCTGGATAAATATTTTCTCCGCCAGAAATAATTAAGTCTGACCGCCGATCAAGCACAAATAAGAATCCGTCCTCATCTACATAGCCAATATCACCCGTTTTCAGCCAGCCATGCTCAAATGCAGCAGCTGTTGCCTCTTGACGATGAAGGTAGCCTTTCATGACATTTGCACCTTTTACCATGATTTCACCATGCTCAAAAGGACGACACGGACGGTCCTCATCTTGAATCTTTAATTCACACCCAAAAAGGGGTTTTCCCGCTGATCCAAGCTTTTCCACACTAAATTCTGGCGCAAGTGTCACAATTTGCGAGCAGGTCTCTGTCATACCATACGATTGAAACACAGGAAATCCTTTCTCCTTACTCTCTTGAAGCATCGCATAAGGCGCAGGGCCTCCGCCTAACAGCAGGCAACGCAAAGATGACGGACACTCTTCAAGTCCACTTAATAAATGGGACAGCATGGTTTGAACAACTGACAACATCGTCACTCGATGCTGTTCAATAGCATTCTTGACTTCATCGACATCAAACTTTTGATGAAGCACGACAGTCATACCGTATATGACAGATTTAAATATAGCGGATAAACCGCTTATATGAAAAAGAGGCAAGGCAATGAGCCAGCGGTCGTCCTCCCTGATCCCTAAATTCAATGCCGAGGAAACAGCACTATGAAAATGATTGCCAAACGTTTGCTCCACCCCTTTAGGGCGTCCTGTCGTTCCAGATGTATACATAATCGTCGCCGTCTCATTTAAATCAATATCATGTACGACCTTCTTTTCCATATCATGATCTGCATCAGGTAAAGTCTCTATTGTATAAACAGGTAAATCACCATGATGCTCATTTGCATATGCAGGCTCTGTTAATAAAGCCATGACTTTCGCATCTTCCAGCTGAAAACGTCTCTCTGCTTTTGTTAACTTATTGTTCAATAACACAATCTTGAAGCCTAATAAAAAACAAGCGTGAACAAGCATGACCATGTGAGGATGGTTGTTCATTAAAATCGCAACCGTATCCCCTTTTTTAAAAGATGCACGTGTCAGTCGATTCGCAAGTTTGTCTACATCATTCGCTAAATCACGAAATGTCCACTCTTTGTCTTGATAAATGAGTGCGACCCGGTCTGGCGTTAAATACGCACGGTGCAGCAGCCAATTCGGTTGCTTCATCATGACACCTCCTTTTCATAAAAGAAAACAGCTCAGTCTGATGCACTAAGCTGTTTTCATCCATATCATTGAATCAAGGGAAACGAGGGAACTGACCGAAGTCTGGCTTCCGTTTTTCCTTAAAGGAATCGCGTCCTTCTTTTGCTTCATCTGTTGTGTAATAAAGAAGGGTCGCATCTCCTGCAAATTGCTGAATACCAGCTAATCCATCTGTGTCAGCATTAAATGCAGCTTTCAAGAATCGTAAAGCAGTCGGGCTCTTTTCTAGCATGTCCTCACACCACTTCACTGTTTCTTCTTCCAGCTGCTCTAATGGTACAACTGTGTTGACAAGTCCCATATCAAGCGCTTCTTGTGCATTGTATTGACGGCATAAGTACCAGATTTCTCTTGCTTTCTTATGGCCCACAATACGTGCAAGATAGCCAGATCCATAACCAGCATCAAAGCTGCCCACTTTTGGTCCAGTTTGTCCAAAAATCGCATTGTCTGCTGCAATCGTGAGGTCACACACGACATGAAGCACATGCCCGCCGCCAATCGCATAGCCCGCAACCATCGCAATAACTGGTTTTGGAATGACACGAATTAAACGCTGTAAGTCTAGGACGTTTAGACGTGGAATTTGATCGTCTCCTACATAGCCGCCATGCCCGCGTACTTTTTGGTCTCCACCAGAACAGAATGCTTTACCTCCAGCACCTGCAAGGACAATGACACCAACTTCTGAATTGTCACGAGCACGTGAGAATGCATCAATTAATTCACTTACGGTCTTTGGTGTAAAAGCATTATGTACGTGCGGACGGTTAATGGTGATTTTTGCAATCCCATTATATGTTTCATATAAAATTTCGTCATACTGACGCTCAGTTTGCCATTCAATAGCCATCAATATTTCCTCCTCTAATCTTGCGATAAAATAAACTCACTTACTATTTTACCAAAAAAATGTGGTTGTTCCACATGAACTGTATGCCCGGCATGCTCTGCTACTGTGAATTGACTGTATTCAAGCGCCTGCTGCATACGTTTGGCGATGTGACAAAACTTTTTATCAAGTGTTCCGCAAATGAGTAAAACAGGCTGTTTTATCTGCTTTAATGCTTGCCACATAGACGGCTGTGAACCGGTTCCTATACCTTCTAAGCTGCGAGCCAGCCCGTTAGGATCGGCTTTTAGCCTTCCCTCTCTCAGTTGCGTTAGCCTGTCCGCTGGCAAGGATTTCTGCGAAGCAAACAGTGGAATGTTCTCCCAAAAATCCACAAACTGCGCTAATCCTTCATGTCTGATCTTTTGAGCTAGCTGATGATCATGATTCAGCCTCTCCATCCGCTCTTTAAAAGAGTTCAGCCCTGGAGATGTACTCTCAAGAATCAGTTTGTTTACACGTTCTGGATAACGGGAGGCAAATGATAAAGCAATACGCCCTCCCATAGAATATCCGAGAATGTTCACTTTGTGAAGCTTTAATTGATCTAAAATCTCAGCAAGATCTGCCAGCTGTTGGGACATTGCATATCTTCTTATACTCTTTGGTGAGTCTGTGCGACCATGTCCAAGCAAGCTGACCTGAATCAATCTCGTATGTTTTTCTGTATAAGTATTCAAAAAAGCCCAAGAAGCTGCACTCCCTGTAAAGCCATGTAAACATAACGTGGCATTTTCAGCAGATGGGTTATGGTCTATCACCTCATACGCCACACCATCGTGCATTCGTATTATGAGTGAAGGCATTCTTTTTTCACTTCCCTCAATATCTCGTCCATCATTTGGCGATGTTTGCCCACGCGAGAATGCCGGTCAGTTTCAATCTCAATTAAATGAAGCCCTGGTTCTTGGATATGCGCCAAGTACACATCTTTTAACTCTTCTTTCGTTGTTGGCTTCGAATAGGTTCCCCCATATAGCTTTGATGCATACTCAAAATTCAACCCAGTCGGCGTACCAAAGAGCTTTTCATAATACGGTTCATCGGATGCCTGCGGAAGGAAAGAAAAGATTCCTCCACCATCATTGTTTAACAATACAACCGTGAGCGGAATGTCCATTAGCTTAGCTGCAAGAAGACCGTTCATATCATGGTAAAAAGATAAATCGCCGATGACTAAAGTGATGGGTTGTTTCAAGGCTGCATATGTTCCAAGAGCTGTGGACACAACACCATCAATACCATTTGTTCCGCGATTCCCCATCATCCGAAACGGTTTTGACTGCGTTTCAAAAAAGGTATCGACATCTCGAATAGGCATACTATTTCCGATAAAGAGCACACTCTCTTTTGGCAAAAGGTGCTGCAGCTGACGATACACATTTCCCTCAAATGTCAGGTCCTCATCATTGTATTGATTTACATGCATTCTAAAAGAAGAATTGACACTCTGCCAGCGTCGTAAATAAGATGTATCCTGACGCTTTTCCGCTCTCATCAAGACTTCTTCTACAAAAGAGGCTGCATGACTTTCAATCATGTATGATGCGCTTAAACCAGGATCTCGATAACCACCCGCAGCATCGACGACAATCTGCTTCACTTCCGCATGCTTTTCTAGCCACTTAAATAAAGGCTTAGACACAGGCATCGGTCCAAAACGAATGACCATTTCAGGCAAGAGATGCTGCTGCAATGCCTCATCTTTTAACAAAGAATCGTATGCATCTATGATGTATTCTTCACTTTCATGTCCATTTCGCAAAAGAGAAAGCGGGTCAGCTAAAATTGGCAGATGCAAAGCTTTTGCAAGACGTAACACTGACGCCTGCTCTTCCGGCGAGTGAAGTTCACCAGCAACAATGATTCCTTTTGCCGCTTTGTTCATGATAGACACTAATTCTGACATAACCCGATCATCCGGACGAGCTTGACCTGCTGCTAAAACTTTATTCGCAGCTCCTTCTTCTCTATCAAAAGGATCAATAGACAAGTCAGGAAGCAATGGTTCTCTCAGCGGCACATTCACCTGAACTGGTCCCTTTGGCTCCTGCATAGACACATGACTTGCCCTAGCAGCAGTAGTTTGGACATACCGCAGCATCGTTTGGCTTTCTTCTGGCAAGGCTAAGTCTGTGAACCATTTAACAAACTTGCCGAATAAGAATTGCTGATCAATCGCTTGAGGTGCCCCAACCTCCCTCAATTCGTGCGGCCGATCAGCAGTTAAAACAATCAATGGTACTCGGGAATAATGTGCCTCGACAACAGCTGGGTAAAAGTTAGCTGCTGCCGTACCTGATGTACAAATGAGTAGCACTGGTGTTTGGCTCGCTTTCGCAAGACCCAGTGCATAAAAAGCAGCAGACCGTTCATCCACTAACACATGGACATTGATTTCTTGATGAGCAAGAGCGAGCATCGCAAGCGGTGTTGAACGGGATCCAGGACAAACAACTGCCTCATTCACACCACTTTGCACAAATTCATCCATTAATCTGCCAATATATCTTGTCATGATTTGATTATTCAATAGGACGACCTCCAAGAGCAGACAGCATTGGTCTTAATTTCACTTGCGTTTCTTCATACTCTTGTTTTGCAAGGGAATCCTCTACAATTCCACATCCAGCAAACAAACGAACTTGGTCTTCCTCAATAAGACCTGATCGAATGGCGACAGCAAATTCTCCATTGTCCTTAGAATCAATCCATCCCACTGGCGCCGCATACCAACCACGTTTCAACGGTTCGATTTCACGAATCACCTCTACCGCTTTTTCCTTAGGATATCCTCCAAGCGCTGGTGTTGGATGAAGCTGTTCAATTAATGAAAAGAGTGAACAGCTGCTTTTAATTTCTCCCACAATGGGTGTAAATAAATGCTGAATGTTTTTCGTTTTATAAAGACTTGGTTGATTTGGCTTATGCACATGATGGCAGTTTGCTTCAAATGCCTGCTCAATCATATTCACGACAATTTGATGTTCAATCAAATTTTTCTCATCATGAAGCAGTTCCTCACCTAGTGCCTGATCTTCTACTTCATCTTGACCACGTACAATGGAACCTGCCAAACACGATGAAAACACTTCACCACCGCTTTTTTTCACTAAACGTTCAGGCGTCGCCCCGACAAATGCTTGTCTTCCCTGCTCTATAGCAAATACATAACTCGTTGTTTGATGTTTTAGTAATTCTGCTAATAGTGGAGCGAGTTCTATTTGATTTTTATAGTGAAGCAAGACTTCTCTTGCTAAAACAACCTTTTCATATTCGTTCACACGAATGTGTTCTGTCGCTTCATGGATTGCTTTCATCCATTCCTGGACATCTAACTCTTCCATATGAACAAGCTCAGCTTGTCCATGATTTCTGACAGGCAATGCATCAAAATTAGAAGCTTTCTGTTCTAACTCTTGAATGAGCTGATGAACATTCCCGTCCACCTCGTTCCATTCATTGATCGTTAGAAACGTGCCTTCTTTTGAAACAGTCAGCATCATCGATGGCACAAAAAAATGAGCCTCGCCAAATGCTTCCCAGTGACGCGCCTTTTCTTCGTATGGATCAAATGAAAATCCTCCAAATAAAAGCGGACCAACTGCCGCTTGCTTTAACTCCTTCTCATCATGAAAATGGAACATATGCTGTTTCAGCTGCTCCCATTCTTGATGGACGATATTGAATCGTTCTTTGCCTTGCTCTGATGATTTAATCACGGCCGCTCTGCCAAGTCCAGAAAATATCATTTGGCTTTCTGGATCAGACCAAAAAAACCGCTCTCCTAAAAAATCCGCTTCGCCGCTTTGGAAAAAGGCAAGAGGATCCAGATCGTCAACTCTTCTGGAGTAGCTTATCAAAACAGCATGGTTGACGTTATTCGCTTCTTCTAATGTCGCAAGCGCTTCCTGCCGGAAAGTACTTTGCACTGTTGTCACCATGATACATTCCTCCAAAATCCATGAAATAACATATAAAAATAAAACCATCATGTAAAAAAATACATGAACATTCGAGTATGTCGAATGACCTGCTTTTCTATTATAAACCTTAACAGATGAACTTAGTAAAGAAAACAGCTTTTAAAACCTCGAATCCTTATTATATCACGCTTTCAAGATTTTTTCGCTCCCGCTTATTGAAATGAGAACATCTCTTAAAAAATGGTAAGACCTGTTCGAAGATCAAGCTTTCTCTCTATATGGGAACGATTAGCAAACATCTTTTTCTTGTTTCATCGCATCAATATATTGACACCTTTTTGAACTTTGCTAAACTGGAATTTGGACGTGTACGTATTTTTTTATTTAAAGGAGTATATTTTATGCAGCATCAATCGATATCAGATCAGCTTTCACCAATTAAGCCTGATAAGAACTGGCGGATTTGGTGGAATTTACTACGACCGCATACATTAACAGCGGCATTTATTCCCGTTACTTTAGGAACTGTCCTAGCACTTCCGAGTGGTCAAATACATGTTGGGCTATTTTTAGCTATGCTATTTGCATCGATGTTTATCCAAATTGCAACAAACATGTTTAATGAGTACTTTGATTATGTTCGCGGATTGGACAATGAGAAATCTGTCGGTATCGGCGGAGCGATCGTGAGAAACGGTGTAAAACCAAAAACAGTTTTAGGCCTCGCTTATGCCTTATTCGCGCTTTCTTTATTACTTGGGATCTATATTTGCATGATGTCTAGCTGGTGGATTGCACTCATAGGACTAATTTGTATGGCAGCAGGCTATTTTTATACCGGTGGCCCTGTACCAATTGCTTATACACCATTTGGAGAACTTGTATCAGGTGCTTTTATGGGACTAGGCATCATTTTAATTAGTTTCTATATCCAAACAGGAACATTGACATCAAAAGCTGTGCTCATTTCATTACCCATCTCTATTTTAGTTGGTGCCATCTTACTGTCGAACAATATCCGTGATTTAGACGGTGATAAAGAGAATGGACGAAAGACACTTGCTATCCTAGCTGGACGTAAAGCGGCAGTCAACATCCTACTTTCCATGTTTGTGATCTCATATGTACTCATTTTTATTTATATCTTTATGGATATCGTGGGTCTTTGGAGTCTTCTTGTCTTACTCAGTGTGCCAAAAGCTTATACAGCCATTAAAGAATTTAAGCAAAAAGAAAAACCAATTGAATTAATGAATGCCATGAAGTCGACAGCACAAACCAATACGTTTTTTGGTTTCCTGTTAACGATCGCATTGATCTTACAATACTATCTCGCATAACACGAAACGCCTGCAGCCGCAGGCGTTTTTTATTGAAGAATTGCTTCAAATTGGCACAAGTCTTACATAAAAATTTGCTCATACTAACAATATGTTTGATATGAAAGGGTGATCGCTTTGTTGTCTAAAAACGAATTACATCAGTTGAAGCAGCGACTTCTCGATGAAAAACAAGAAATTGAAGCCAAAAGCCATGACGATGAACAGAAAGTATCATTTCCTTATGATTCAGTGGGCGAACTGTCAGCCTATGATAACCACCCTGGCGACCAAGGAACAGAACTATTCGAACGCGGAAAAGACATTGCCTTAAACAGTTTGGAACATGAGCACCTGTCCGATATCAATGAAGCACTCCAAGCAATGGCAGACGGCTCTTATGGTTTGTGTAAAGTGTGTAAAGCCCCTATTCCTAAAGAGCGCTTAGAAGCCCTTCCCACCGCTGTCACATGCACAGAGCATTCCAAAGAACAGACTGTTTCACAAAACCGTCCCATTGAAGAGGACTTATTAAGTCCGCCCTCAGGGCAATTTGAAAATGAAGAAAGTGCTGCATATGATGGCGAAGATGCCTACCAAGATGTAGAACGCTATGGAAACTCTGATACCCCATCCGATATGGAATTTCCTCCATTGACTTACGATGATGTGTATACACAATCAGAAGATGAAGATTATGTGGAAGACTACGAAGGATTTGCAGCTGCTGATATTGAAGGTAAAGCAAGCAAGGTCTATCCAAATAAAGCACACGAAGCTTATGAAGAAGCATTAGATGAAGAAGGTGTCATGACGGTGTTTGGTGACTTGAAGCCGTACGAAGAAGAACCTTATACTAAAAAAAATCATTAGTCCCCACATATTGGGGGCTTGATGTTTATATCATGTAATAATTGGGAAATAAGTTGAAGAGTGAATTGATTGGGAGGAGATTTCTGAATGGCTAAAAAAAGTATCATTTGGGCGGTTATCGTCTTCTTTATTACATACGCATTATTTTCTATTGCAGGGTTCCTGTTCCCTATCGACAGAGTATGGTATGACGCACTAAATAAACCTGAATGGACACCTAGTGGTGGTGTCATCGGTGCGGTCTGGGCTGTCTTATTCGCCCTCATTTCGTTATCTGCCGCCATCATTTATGCAAAGTATGGTTTTCAAAAAATCACATTACCATTTTGGATTCTTTTTCTTCTAAATTATGTATTCAATCAAGCCTTTAGCTTTTTTCAATTTACACAAAAAGATTTATTTGCAGCTACGATCGACTGCCTGCTTGTAGCACTAACAGCACTTGCGCTTGTCATCGTCTCACGTAAACTAAGCAATGTTGTCCCAATTTTATTGATTCCTTATGTTTTATGGGGATTCTTTGCGACATACTTGTCTTATACGATCTATTCCATGAATATGTAAAAAAAGACCGCTATGATGGCGGTCTTTCATTTTGCAGAAAATAAAAAAGAGATCTTTATTAGACCTCTTTAAAAAATGACCCGTACGGGATTCGAACCCGTGTTACCGCCGTGAAAGGGCGGTGTCTTAACCGCTTGACCAACGGGCCAGAAAAATGGCGGAGAAGGAGGGATTTGAACCCTCGCGCCGCTTGCGCGACCTACACCCTTAGCAGGGGCGCCTCTTCAGCCACTTGAGTACTTCTCCATTTGGCTCCGCAGGTAGGATTCGAACCTACGACCGATCGGTTAACAGCCGATAGCTCTACCACTGAGCTACTGCGGAAAGTCATGGTGGGCCTGAGTGGACTCGAACCACCGACCTCACGCTTATCAGGCGTGCGCTCTAACCAGCTGAGCTACAGGCCCATGAACGATATGCAAATGGAGCGGGTGATGGGAATCGAACCCACGACATCAGCTTGGAAGGCTGAGGTTTTACCACTAAACTACACCCGCAAAAATATGTATGGGGCGATTGATGGGAATCGAACCCACGAGTGCCAGAGCCACAATCTGGTGCGTTAACCACTTCGCCACAACCGCC
>NZ_JBQENU010000005.1:0-274727 GCF_052044605.1 Bacillus sp. 22483 | reverse complement strand
CCCATTAACGCACACATACTACATGCTTGCCGAAGGGAGGATACAAACTATGTTTTCTGATGTACTTAGCCAATTATTTGATTCTATTTCTAACATTATTAACACACTTGGGTAATTCCTATGACACGCACATACTACATGCTTTCTGAAAGGAGGATACGCTCTATGTTCTCTGATGTACTTAGTCAATTATTCGATTCTATTTCTAACATTATTAATACGCTTGGTTAATGTTCAAAACCCGTTATCTCTCGAGAATAGCGGGTTTTTTATATAAAGAAGCCCCGCTCATAAAATAGAGCGGGGCTTTTTGCATTACATTTTTTCCGGCGCAGATACGCCGATAAGTTTTAATGCATTCGCAAGCGTGATTTGTGTTGCTTTCATGAGCGATAGACGTGCTGTTGTTTTTGTTTCATTTTCAACATCAATGACCTTCTCGGCGTTGTAGAAGCTGTGAAGGGCTGATGCTAGATCATAGATATAGTTTGTGACGCGGTGCGGAATACGTTTTTCTGCTGCTTCTGCTACAACTTCTGGGAAGCTGCCGATGATTTTCAGAAGATCGTATTCTTTATCCGACTGAATGTGAGAGAAATCTGCTTTTTCAAGGTTTGGCTCGTAGCCTTTTTCTTCCCCTTGACGCAGCATGCTGCAAATTCTCGCATGTGCATATTGTGCATAGTACACAGGGTTTTCGTTAGACGTAGAAATCGCTAAGTCTAGGTCAAAGTCCATATGTGTCGCCGCACTTCTCATTGCAAAGAAATAGCGAGTGGCATCTAAGCCCACTTCTTCAATCAAGTCACGCATTGTGACGGCTTTACCTGTACGTTTACTCATCTTCATTTTTTCACCGTTTTTGTAAAGGTGAACGAGCTGAATGATTTCGACTTCCAGTTTGTCCGCTGGATATCCGAGTGCTTGGATTGCCGCTTTCATTCGAGGAATGTAGCCGTGATGGTCCGCTCCCCAAATGTTGATGAGCTGGTCAAAACCTCTGTCTAATTTGTCTTTATGATATGCGATATCTGGAAGCAAGTACGTGAAGCTGCCATCTTTTTTAATCAGGACACGGTCCTTGTCATCACCAAAATCAGTTGAACGTAACCATGTTGCGCCGTCTTCTTCAAAGACATAGCCTTTAGCGCGAAGTGTTTCTAGCGCTGGTTCGATTTTTCCGTTTTCGTATAAAGAGGTTTCTGAATACCATACATCAAATGGGACACGGAAATTCTCTAGGTCGACACGTAGTTTTTCTAGTTCATATTTTAAACCGTACTCACGGAAGAATTTCATACGCTCTTCTTCTGATTCATGCACGAAACGGTCACCAAATTCATCCGCAAGTTTCTGCCCGATGCCTTTGATGTCTTCTCCTCGGTAACCGTCCTCTGGCATTTCTTTTTCAAGACCGAGCGCCTCAAAGTAGCGTACTTCTACAGATAGAGCAAGATTATTGATCTGATTGCCTGCATCGTTGATATAGTATTCACGGCTCACGTCGAAGCCTGCTTTATCAAGGATGTTGCAAAGAGAATCTCCTACAGCTGCGCCGCGGGCATGTCCAAGGTGAAGGTCACCTGTTGGGTTGGCTGAGACGAATTCGACTTGTACTTTTTGACCGCCGCCTGTATTCGTTTCGCCATAAGCCTCTTTTGCTTCAAGAACAGCTGGAATAAGCTTTGTTAAATATTGATTGTTCATATAAAAGTTGATGAATCCTGGACCTGCAATATCCAGTTTTTCAATTGAAGCTTTGCCTTTGTCAAAAGCTTTCACAATGTCCTCGGCGATTTGACGAGGTGCTTTTTTCGCAATGCGTGCAAGCTGCATCGCCATATTGGTGGAATAATCACCGTGAGTTTTGTCTTTTGGCACTTCCAAAAGAACATCCGGCACCTGGCTTTCATCAGCAAGTCCTGCTTTGACGACTGCCGCAATGATTTCTTCTTTTAACGCATCTTTGACCTGTTCTGCGATATTCATGAACGTAAATCCTCCTTATATGAAATCGATAATGTATGTAAATGCTTTTGATCTTCACCTGTCAGCATATCGTACGTAATGTGCAGAAGCCCATTGTCTACATCAAGATCAATACCATGTGTGTGCACATCGAGCTGAAGTGTGCCAAATGGCATCGTGTAATGTGTCACGGTCGTTTCTCCAATGAGAAAGCGCTGCTTCATTTGAATCGCACCTGATCTCATGACAAAAATTTCTTTTTCACTTATTTTGACAACAGTTTTTACTTGACCCATTTCATGTTCTTCATGGTAAGTGAGGTACGTTTTGTCATTCTTCTCTTGATACGTTCCAGTTGTTCGGAATTCGATCGTTTCAGCCGGTTCCGTCTCTGGTTTCATCACTGACTTTACATGAATTGAAATTTGGTTTTGTGTCATTTTGCACTTCCTTTGCTAAGACCCGTTTAACTAAAATAGTATACCATAATCCCGATTGCCTATCATCCCATCATTTCTCATCTTCGTGTGGATGAAACTCCATTTTTGATCTTCACATTTCTCTTAGAAAAAAAGAAAAATGAAGCTCACCCCTATCACGAGTCCAGTCTTGAGCCCTGCGCTTTTTCGATTGATGAGATAAAACAGTGCTTGGATGCCTGAACTTGCCAAAAATGCCTGAAACAAATCAAATGGGAGAAGATGCCCTTGCTTATAAACAAACTGCATCAACAGCGCTATGCCAGTGAGATAGAAAAAGCCTCGATCCTGAAACAGATGAACCATCTCATCCTTTGCCTCTTTTTTCGAGGTGAACGTGGGCGGACTCGCTGCAAGCTCTCTTTTCAGCGTAAGAAAGCCTGCCGCTAACACACATAAAGCGAGTAATACCATCAATACAGAAGAAAACATGACCCGCCTCCTTTATCATGTCACCAATGTAAAAAAAGAGCTTGTCCATATGAGATGACAAGCTCCTCTATCAAGATGTTATTTCACAAAACCAAGCAGCATTTCTCGTAAAAGTTTGCTTGCTGTATTCGCCGTTTGATCGGAATGATCATATACAGGCGCTACCTCTACAAGGTCTGCACCGACGACATGCACATCAGAACCTGCAATAGCATGAATAGATGCCAGCAGTTCTTTTGACGTAATACCGCCAGCATCCACAGTTCCAGTACCAGGCGCATGAGCTGGGTCGAGTACATCGATGTCAATTGTCACATAAACTGGGCGGCCTTTCAGCTTTGGCAATACTTGCTTCAATGGCTCCAGCACTTCAAATTTAGAAATGTGCATACCTGCTTCTTTTGCCCATTCAAATTCTTCTTTCATCCCTGAACGGATGCCGAAAGAGTATACATTTTCAGGTCCAATAAGTCCTGCCACTTTACGAATCGGTGTCGAATGTGAAAGCGGCTCACCCTCATATTCCTCACGAAGATCGGTATGTGCGTCCATATGGATGATGGCCAAATCAGGGTATTTCTTATACATCGCACGGAAAACCGGCCAAGACACAAGATGCTCGCCACCCATTCCTAATGGAAACTTCCCTTTTTCTAAAATGCTGTCAACATACTCTTCAATTAAATCTAAGCTTTTCTGTGCATTGCCAAATGGAAGCGGGATGTCGCCAGCATCAAAGAATGGCACCTCGTGCAGTTCACGATCTAAATAAGGACTGTATTCCTCTAATCCAATGGATACTTCACGAATACGGTTCGGGCCAAAACGTGAGCCTGGACGGTAACTGACGGTCCAATCCATCGGCATCCCGTATAAAATGACTTTCGCATCTTCCCATGTCGGATGACTTCCAATAAACACTTTTCCTGAGTAAGCCTCGTCGAATCTCATACAAGATTCCTCCTTTTACGCTTCAAAAAATGCGCAAACTGACATTTGCGCATTTCCATTTCGCTTGATTTATTTGATTAAATCGCTCACAAATTTCGGCAGAACGAATGCCGCTTTGTGCAATTCTTTTGTGTAATATTTCGTATCAATATCAAAGAAGCGGCTGTCTTCTACAGCTAGTGGATCATACTTCTTAGAACCAATGGTAAATGTCCAAAGACCGCTTGGATATGTTGGGATATTCGCTGTGTATAGCTTGGTAATCGGGAAAATTTCTTTTACATCACGCTGTACATTTGTAATTAACTCAGGTGTGAACCAAGGGTTGTCCGTCTGTGCAACGAAAATACCGTCTTCTTTTAGTGCTTTTGAGATTCCTGCATAGAAACCTTTAGAGAACAAGTTCACAGCTGGTCCAACTGGCTCAGTTGAGTCAACCATGATCACGTCATATTCGTTGTCGGCTTCCGCAATGTGCATAAAGCCGTCTCCGACTTTTACATCTACACGAGGATCGTCTAGTTTCCCAGCAATTGAAGGAAGGAACTTCTTCGAGTATTCAATGACCTTGCCATCAATATCAACAAGTGTCGCTTTTTTCACACTTGGATGCTTCAGGATTTCACGAATAACACCACCGTCTCCTCCGCCTACGACAAGGACATTTTCCGGGTTTGGATGAGTGAAAAGAGGAACATGCGCCACCATTTCGTGGTATACAAACTCATCTTTCTCTGATGTCATCACCATACCGTCTAAAAACAGCATATTGCCAAACTCTTCTGTTTCCACCATTTCTAAATGCTGAAAATCTGTTTGTTCTGTGTGAAGGGTTTTGTTCACCTTCAATGTAATGCCAAAATTCTTCGTTTGCTTCTCTGTATACCAAAGTTCACTCATCGTTCATCTTCCTCTCATCCAATAATAAACAAACATCTATTGTTAGCGCCTTTTATCGGCTATGACTATATCGATTGTCCAAGAAAAAAGTATAGTGGATTCATATCAAATTGTAAAGAACCGCATGAGATAACTTCATTTTTAAAGCGCACCCTTGCAGTCGCCTGTTTAAAACGGTTTTCTTTGTCCCATACTGATAAAAAACCGTCAAAATGGGGGCTTTGCATGGACACAATCATGAGTAATAAAAAAATCCGCATGACCGTGAAAACGATTCGGGCCTGTTTTTTTATCGGCTTGCTCGCTTTTCTATTTGCAGGCACAGTCTTTTTGACGATTCTTTTACTTGCTAAGTGGCAAGGCGCTCCCTCTGTTCAAGTTCCCCAATCCACGACCATTTATGCAGCCGATGGGTCTAAACTTGGCGAATCAAGCTTTGGAGAAAAGAGATATTGGGTTCCGTTAAAGGACATGTCCCCTCATATACAGCAGGCAGTGGTCGCGGTTGAGGATAAAACCTTTTATCAGCATCACGGCTTTGATGTGAAACGCATGGCGGGTGCTGCGGTGGCAGACATTCGTGCAATGGCAAAGGTACAAGGCGCCAGCACGATCACCCAGCAATACGCACGAAATTTATATTTAGATCATGATAAAACATGGAAGCGAAAGTGGAATGAAGCCTTTTACACGATCCGCTTAGAACAAAACTATACAAAAGATGAGATATTAGAAGGATACTTGAACACCATTTATTATGGCCACGGCGCATACGGCGTGGAAGCGGCATCTCGCCTTTACTTTGGGAAAAAAGCGAAGAACTTAACTTTAGCTGAGTCTGCCTTGCTTGCCGGTATTCCAAAGGGGCCTTCTCTCTACTCCCCTTATGTGAACGAAGAAAGAGCCGAAGCAAGAAAAAAGATGATCCTAAAGCAAATGCAAGAGGATGGCATGATCACAAAAAAAGCGGCTGCTGATGCCAGCAAGGAAAAGCTGTCCTATCGCCCGCTCAAGCAAAAGCAGCTGCAAGCAAAGTTGGCCCCGTATTTTTATGATGATGTCATTCGCGAACTGAAACAAACGCTGGGTTTAACCGAGGAACAAATTGAAACGTATGGTCTTCATATCGAAACGACCTTACAACCTGAATTACAAAAAATCGCTGAAAAGACTTTAACCAACATCATGGATTCTGAATCAGGTATCCAAATTGGCTTAACCGCCATTCATCCCCAGACAGGTCATGTGCTCGCCCTCATCGGGGGAAGAGATTACGAGAAAAGCCCATTCAACCGGGTCACACAAGCGAAAAGACAGCCCGGTTCAACAATGAAACCGCTTCTCTATTACATGGCTTTGCAAAATGGGTTTACACCAGCAACGGTGATGCGCAGTGAGGAAACCGTTTTTGAACTCGATGAACAAGGAAGCGGCGCTACTTATTCACCAAGCAACTATCACGGCTATTACGCCAATGACGGTATTACGATGCTTCAGGCTTTGGCTCTATCTGATAACATTTATGCGGTCAAAACCCATCTATTTTTAGGAATGGAACAGCTCGTACGTGCAGGCAAGGCGTTTGGGATTCACGAAAAACTAGATCAAGTGCCTTCACTTGCGCTAGGTACCTCACCTGTCAAACCAATCGAAATGACCAATGCTTACGCGATGCTGGTCAATGGAGGAAAACGCGTCAAACCAACCTTTATTACGAAAGTAACGGACGCAAAGGGCAACGTACTATTTGAGGAGAAACAAAAACGAGAGCAAGTACTAGATGAAAAAGCAGCATTTGTCACCACTGACATGATGTCAGGGATGTTCAATGATCAATTAAATGGCTATACAAGTGTCACAGGACGTACCATTTCAAAAGATCTTACCAGAAATTATGGAGGAAAATCAGGGACGACAGGCGCTGACAGCTGGATGATCGGCTTCTCTCCCCAGCTCGTCACAGGTGTGTGGACCGGCTATGATAAAGGACGCACCATTGACTCGGTCAAAGAAACCGCCTATGCGAAAAAGATATGGGCTTCCTTTATGGAATCAGCCCTCTCAAACCAGCCAGCCTCCTCCTTCATGCCGCCAGACGGTGTAAAAGGCGTATATATCAATCCACAAACCGGTGATCTCGCAGGCCCAGGATGCGAATCAAAGGTATTTACCTATTTTATAGAAGGAACGGAGCCGACCGGTGTCTGCTATGGTGCCGAGAACAAAGCATCTGAGCAAGACACGGCTCAGGATCAACAGCCTAAGAAATGGTGGGAAAAGTGGCTGAAACGTTAAAAATGGACATGAAAAACCCCGAGATCTGCATCTCGGGATTCTCCATGTCCTAGCTTTAACACCAGTTTACTGAAAAAACGACTGGAATTGGTATCCATTCATCATTCTTCACAAAAATTTCACAATTACTCAGGAACAGCCAATCCTTCTTTTAATTCATCTGTGGATGCTTCCCATAACGCCTCATTGTGACTCTTCAAGAAATCAGCGAGCACCTTTTTCGAACCATCATCCATATGACTGACAACGATTTTACGCTTCATGGATTTATCCATTAAATTCACATGCTCAGGAAGTGATTTATATCCTCTGCGGATCGAGCGGTCAACCGTCATTTCACAAGCTGTGACACCAGCATAATATGGTCCCTCTTCTCTACGGTCAATCGTCACCCATACGAGCCAATACGGTTTTCCGTTAGGTACCTCTTCTTTGGTTTTTAAAAATTTAATTCCTTTTTCGACGGCACTTCTTGCATGCATCGCACCAATATCAATGACGGCTTCCTTTTCCTCCACATCAATGATCACTGGCGAGATATTATCAAGGCTGAGGGCACCTGCCCCAAAACCTCCATGCCCATCCGTTGCATCTGTTTTTTTAATGATATTAAAACCAATTGGTTTCTTCTTTTTACCTTCCATTCACTAAACCTCCTAAAGCAGCGGCTTCAAAATAAGATTAAACCAGTCAATAATTTGATTACGCATTCCGATCAAAGGGCCAAAAACAAACTGACCTAGCGGCGTGATGACGAAGATGAGGAAAATGATGATTCCATACTGTTCAAATTGCGTCATCTTTGCACGGATGCCGGGACTGACAACATCCTCAATAATACGATATCCATCCAGCGGCGGGATCGGTAATAAGTTAAATAGGAACAAAATCACGTTCAAGTTAATAAAGATTTGGAAGAAATAATCGATCCCCGGCTCAAAGCGCATGAGCGACTCCCCGCCAAATTTCTGAAGAAGCACATACACAAAAAAGCCTAGAAACGCCAACACCAAGTTACTTAATGGGCCAGCAATCGAGACGCAGATTCCTGCTAAGCGCGGGTTTTTGAAATGGTACCGATTCACAGGTACAGGCCTCGCCCAGCCAAACCCAGCCACAAAGATCAAGATCGTCCCGAAAATATCAAGGTGCTTCAATGGATTGAGCGTCAGTCTGCCTTGATTTTTAGCTGTCGGATCTCCAAAACGATACGCAACATATGCATGCGCCAGCTCGTGCATCGTAAAAGCCACAACAAGCGTAATGGCGACATATGGAATCAGTTCTAATGGATAAACAAGAAATTGGTCCAAAGGCATGAATCCCTCTTTCTTTCTATACAATGATTTACTTCATTCAGTATACTATAAGAAGTCCCTCAAACTAAAGGGAAGCGTAGCACTACAGGAAAAAGGAGGTTGCCATCATGCCGATTATCACCGTTCAAATGCTTGAAGGAAGAACAGATGAGCAGAAAAGAGCTCTTGTGGAGAAAGTCACAGATGCCGTTGTTGAAACAACAGGCGCAGGTGCAGAAAAAGTCTCTGTCATTATTGAAGAAATGAAAAAAGAACATTATGCTGTAGCAGGAAAGCGAATGAGCGACCTGTAAGCATATAAAAAGGACAAACACTTTTTCGGTGTTTGTCCTTTTGTCTCTTACCTTATCTGTACCAAGCTTTATTACGGTTCACTTGATTTTTATGAGCCGCATCGAAGTAATCGACAGTGTAAGAATAATCATAATTCATTAGGCAGACAATTCCGCTGCCTTGAGGGTCATGCGGCAAACCAAAGTTATGGCCGTATTCATGTGTAGCCGCTTTTGCTGTATTCGCTGTTCCTTGATCAAGGTTGACACTGAATGCACTTCCGCTCGGTGCACTATTGTAAACATAAGCGATTCCGCCAGCATCAAAGTTTGGATTTGCTGTAAATCCTGTGACAAAATCGTATCCTCTGCCATCAAAGCTGCGCTGAAGGTTAGACAAAATTTGTGATGCATTTGATCCTGAAGACGTCCAAGACCCTACGGCTTGTACGACAAAGTCCACATCATGATCACGGTTAAATGTCACATCCGCTTGCTCAATGATGCTGACAATGCGCGTCTGCCAATCACTATATTTCGCACGATACTGCGCATCAGCTACTGCGTAGACGGTCACTTTCTGACTGCCTGTACTAGCTTTTGTTGAAATCGAATCTCCTGTATTTGCTTTAAAGGTTCTAGACCCTACCTGTTTACCAGACTCGTCTAAAATTTTTGTTGTCACATCTCTTTCAATAGGAGGTGCCTTCGTCAAATCTTTAAAATCGTTTGCCTTTGGCAACCCTTCACTAATATGTGTTTCGAACGGCGCATGACCATGATCATGCCCATGACCTGCACTTGCAACTGGTGCTGAAGCTGAACTTACCCCCGGTAACAAACTACCTACCAATAAAAATGACAAAAAGACTGAACGCTTTTTCATTCCTATCCCTCCTTTGTTTTTCACAAGGTTATATATTCACTGAAAATTCACCATTTTCCTTCTATTCAGTCAAAAACAGGGAATTGGATATACAGGAAGAAAGTCGAATCATGTCATTTTCACTAATTTTTCGGATATTTTGACACACATTTCATCAAAAAACAGCACTTTTGGTCTGGGTCATTTACATAGTAATCATCCGCCTTTTCCTAAAATGATGTCATAGACCCAGCCACACCATATAAAGAAGCAAAAATTGATATTAGAAAAGATAAATTCAGACTTTACTGATACGAATTATACTTCTTTGCGATTCTCCCTTATGATAAAGAACATAAAAACAATGCTACTTCAAAACAGAAGGGACGATCCACATGTCTGAAAACAAGCACATACAATTTGGATTAATGTTACATGGTCCAGGAGGTCATATGAATGCATGGAAGGATGAATCCGTTCCATCAGATGCAAGTGTGAACATTGATTATTATCAAGCAATGACAAAAAAGGCAGAAGCAGCGGGTTTCCGTTTTGTCTTTGTCGCAGATGGCTTATATATTCATGAACATTCAATTCCTCATTTCTTGAACCGATTTGAACCATTAACCATCTTATCCGCTCTTGCAGCGGTCACGAAACAGATTGGACTTGTGGGCACCGTATCCACTTCTTACAGTGAGCCCTTTACCATTGCACGGCAATTCGCATCCCTAGATAAATTAAGTAAAGGCCGGGCCGGATGGAATGTTGTGACTTCCCCACTTGAAGGCTCTGCTGAAAATCACATCATTCGTCCGCATCCAAGCCATTCACTTCGATATGAAATTGCAGAAGAATACTTAAAAGTAGTGAACGGCCTATGGAGCTCATGGGAAGAAGATGCTTTTATAAGAGATCGATCAACAGGGGTTTTCTTCGATCGGGATAAACTGCACACATTAAACCATCATGGCAAACACTTTTCTGTCAAAGGTCCTTTGAATATCGAACGATCTGAACAAGGTCAGCCCGTGATTTTTCAGGCAGGTGCGTCAGAGGCAGGAAAGGATCTAGCCGCAAAAGAAGCGGACGCAGTATTTACGAATGCAGACTCACTTGAGAAGGCGAAAGCATATTACCGCGACGTGAAAAATAGAGCCGCAGCGCTGGGCAGAAATCCAGCTGATATCAAAATTTTCCCTGGCATCCACCCGATTACAGGGAGAACAGTCGAAGAAGCAGAAGAAAAATATGAAGCCATTCAACATCTGGTTTCTATTGAAGAAGCCCTTCATTACCTGGGCAGGTTCTTTGATCACTTGGACTTCAGTCAATTTCCACTTGATGAGCCATTTCCTGATATCGGTGATGCCGGTTCAAACAGCTTTCAATCCACAACAGAATCGATTAAAAAAATGGCGAAAGAACAAAACTTGACCTTAAGAGAAGTCGCTCTACGAGTAACTACTCCCAAAAGCGCTTTTTTCGGAACTTATGAACAAGTGGCAGACCAGCTGATCCAATGGATCGAAGAAGATGCCGCAGATGGATTTATTTTTGGCGCGCCTATTCTAGCAAGCGGTTTATCTGAATGGACGGAGCATGTCATCCCGATATTAGTAGAAAGAGGATATTACGACCCGAATTATCCAGCTCATACCCTTCGTGAAAATTTGGGTCTGCCTATCAAGAAGAATCAGTTTCTTAAACAAACAGTGAAATAAACATGAAAGAGGGGTTAGCTCAAAGGCTACCCCTCTTTTCATGTTGGTTGATGCAGTCGATTTTCGATGAGATCAATGAATTGAAGTACGGCTCTTCCTGGCGAATCATTTGTTTTCCTCAATAGACCAACTGGCGGGGAAACATGAATGCCCTTTATTTCTAATACCTTGGTGCCTGGAAGGGTAAAGGAATGAGCAGTTCGTGTAAAAAGAGAGACACCTAATCCAGCCTGAACATAATGTTTATGGGACATGCTGCTCGTAATCTCTAACTTATTGTAATTAGTCCCAATGACATCGACGATTTGTTGTTCGATTTGAATACGGATGGGGCAATTGTGTGGCGTGAATAAAATGGTCTCATCCTTTAAATCGGTCACCTCCACTACCCCTTTTTCCGCTAATCGATGGGAAGACGGGACGAGCAGCACGATATCATCTTGAAAAAGAGGCTTATAGCTATTCTCCATCGAAGCTTCTGGTGCTCCGCAAATCGCAAAATCAATCTCATCATGCGAAAGTAAGGAACTCAACGTATTCGCATCCGCTACTTGCACAGAAAATTCTACATTCGGAAACCTTTCCTTGAATTCTGCAATAAGGGCAGGAAATTCTAAGCTGGCAGTGGGCTCAGAAACACCGATGCGAATGAACCCCGCAAT
The DNA here is from genome assembly GCF_052044605.1 of Bacillus sp. 22483. Lineage (NCBI taxonomy): Bacteria > Bacillati > Bacillota > Bacilli > Caryophanales > Bacillaceae > Bacillus > Bacillus sp. 22483. The sequence goes on along the minus strand of NZ_JBQENU010000005.1, from coordinate 262,860 downwards.
GCCCACTTCTAAATCTTTTAGTGTTTTCGTCAATTTCTCATATTCATTGAGTAAAGAATTGGCTCTTTCATAAAAAAGCTGTCCTGATGCTGTTAACTTTAAGGTCTTCCCTCTTTCTAGAAGCTTCTCTCCAATTTCCTCTTCTAAATGTTTGATGTGCAAAGTGATGGTTGGCTGAGAATAATTCAGCGCTTCTGCTGCTTTTAAAAAATTTCCGTATTTCACGATCGTGGCAAAGGTGCGTATCGCTCGAATCTCCATGAAAACCCCTCTTCTCCCTGTATTTTAAATATCTGAATCGTGTATTTATGATTACTAATTATACTTTTCTATTGGTTTGCCTTATTATAATTTATATTATCAACTATTCCAAGTTGTTTAGAAGGAATTATCAGAAATGGAGGAGACGAATTGGCAAAAGTAACGATTATAGCAGGCGGGCATTCTGTCCAATCTCGGTTAACCGGTGTCCTGCAGCAGATCCATCATCGTTTGGCGTTCCATGGGATTGATGTTCATGTCATTCAAGTCCACCAGCTTCCTAGCGGCGCCTTAATCGGAGCAGATTTTTCAAACGAAGACATTGTCAAAGCCATTGAGCTTGTGAATGAGAGCGACGGTGTCATTGTGTTAACACCTGTCTACAAAGCGTCTTTTTCTGGTATTTTAAAAACTTTTTTAGATCTACTTCCCCAGAAAGCATTACAAGATAAACCCGTCCTTCCTTGTGTTTTAGGAGGAACATACGGGCATTTGCTCGTCATTGAATATGCACTTAAACCGATCATTCATCAACTCGGTGCAACTGTCGTTCAATCTGGCGTGTATGTTGTGGATCAACAGGTCACAAAGCAGGATTCAAATAGCTATGTGCTTGATCCAGATGCCACAGACAGATTAAACCTCGCACTATCTCAATATCAAAGTCTAATAGGAGGAACAGCCAATGTCGCTCATCCTTAGTATTCTTGATCAAAGCCTCGTCAGTGAAAACGAGAAAGCAGAGACGGGTATTCAGCATACTGTCAGATTGGCTGAAGCAGCAGATCAGCTTGGTTATCACAGGTTTTGGGTGTCTGAACATCACAATAATTCTCAAGTGGCAGGATCATCCCCTGAAGCCCTCGCTGGTTATCTTTTAGCTAAAACAAACCATTTGCGAATTGGGTCTGGCGGTGTCATGCTTCAGCATTACAGCCCGTTTAAGGTGGCTGAAACATTTCATGTACTGGCATCTCTAGCGCCTGGCAGAGTCGATTTAGGCGTTGGGAAAGCACCGGGAGGGTTGAACCTCTCGACACAAGCGCTTCAGGAAGATTATCAAGCGTCACGGAAAGACTTTTCTCAAAAATTAGTGGATCTCAAAACGTATCTAACTGAACAAGCAAATGAATTAAATGCTCAGCCAATTCCTAGCGTATCACCCGACATGTTCCTTCTAGGCGGCAGTATAGAGAGCGCGGAATTTGCAGCAAAACTTGGGATATCCTTTGTGTTTGCCTATTTTATTAACGGGGATGACGCATTATTAAAAGAAGCAAGAGAGACTTTTCAAAAATTCCAGACAGGGAACACGCACCAGCAATTTCTTCTCGCCATCACCGTATCTGTAGCGGAAGACCACAAACAAGCCCTCTCGTACATCAAGCAAAAGGAAACAGTAAAGGTCTCCTTTTCCGATGGAAGAAAGCTTAATGTGACGTCACTAGAAGATGCAGAAAAGCTGGTGAAAGGAACAAAAAAAGAACACTACAACATTCACGTTCAAAAAACCGGTTATACCGCTGGCACAAAAGAAACCGTTCATCGCCGGCTGACTGAACTAGCCGAGACATATGATATCAACGAGTTCATTGTGCTATCTCCGATTGTAAACATTGAGGCAAGAATAGCGTCTATCACATTATTAAAAGAAGCATTTGATCATGAACTAACAGCCAAAAACCAAATAAACCAAGAGGTGAGCGTCTAATGTCAAATAATCAAAAAGTCATTTTATGGAGCAAAAATGGATGCAGCTATTGTCAGGACATTCAGTCCTATTTCAACGAGCAGCACATTACTTATTCAACCATTGATGTAACAGAGCATGATCATTACAGAAATATTTTAGAAGAAAAATATGGCGTCCGTTATGTGCCAGTAGTAGAAATCAGCCGTGATACCCACGTGTATCAAGCATTGCTGAATCCAGATATCGATACTTTACGAAAAGCGTTGAGCTGACATTACACACTACCCTTTTGATTGGAGGTTTGTCATGAGTCGAGATATTTTTCGCATCGCTACCGAAGAAGATGCACCGGCTTTTCTAGAATTGCTGTCCAGTGCATTTAAACCGCTTGGAGAAATGGGCATTGATTGGCCATCCACGAACGCCACACTTGAAATGGTCACAGAAAACATCAAACAATCCGTTGCTGTTGTGTTAGAACGAGACGGGCGGCTCATATCAACCATCACCATACGTTTTCCGTGGGAGAGTACTCAACCGGTCTCAGGCTATCCATTTGTTTGGTGGTTTGCCACAGCTCCTGATTTAGCCGGTCAAGGGATCGGAAATAAGCTGCTCGATTATGTAGAAAACACCTTGCTCCGGCAGACATTTAAAGCACCAGCATACACACTGGGCACTTCTGGCCGAAAGCACCCCTGGCTTCTAGAGATGTACGAACGAAAAGGCTATACAGCATATATTGAACGTGAAGCCGATAATGGCGACTTAGGTGTATTAATGTATAAAGTCCTCATCCCTGAACGGTTTGATGCCGCCATATTAGGCGCACCGCCCTCAGAAGAAAAAGTCCAAACGACTTCAACATAGGAGGTGATTCAACATGGGGGAGTTTTTCAAATGGGAGTATGTCGTCACACTCTTCCCTAAAGTATTGTCAGCCCTTCCAACAACCTTACTGATCGTTTTATTTGCCACTTTGATTGGCAGTTTTCTTGGATTCATTCTTGCTTATTTCCGAATTGAGCGTATTCCCATCCTGCATCAGCTCAGTGCAATTTATGTCTCATTTATTCGTGGAACACCTATCCTTGTGCAAATGTTTATTGTGTTTTATGGCCTGCCTGGTGTGCTTGCAACAATTGGGCTTGATATCTCCATGTGGAACAAATTGATCTTTCTGTATATTACATATGGACTCAATACAGCTGGGTATTTTTCAGAAATATTCCGATCTGCCCTATCGAGTGTCCCAGCATCTCAATATGAAGCGGCCGCCTCGATTGGACTGACGAAATGGCAGATTTATAGAAGAACGCTTATTCCTCAAGCAGGGAGAATCGCCCTTCCTAATATCGGCGTGGCCATTGTCAACTTATTACAAAATACCTCCCTCGCCTTTACATTAGGTGTGATGGACATGATCGGAAAGGTTCAAACATTAGGGGCTTTATACTATCGCGTATTAGAAGGATACTTTATTGCTGCCGTTATATTTATCATTTTAAGTATGGTGTTAGAAAAATCATTTGACCTATTGGAAAAACGGATCAATACACCGAAAACAAAAAAACAGCGACAGACGGCATTGCTTCCCTTAAAAAGAGCCGAAGCGGCCTTCACTGTAGAAAAACGTGCAAAATAAACTGGGGAGGAATTTACATGAAAAATAACAGAATATTCAAAAATAATTACATCATCGGTCTGCTTCTACTTGGTTCATTGCTCCTTGCCGCCTGCGGAAATAACGAGCAATCGGATGAAGTCAAAGCAGAAGCAAACAATAATGACCCAGATGCAAAAGAAATCGTCATTGGGACAGGGAACGCCTATCAGCCTTTCGTTTACTTAGATGAAAACGGCAAATTAACAGGCTACGAGAAGGCTGTATTAGATGAAGTGGATCAGCTGCTTCCACAATATAAGTTTAAATATGAATCCTTTGAGTTTAAAAATATTCTGCCTGCTTTAGATGCCGGTAAAGTTGATCTCGCTGCCCACCAATATGAAATCAATGACGAGCGTCAGAAGAAATATCTATTTGGAAAAGTTGGTTACACAGATTATACAAGCTATGTTGTGGTGAATAAAGCATCCGGTCATGACTTTCAAAGCCTGGACGATTTAGCTGGACACAAAGTGCACACCTCTACAGGAAGTAATTTCGCTTATCTTCTAGAGCAATATAACGCAAAGCATGATCGGAAAATTGACATTGTCTACGGGGATGGCGGGAACGAAATTTTAGTCAAAAACCTGCAGAATGGCACGGTCGATGCTGCCTTACTCACAAAGTATGACGTCAATAAGCTAAACAAACAGTTCAATGCCAATCTTGTGACATCTGGAAAGCCTGTAAATGTATCTAAAACGTATTATCTATATCAAAAAAACAATACAAAACTTCAAAAAGACATTGATCAAGCCCTGCAAAAACTGATCGATAACGGCAAGCTCGCTGAATTGTCTAAAAAAATATTGGGCGGAGACTTTACTACATCATAAGAAAGGAGCGATCTGAGTGGATTTTGACGTTGCTTTTATGTTTCAGGCCTTTCTAGCCGCACTTCATTATTTGCCAACGACGCTGCTATTAGGTTTTCTCCCGCTATTATTCGGCTCCGTCTTTGGCTTTGGCATTGCCCTTATTCGTTTTTATCAAGTGCCTATATTGTCTCCATTGTTCAAATGGTTTGTGGCGATTTTTAAAGCCATTCCTGTTGTATTAATCTTGCTCGTATCTTATCTTATTTTTTCCGATTCGCTCGATCAATTGGCTGTATCTCTTTCGCTGCCCATCCGTTTTAGCGATTTAGATAGAAGATGGATTGCCATTTTCGCCCTTTCTTTATATGCCGTCAGCGGGTTATCAGAGATATTTCGAAGCTCTCTTGCGTCCATCCCAAAGGGCCAATTTGATGCCGCTCTATCCGTTGGTTTCACAGGCAGACAGGTGTTGCGAAGAGTGATCATTCCACAAGTCTTTCCCATCTCTCTTCCTTTACTGAACAACATGCTCATCAGTTTAATCAAAGCCTCTTCTCTCGTCTCTATGGTATCTGTGGTCGATATTTTAAACGGCGCTTTAATCAAAGCCAATGTGAACTATCGTTATCTTGAAGCCTACATTGCTGTTGCCCTTATTTACTGGGCGCTGTGTGCCTCTATTGAAGCCATTACAGCCGGATATGAGAAATATGGACACAAAAACAAAAGGAGACGATTTGCATGATTCACATCAAACAAGTGCATAAAGCATTCGGTCAAAACCAGATTCTAAAGGGAATTGATTTAACGGTAGAAAAAGGCGAAGTCGTTGTCATTTTAGGTCCGAGCGGCTCTGGGAAATCAACATTTCTCAGATGCTTAAATTTTCTTGAGCGTGCGGATCAAGGTGAAATCAGCATTGATCAGACCACTGTCACATTCAATCAAGCAAAACCGAAAGACATTCTAGCAATTCGCAGAAAAACAGCCATGGTCTTTCAGCAATACGACCTGTTTATTCATAAGACAGCACTTGAGAATGTCATGGAAGGCTTAGTCATTGCCCGTAAACAACCGAAAGACCAAGCCTATGACACAGCCCTCCATTTGCTCACAAAAGTAGGGTTACTAGAGAAAAAAGATGCCTATCCGCATCAATTATCTGGCGGACAGCAGCAGCGAGTAGGCATTGCAAGAGCACTTGCATTGAATCCGGAGGTCATTTTGTTTGATGAGCCGACCTCCGCTTTAGATCCCGAGCTTGTAGGTGAAACACTTGACGTCATTAAACAAGTGGCACAAACCGGGGTCACCATGATCATCGTCACCCACGAGATGAGCTTTGCCTATGATATTGCCGACAGGGTCATTTTCATGGAGGATGGGGTCATTGTTGAATCAGGCACCCCAGTAGAAGTCTTTGAACAGACGAAGGAAGAACGGACAAAACAATTTTTAGCAAGATTTTCTTATCATCATTCCTAAAAAACAAGTCGATCCATGAGGTCGACTTGTTTCTGTTTCTATATGCGTGCAAAATAAAAACCAGTCTGTTCTAGCCATTGGCTATTACATACTGGTTCTTATCGTTAGTTCAATTCCTTCAACTGATCAATATACGCAAGGGCTGCCTCAAATTCTTCGTCCGTATAGCGCTGCTTGCTTTTAATGGTGAAGACCTTTTCCTTTACCTCATCTTTTGGCAGATCATCAAAGTATAAAATCGTTGAGACAAGCTCTAGAAAACGAGACGATTGCTCATTCATCTGCTTCGTCAGCACTTTGAGGTCAGGCATGTCCACTTCACACTGATCGAGAAACTCTTTCCCATTGTCCGTCAGCGAATAGCGATATTGAAAGTATCCGCCCTTTTTTTCCTTCATTTCGTCCAAGAATCCAAGGTTGCACAGCTCTTCAATTCTGAGCGTCAACTCCTCTGAATAGGGGCCATAAAAATGAAAATCGTATTTCTCGTAAAAAGGCAAATCTAGCTTTTTTGCTATGTAAATCATTTTTTGCAGCTTCTTCCGTCCAACGATTTCCCCAGATTCAGAGAACACCTTCATCAACTTTGCATGCTCTTTCAACAAATTCCCGACATCTCCTTTTTCAGTACTTCCTTATCCCAATCCAAGCAGCTTCATGATCGCCTTCTTTTCTTCAGCTTTTTCCGACATATCTACAATTAAGTCCATCGGGAAATAAAGTTTATGATCGGTTCTTCGTTTACCGGAAATGGCGTCAACAATATCTGACTGTCTCGACAGTTCTTTAATATGACCACTTTGCGTCAAGAGATGGATCGGCAGCCGTTCTTCTTCTTCGCCCGGTCTATAGAAGTCATAAGGCAAATCAGAGGAAGAGTCGACCACTAAATAATAGTCAGGATCAATTCCTGCTTCTTTGAACAAAGCCGTCAGCTTGAAATATTTCGTCATTTCTTCATTTGGATTAAACTCTGTATATTGGAATAAACGGCGGTTCATAAAACGGCGGCACAAATCAGACAGCACGTGATCTTCCTCATCTTCCCACGCCTGAAAATAAAATAAAACAATGGATTCATCTAGCTTAATATAGTCCTCTGTGGTGACATTTCCTTCAAAAATCGAATAAAAATGCACAGGGGCATGTGTGAAAATATATCCCGTTTCATGCAGCTCTTTTGCACGATGGAGAATTTTCGTTAAAATGACTTCCGCACTGCGTGTCACTGGGTGGAAATAGACTTGCCAGTACATTTGATAGCGGCTCATAATATAATCCTCTACGGCATGCATCCCGCTCTGTTTTATCACAATCTGATCTTCTCTTGGACGCATCACGCGTAAAATACGTTCCATATCAAAGTGACCATAGCTGACGCCTGTATAGTAAGCATCACGCTGCAAGTAATCCATTCGGTCGGCATCAATTTGACTTGAAATCAAACTGACCACCTGTTTGTTTTGATACGTTTTGGCAATGACTTCTGCTACATGCTTTGGAAAATCGTCACTGACCCGGCGCAGCACTTCATTTACTTCCGTCTGCCCTAAAATGATATCTCTTGTAAACGATTCATGATCTAAATGAAAGACCTTTTCAAAGGAATGAGAAAACGGACCATGTCCAAGGTCATGAAGCAGGGCGGCACTCAGTACAAGCTCACGCTCCCCTTCATCCCATTCGGGTCTTCCTTTAAACACATCATCCACAATTCGTCTGACAATCTCGTATACACCGAGTGAATGATTAAATCGGCTGTGTTCTGCCCCATGAAACGTTAAATAAGTGGTGCCTAGCTGTTTAATTCGTCTAAGGCGCTGGAACTCTCTCGTTCCGATTAAATCCCATATCAATGCATCCCGTACGTGAACATAGCGGTGCACAGGATCTTTAAATACCTTTTCTTCGGATAATTTCCCTTTTGGATACGCCATCGTTTCGTCCCTCTTTTTTTAAGACGTGTTTCTATTATATCGGGTAACTTTTCCCGAAAACATCCTTGAATTTGCTGGCGAATGTGTTCTCATAGATTGAACGGACGTAAAAAGCCCGACCTGACAGGGACGGACCTCTTTTTAGGTCGACTGAACACATTCAGTGACATTTATTTGACTTTTTTTTGAACCTTTTCGAGTAACTCATCTTCTGTTGGTGCGGATAATGGGCGATTGTTCACAAACGCAAAAGCCTTTTTTCGTCCTGGACCGCAATACGATTGACAGCCAATCTCAATTTTTGCATCAGGGTCAACCGATTTAAGTCGAGGCAATAACGTTTTTAGGTTCGTCGCACCACAATCGTCACATACGCGAAACTCATTAGCCATGTTCTTACGCTTCCTTTCAATGATGAAACTTCATTCTATATGAAACAGTTGGACAACTAAGAGTGAATAATATACCACCCAACATTGTACATCGAAGCGACTGGAGTTGCAAGATGCATTGTCAGCACAGAGACGTATTCACATAAAAGCTAGTATTTTCCACTATCCTTTTAGCAAACTTGTATAAACCTTCTTCAACTTGGCTAATCTAATACCATCAAATCTTATGGGGGTTTAAACACATGTCAAAACAAAGACAAGATGCTTGGTCAGAGGAAAATGATCTCCTTCTGGCAGAAACCGTCTTACGTCACGTCAGAGAGGGCAGTACACAGCTGAACGCATTTGAAGAAGTGGGAGACAAGCTAAACCGTACCTCAGCGGCATGCGGATTTAGATGGAATGCTGTCGTGAGGCATCAATATGAAAAAGCATTGGCACTTGCCAAAAAACAGCGTAAACAACGCATGCGTGCACTCGGCAATGGGCAGCCTGCGAAAAAACGTTTGCTCTATCAGCCGCAAGTTGAAGAAACGATCACACAGGAAGAGTTCTCTCAAGAACTGGAACCTGCGCAAGAAGAAACGTTTGCACCTGCAGCCGAAACAGCCGAACAGCTTCAGTTTGTGGATCAAAGCTACAATGAAGAGTTAGCTAGTTTATCACATTTATTGTCACAGGCTTCTCAAGTGACAGAGAAAAAGCCAGAAAACAATCCATTTGGGCAGCGCCAAGAGCTAACCATTGAAGATATCATTGATTTCTTACGCCGCTATGAAGGCAATGGGCAGCAATCTTCTGCCTTACGCATGGAAAACAGCCGGTTAAAACAAGAAAACAATGAACTTTCACATAAAGTGTCGCAGCTAGAAGCTGAAGTGAAAAAGCTTGAAAAGGATCAGCTCACGATTCAAGAAGATTATGAAACACTCGTCAAAATCATGAACCGTGCAAGAAAACTAGTTTTGTTTGAAGAGGACGACAGTGCCGCACCAACCTTTAAAATGGATCGTAACGGCAACCTTGAAAAAATGGCTGAATAACCAAAAAGTGCTCCCCACCTGCGGGAAGCACTTTTTTAAATACCCAAAAACAGCATCACGCTAAAAAGGACATTGATCAAGAAGACGAACATAAAAATGTACCTGACTTGCCTCACCTGAAAATCACCAAACATAAAAATATAAAGCCCTGCGATACCAAGCGTCAGTACAGGCTGAAGAAACGGCACGAAAAGCGAAATGCCGTAGCCGGCTCCTATGATGACAGGAAGCCATAGTAAATAGAGGTAACCGCCATTTTTAGATTTCAAGAAACCACTCCCTCTCTTTCTTCTACCTGCTTGATTTCAGGCTGAACAAACTTGAGTCCGGCCATTGTACGTCTGCGTTTTTGTGATGTCCAAACCGCAATCGCCGGCTGATCCGTTAGAGACTCTGTGTCAATGGTGATCAGCACTTTCCCATTTAATTCAATTGAATCTTCAAACTCAATTTTGCACCCAGATAAACTGATATCATGTATGATCACCGGCACCTTCTCTTCTAGTCGGTCCTCATAGGCGATCGTACCTGTCACACCTTGCAATGGCCTTCTCATCCATTTGCGACGCAGAGCCTTTGGTACCTTCTCCGTTTCTCTTAAAAAGCGGAGAAACGTCCGAACAGCATACGATTTTTTCTCACGATCCGTCATCGCTACATGCTCTCGTGTGAATAAGAAACGGATCAGTGATAAATACTCTGATTTTTGTGTGTCAGTAAAAGCAACACCAACCATCAGCTGGTCTCCCTCTGGATAGCTCCAAACCACGTCACACGACACGCTTTCATTCTCTGAAAAAAACAATTGCGTTTGTCCTTGATAAAGAGAAGACGCTTGGTCCAATGGAATGGACAGACGCGCACCTGAATCACTCATATCTAGTAGAAAACAAGCAATCGACTGATCTTGATGATCAGAACGAAGATGCCCCTCTTTTTCAATGACAAACCGCTCTGATTTCCGATAACGCGGTCGATCAAACGCCACAAGCAGTGCCATGAATAAGCCTGCACCGTTATAAAGCACCCAAAAAATATTAATCAACATGAGATCAGCGTTCATCGTCCCATTTACCTTCACATCGTAACCTATTTTCACAAGGGCAAGCAATGAGAGCAGCAAGAAGACCAGATGGGGAATCATCGTTTTCAAATGAAAATGTCTTTTGTCTGTTTGAATTCCCTTCGGTGTGACAAGAAATTCAACTCTCTTTTTGAAAAACAGCTCACTTAAAGCAACACCAGCTAGGTGGAACGCCATAGAGCTTTCATAAATGTGACTCCAGAACATGCTTCTCTTTTGATTCGACACAAGTTTAAATGCTAAATAGGAACTAAAGAACGCCGGCAGCCAAAACATGAAAACGGACTGGAAATCTGCCCAGAAACTTTGAATACCAAACAATAAAAACAAAATCGGTGTGAGAATATAAATCATTTTAAACAAACCGTTAAACCAATACACAATGCCATCTAAATAAAGAACTCTCTGCATAAGCGTTAAGCCGCGCACCTTCAAAGGATTAAACTTACGGGCACACTGAATGTTCCCTCTCGACCAGCGATCTCTCTGCTTTAACAGATCAAGCCAGCTTTCAGGTGCCAGACCGACGGCTAATACTTCTCCGACAGACACAGATTTGAATTTCCCTTGGAGAAGCATTCCTGTTGCCATGTCTTCTGTAATCACTCCAGTAGCAAATCCGCCAATTTCATCTAATGCCGTTCTTCTAAATACCGTATTACTCCCAACATACATGACGGCATTAAACCGATCCTTACCAGCTTGGAGAGTTTGCATGAAGAAGTCCTGCTCATTTGGAATTCGATCTTTCGAGAACATATTATATTGGAAAGGATCTTCGTTATAAAACGCCTGTGGAACTTGAACAAACGCAGTTGCTCCATCATGAAAATAGGGCACTGTTTTTTCTAAAAAGGAAGGAAGAGGGACCATATCTGCATCAAGTGTCAGAATCAGCTCTCCATCCGTTTGAGACATCGCATGATTTAAATTACCTGCCTTAGCAAATCTGTTATCTGTTCTTGTCAGATAATGAACACCAAACGCAGAAGCAAGCTGCTCTACTGCTTCCCTATTGCCATCATCACATAAATAAATTTGAACGCTTTCCTTCGGATAAGAGAGATTCAAACAACCTGCAACAGTGCGTTTCAGCACTTCAATTGGTTCATTATATGTAGCTATGAAAATATCAACTGTTGGCAGCCTTTCAAGATCACTGATCATGACTTGTTTCCGATTTGAAGGCTTCCAAACAAGTGTATAAAACACAAGCAACTGAATAAACCCAATGCATTCACAGGCAACAAGCAAAATGCCCATGACAATATTAAAAGTACCTTCATGCGGCAATGTAAAGAAGAGGCGCCAGCAAATATAGGCAGCATTTGTTAACACACATAGCACAATGATGATTTTTTTCACAGTAGAAGTCATTGGCTGGATACGATATATCATATACAACAGAGACAACATACAAAGCATAAACAGCGGGTAATACGTGGTGATGAATGACAATACATTTTCCTTCTTTCTTATGTCATAAAGGACTATCACATATAAAATGTCATAGCAAAGGAGGGGATTCTTTCATAACATTGCCCCTCCATTTCTATATAAATCATTTCCACAATCGATCTAACTGATTTGAATAAAAGTCAATGGCCTTTCGATAACTCAAAATAGCAGGATCGTTTGTCGTCTCAGTTAAACAGTTCAGTAATATTTCCATTGCTTTGCTATGTTCATTTAAATTATACAAAGTCATGGCATAAAACGTTTGAATGGCTTTATTATGCGGATAAGCTTCCATCGCATGGAGGAATATCTGTTTTGACTTTTCATATTCCCCTAAGGTTCTGTATGTACTTCCTAATCCTAAAAAAGCATCTTCTCTTTCTTCTGAAGACAAACCTAGCTCAAGCGCCCTCTCATAAAAAAAGACAGCTTGTTTTTCCTTCCCTAACACATCATAACTCCAAGCACATTGATAGTGAATGGAGGCATGATCTGGATACTTTTCTACAAGACGGATGAGCATGTCATTGGATTCTTGAAGTTGTCCACTTTCTCGAAGTTCAATCGCTTTCAGAAGTTTCGTTTCCATTACATCACCCCTATTTTCAAGATGGCTGGAAAGATATGTTTACGAGAACACTTTCTCATTCCGCTCAATCATCCGCGTCATGTTTTTCTCAAACTCCAGCTGTTCCTCGGTGGTCAACCCTGAAGCGGTCAGTTGCTCGCTCAGCTTTTGAAGTTCTTCTAGTAAAAGACGCATGAGAAGCGCACAGTCAATGGGTTTTCCAGTTAATTCTGATAGGGATGCCATCGTATCAGGCTGTATATCAGGGAATACCGCTTTCACCTCATGCCGTTTATCCTTTAAGGCCGCCTCATAAAAACGGCGAATCAAATCAGCTCGTTCCCGGCCGCTTCCATCTGCACACAAATAGATTTGCACAGCGACCCCTCCGCGTAATCTACGCTGAGAAATGCCGGCAAATTTCTTTCCATTGATGCTCAAATCGTAGCTACCTGGACAGTAAGAGCCGACAATTTCATAGGCTTCAATGTCCACCTCATACAGCGACAGCATCCGGCGGATCAATTCCACCATCGCATCATATCCTCGGTCAATATCAATGCCCTTCTTTTGTTCAGCAAAGATTAAAGACACATTCAGTACGCCTTCATCCAGCACCACAGCAAGACCGCCTGAATTGCGCACAATCACGCGATATCCCTCTTCCTCAAGAAGCTTTACACCATCTTGGAGAAATGGAAGTCTTGTATCCTGAATCCCAAGAACGATCGTATTGTGGTGCACCCAAGAACGCGCTGTCGCTGGCGAGAGTCCTTTCCCGACCGACGCACAAAGCGTATCATCCATCGCAAAAGATTGCTTTGGGTCTACATAGAGACCAAGGCTCGATTGATCTATGATTCGCCATGTCGGCTGCGTCAATAACTCAATAGGTTCATTTTTCATGTCCTGCATATCCTCTCGTTCATAAACTGTGTTTATTATAACATGGAGGGAGAATGAGAGAGAAAAAAGCTCTATGACAAGGAACGTCACAGAGCTTTTCAACTGGATGCTTTGGTTTTCTTGTTCTTCCTTTTCGAGATGAAATAAACAGCTGCAATCAAAACGACAGGAACCCCAACCACGAGGCCCGCAGCGATCAATGTGTTCCACGGCAAATCGATCATCTCCTTAATAGACTAAACTTCTATGCAACAGCCGTGACTTACCCAACTTAACAAGTCTTCAGCCACCAATTCCGCATGCTGAGGGTCCATCACACCAGCATCGACAATCCACACTTTTTGCTCCTCTTCTGCCTGCCGCATAAGAAATACTCGCCCGCCGCCATCGTCACCAATGGCTACATAGCCGCTTGCATAATGATGGACTTCCCATGTTTTATTGCGTTCCACTATGTCTTCAGTTCCGTATAAAAGCAGGTCGCCTCCAATGGAACATCCATTTGATTGTTTCAGTAAGACTTGATGAGCATGAGGAAACATCATATTTAGTTCAGCTTCTGCCTCTTTGATATGTATGTCACTTGCTGGTTTGTTTATGACCAGGTTGGGAATCTGAGAAAAATGAATCATTTTGAACGCCTCCTAAAAGGTTGAACTAGCGTTTATTCAGCTGATTTTGTCATAATCCTTTTATACACCCGCAGGAGCACCTTTAATAGAAAATAGAAAATGATGACATCGAGTATAAAACCTAAAAATAGAAATTCAGCACCATAATTTGAATGCAGGACTAGCCAATCAATGGGAAAACCTCGATAATCCGAACCGGCATGTGGGACATAAACCCCTCTCATAAAAGCTGTCCCAATGACGAGAAGAACACTGATGCTTAATAGCCAATTGACTGTTTTTTTGTTGATGTGTTTTTTCTGATTCATACGAATTCCTTTCTGTGTTTTTGTATCGCTTTCTAATACAAAGACTTCTACCTATCACTATATAATCAATACAACAATTCTTTTAGTAGACTTTCCGCTTTATGTAATTCATCTAAAAATGGATTTAGATAATCATTATGACTATCCAAGTAAGCCCTAACTCCGCCAATGATAAAGACTTTTTGGAGATCATCATTGGCTTGCATGATTCTTTGGGCATTCTTGTATCTTCTATATATTAATTCAAGTACACCTTGATTGATCTCTTGCGAATATTCTTTTTCTAGGATGTTGATGACCGTTTGGATTTGTTTTGTTAGTTCTTGTTTTTTGTGCATTTAATGCTCCTTAAGACTTTGGCTCATACTAATAAATATCTAACCGTTGACAATTAAAACTTATAAAATCGCCTTCATTTATATCTCCCGGTATATTGTAATCCAATTCTAATAAAAGTCCGCCAACCTTCACTTTTTCATCACGCTTATCAATTAATTGTCCTAAAAAACTATAACTGAAATTATCATCTAATTTTTCAATTCTATACTCTGACAATTCAGCTTTCACTAAGTCTGACACATCTAAACAATAAATAGGTTCTAATAGTTCATTTTCTTCAAGGTAATTTAATGGTTGAGCAAAACACATTATTTCCAGTTCGCCATCTGTTACAATCACTTCAGCTTCTGAGGCTTCTTGTGAAATCCAGTTTATTTTTTTTATTTTCAATACGATCACCCTTTTTTTACTTCTTTGTTTTTATCCCTAAACTTGGTGCTTTTTTAGAAATTTCTTTAACCGATTTTATATGAAATGTGGTGATATTTCCTGTTTTTCTATCGAGCCCAACAAATCCGTATTTTGCACTTCCCTTTCCACCAACAATTCTTACATATCCATTCAGTTCTGGTACATATTGTCCCTTTTGAATAAGGTGATTTGCATCTTCAAGATAATTTTTGATATTGTATTTGTTTTTGCCCATTGCACCCATTATCTCTTTACTATGCTTTTCAAAATGAATAATAGCTTCATCACCTTTGAATTTAATCAGTTCACCCGTACCCTTTCTTGTCTTCTCAACCCTCTTCACCACATTCTTCCCTTGATCTATCTTAAAAACATATTTCCCGCCTTTAATGATTTTCATAAATGGGATAATAGAGGCTGCGGATAGGGCTTGGTCGGTGCTGCTAATATTTTTGCTGGTTTCAGGGTCTTTGCCGGTGACGGCTCGATAACCGTCATAGATTCCGCTGTATTCTAGGATGATGTTTTCGGTTGTTGAGACAACTTCACCGTCTAATATGCGTTTCGCATTGCCTCGGCTCCGGCTTTCTGGGATTTTATCTACTTCTTCTATTCTTACTTCGCCGTTTGCGATATACGTTCGAATGATTTGTTTATTGGCGTAAACGGTGTATCTCCCGCCTATAAAATCAATGTTCGACGGATCTGTGACGACTTCATCAGCGATGTCGAATTCTTTTAGCTTTTTGATGCCTTTTACGTTATATAGTTTACCATTTACGACCCTGATGTCTCTATGAATCTTACTTTTCCCGCTCACAGCTTCTTTTTGTAATGTCGTAAGCAATGGATCGTTTGCTTTGACTTGCTTGTTGACGTTTAGGAGGGTGCCCCTATGAACCACCGTATCCACATTCGCCTGTTCTTTCTCACTCAATTTCTTCAACATGATCATCATCGGATTGTCTTTCGGGTTGTCTATTTTGTCATTCAATCCACTGATGGTGTTGCTTATTTTTTCTTCTTTTCCATTTTTGAAAATAGACCCTTTTTGATAACTCGTGATGTCGATTTTTGGGCCGGTGAACATGGTGCTTAGCATGTTGATGAATTGTTTCATTGTTTGAAGGGAGCTTTTTGTTTCTTGCAAAGCACTTGTCTGCTCCCTGTCAAATGCATGAAGCAGACCAATGGTTCTTGAGGTCTCAAGCCATGCCTTTTGATAGTTTTGCTGAAAAGCTGATTCGTCTACACTTGGCAAGTGAACAATATGACCAACTCTGCCAATGGCGTGATTCGCCTCTGATACGATTTCAGAAATCGCTCGCTCCGCTTTTTTTAAGCCTTGATCAAGTTCGTGTTCAATAAATGCTTGTGATATAAAGCCGTGCTGATTTGATTCAAGGGTATGAAGTGCCTGCTTTGTTTGTTTGAGCGCAGAGCTGTATTCCTCAATGACAACCTGAAAAAATTGCAGGAAGGGAATATGGCATTCTGTATAAAAGGAGCGGATGGCTTGTCCCGCCTCTCCCTTTAGTGCGCCATCAAGTGAGATGATCTGTTGGATTTGTTTTTCAATGGAGCTAATCTGTTGTGATTGCTGCTTTAATGTATTCAGCGTTTGGTCAATTCCGTTTATTAGCGCAAAAGCATCAAGGGTTTTCATTGCGTTCTCCTTTATTTTCTTTTACTGCTGGAAGCAAGCGCCTTGTCCGTTTCGATCATGGTGTTCACCGCTTGTTCTGTTTGTACAAGTTGTTTCTGAAGAATGTCTATATAGGATGTACTTAATTCGTTCAGCTGCTGATTGATTTTTTCTAATGTGTCTGCCGTCAGGAGCTGATTTCTTCCTTTGATGGTTGTTGGAAGTGTTGCATTCATTTGAGCGCCTGATTGTTTTGCATGCTGTAATACTCGTTTGACCTGACTGGCATCTATTTTAATTTCTCTGCTCATGTGACTACCCTCTTTTTTCTTCCAGTTGTTTCTGCTTTTCTTTCTCTATTTTTCTTTCAACCGAATGAATTTCATGTTCTAATGAATGGATCTCTGATTTTAAGTCGCTGATTTTCTCATCAATTCGGTTCACTAGATTGGTCAGCTGTACACTTTTTATCTCTTGACTGGCGGATGCCATCTCGTCTCGAATGTCATCAAACGTATCTGCGAGATGGCCAAACCATGTATGTGATGTCAGATCTGGATGAGTCATTTTCTTGTTAGCATCTGCCAGAGCAGACTTTGCTTCTTTTATTTCTTTTCGACACATGTTCAGTTCTATGATTTGTTCTTTTTTTATGGATATGTCTGCCTTTAACGAATACAAGGCTGTTGTATAACCGATGATAGCTCCAGACATCGTCAAACACCTCTATTCCTCAAATAGTCCTCCGTTATGTTACCATTTACTAGCACAAGAGGCATATGATTGAAAACGAATTCACTAAAAAATGAATCGTATGTATTGGGTTTTTATACCTAATTCACATAAAAAAGCTGAATCCTTTGATAGGATCCAGCTTTTGATGCTTATTTTAAAGTTTCAGTGACTGATGCTGAGCCATGATCGTTACATGCAGCGTCTTTCTTCTCAGGGATATAATGGAGTGAAAACCCGACAAGGCTAAAAAAGGCACTTAACACCAGTGTTGGGTTTTTAAATAGGTTCGTACTAGCAATGATCATATCTCCCTTTTGCAAGAGTATTCCTAGTATTTGACCGAATACCAACAACGTTCCTGACGTTAGGAATAGGACAAGCAGCACTTTAAATAAGAATTCCATCAATACTCTCATCTGTTTCTCCTTTCTATACGGGAAGTATCTCCATTCCAATGAGCCAGCCAATGCCAACGATCGGAAGCATATAATAGAGGATCAGTGGGATAAAGGTTTTTTCTGGTCTGGCCCCTGCAAGACCAGAAGCGATAAATATGGATCCTGATGCAGGCGGGGAAGCGCCTTCAGTTGATGAAAAAGCAAGAATGGCAACTACAGCCACAACTGGGTCCACTCCAACTGAGATTAAAGCTGAAAATGAGACAAGCCCAACTGCTGTTAATGTCGCTGTTGAAGATAGAGGGCCAGCCACCAGTGTGACAAGAACACCCACAATGAGCACCATGAGCCATTTCGGAATGGCAAGTACTGATGTGATTTGCGTCAAATCATCTGCGAGCCCTAATTCTGCAAGTACTTGACTAGCAGCCACTGCAAACAGCATCAAAGCGCCAATCGTTGTGAATTTAGGAATGGCTGATTTGAAAAATTGAGACCAATCTAAAGCAGACGCCTTGCTTCTTCCAATTGTTAGACTAATTAATATCATGAGAATCGGAATCCACGTAATTAAAGAAATTTGATCCATTGCCTCCGGTCCGATGTTTGGATTACTTTTTAAGTAGTTTGCCAACGGACCAATGGTGATCATGATAGGAATCAAGGCACCGAAAAAAATAAAGATCGACTTCCACCCTTGTTTCACCGCTTCCCAGAAAGGAAGAATATCATCTGGCGGCATGGCCTGAATTTTATTCTTTTTCACCAGAAGATACACCAAAATAAATCGGTATACGACTTGATACAGTCCTCCTATTAGAAGGGCAATATATAAATCTCCCTCAGATACAAGGGCGGCAACCGGGGCAAACCCAAGCATGATAAACATGGAAGAGTTCGGAGGCAGTGCCGCTCCAAGTCCGCCATTCCCTGCTAGAATCGTGGCCGTATGGGTCCGGCTCCACCCGGATTTAATCATCCAAGAGGCCGTGATAGAGCCAGTCGCAGCTGTGTTTGCAGAATTTGAACCTGAAAGAGCGCCTAACACTGCTGAACCTAACGTACTCATATAAGCTGCTCCACCAGGTAGTTTCCCTACAACAGAATTCAAGATTCGTAAGAGTGCATGAATTAATTCCAACTTTTCGATTAAATAGGCCATGAATACAAATGCGACAGCTGCATAAAGCACCTCATATGTGGATGCAAATATTAAACCATCCCAGAAAAGTCTTAACGCATCCCATCCGCCAAATAATGTGGTCGCAATAAAGCCTAATAGCATGGCTTCTCCCATATTCCGTTTCACCATAACATTCCATATAATGATGACAGCTATGAACACAATCAACGCAATAAAACCCATATCGTTTCTTCGCCTCCCCTTTATAAAATAAAACGCTTACAATTTATTCCCCTTGCTGCATCACGTCAATGACTTCTTCCCAGCTAGCAGGTTTTACCCCGTCAAATCGTTCAGCAAAGTGAAAGTCTGCTAATCTCTCAAGCTTCTGTTGTGCTGCCCGAGACATGCTGGCATCAATCTCTGCTTCATCTAGCATTTCAATAGAGCCAAGCAGCTCAACCGCCCGTCTTTTTGCATGCAATGCACTCCCTGTCACAAGACGGTTCATGGTCTCTTCAAAATTTTTGCTATCGATTGTATCGCTTAGTGAAGAAATCACTTGATGTTCCACATTATATTTTTTGGAAATTTCCAAAAATTCAATCAATAGACCGACAATCCCCTTCATATAAATGCTTCTGATTAGCTTTAGTGCCGAAGCATCTCCTGGCTGGTCACTAATTTTTGTGATATTCATGCCATAAGCATTCATCACTTTCATGAATTGGTCAACTCCACTGCCGCTTGCCGTGATCGGAACCTTGTGTTTGTTGATTGGAAGAGGCCCTAGCATGGCGGCATCTACAAATAGAGCTTCTTGCTTTTCAATTTCGTTTGCTACTTGTTTTTTGATGTCTGGTGTTGATGCCGATACATCTACATATAATTGATTCTTTTTCAAACTTCCCGATACGGATTGTGCCACTTCTAAGGTTTTATTCGCTGGCACAGCTGCAATCACAAGATCAGATTTCTCAATGACTTCGCTAATACTGCTCGTTAATTGAACGCCTGTTTGCGATGCTTTTTCTTTCAACGAGCCAGCTAATTTCTCACTTAGTAATAGGACATCATACGCATAAAATTGGTCTAATCCTTCTGTTTTCAATCCCGTTGACAGCTCATATGCTGCTTCACCATATCCGATAAAGCCTATCTTCATCACAGATTCCCCTATCCTTGAAATTTTTTCATTCTGCCTTCCAGCCATGCCGGTGCTAAGAGACTGATGTCCTGCTTTCCTTCGTCCACATACTGTTGAATCGTTTTTAATCTCTGATGTTCATACGCTTGTTTCTCTTCCGCTAGTGTCAGCAGGTGTTCCGCCTTTTCCTTTGGAACGATGACGACTCCATCATCGTCAGCAATCACTAGATCACCTGGTGCTACTTTGACACCGCCGCACGAGATGGTTTGATTCAATTCCCCAGGACCATCTTTATAAGGTCCGTTTGGCATAAATCCCTTACTGTAGATTGGAAAAGCCAGCTCCTCTAAAGAGAGTTTGTCGCGAACAAGCCCGTCAATCACGATTCCTTCTATTCCTACAGCCTTTGCTGAATGTGCCATCAATTCCCCTAAATAGGCATGACCCTTATGGTCTTTCCCATCAACAATCAGTACATCTCCTTCTTTAGCAGAGTAGATCGCTTGATGAAGAAATAAATTATCCCCTGGCCGTAAGCTAACAGTAAAAGCTGTGCCGACTACATTCATGCCTTTCGCAACTGGTTTGATTTGATGATCCATCGCGCCGGTGCATCCCATTACGTCTGACAGCAAGGTCGAGTTAAGCTTTTTTGCCCTAGCGATAAGATCATTTGACACGAAATGAACAGTACTCATTGTTTCCATCATCCCCTTTGAGTTATATTCATTACACTTACTTTTCTTAAAGTAATATTTATTACTTTTGTGATATGATCATACCACCTCATTTTCAATTAGTAAAGCGCTTTCAAAAAATAAAAAAATGAGTTCCACACGACTAATGTGTTGTGTGGTAACTCATTTTCGTTAACATATGATTGATTTGATCTAAACGTGGTTTTGTTCTTTCAGGATCATTCATCGCTAAGGCACTTAAAATGTAATCGACGATAAAGATAGCAGATACGACAGAGTTATGAGAGCCGACACTTGCTGAGGAACATGGTAATACATATTGTGCATATTTGGTTAATGGAGAGCTGTAACTGTCTGTAATTAAAAGGACTTCCACCCCATAAGACTTCGCTGCTTCCATCAAATCTTTCATACGCTTTGCATAACGCGGATAGCTGACAGCTATAATGAAATCACCCGAGTTGAAATGAACCAAATCATCCACCCAGTCACTTTGATCTGCATCAATATACTGGCAATTCCCCAATAGCCGATTGATTCCTAACGACATGTATTCGCCAACAGGTCTTCCACTTCGAACACTTGTACACAAAACGTGGCGTGCGCTGGCTATTTTCCCAACAATCTGCTGAAAGGTTTCTTCCGTGATATTGTCTAGTGCGTACTGGATATTTTGAAATTGAAGTTCTACATGGTCATGCAAGAGCTTATTCTTATTTGAATGCTTGAGATTCGCTTCAAGTCTCGTTTGAGGGTCGGCTTTATGCTTCATAGCTGATTGAAGCTCTTTTTGGAACTCAGAAAAACCGGAATACCCCACAGCAGCAGAGAATCGCATGATCGTTGCTGTACTCGTCCCGACTTTTGACGCTAATTTATCGACAGTTAAAAAAGCGACTTCCATTGGATTTTGTACGATATAATCTGCAATTCTCCTCTGCGCATCGGTCAAAAATGCGACCTTATGCTGAAGTTTATATATTAAATCCTCCATTATAGCACCTGCCTATCCCATCGGCTTTATCTACGATTCGTGTTTTCTTTTCACTCTTTATTGTACACATTTGGACAAAATAAAAAAACAGCCAGCACGAATCTATCGTACTGACTGCTCTAGTCGAGATGCTATTTTATAGTGCTTGAGCTGCTGTAATAAGCGCAAGATTGTAAACGTCTTCAGCATTACAGCCTCTTGAAAGATCGTTTACTGGCTGATTTAGACCTTGTAGGATTGGACCTACAGCTTCAAAGTTACCTAAGCGCTGGGCAATTTTGTAGCCAATGTTTCCTGCTTCAAGGCTAGGGAAAACAAATACGCTAGCATCGCCTTTGATGACGGAATCTGGTGCTTTTTTCGCTGCCACTGAAGGAACGAAAGCTGCATCGAATTGGAACTCTCCATCAAGAACAAGCTCAGGTGCTTTTTCTTTTGCAATGCGAACCGCTTCAGATACTTTGTCTGTTTCGTCTGATTTTGCTGAACCTTTTGTAGAGAAGCTAAGCATTGCTACACGTGGTTCGATGTCAAACATTTTTGCTGTGTTTGCACTTTCGATCGCAATTTCAGCAAGATCTTGGCTGTCTGGTGCAATGTTGATCGCACAATCAGCAAACACATATTGCTCTTCGCCGCGAGCCATAATGAAGACACCAGAAGTTTTCTTTACGCCTTCTTTTGTTTTAATGATTTGAAGTGCTGGGCGCACTGTGTCAGCAGTTGAGTGTGCTGCTCCGCTTACAAGGCCGTCTGCAAGACCTTTATACACAAGCATTGTACCGAAGTAGTTTTCATCCAGTAATGCTTTTCTCGCTTGCTCTTCTGTCGCTTTGCCTTTACGTCTTTCGACGAAAGCTTGTACAAGATCTTCAAAACCTTCATATGTATGAGGATCATACACGTCAACACCATCAAGTGTAAGACCTAATTCTTTTGCTTTTGCTTCTACTTCTTCCTTCTTACCTACAACAATTGGCTGCAATACTTTGCCATCTGCTAGTTTTTGAACGGCTGTTAGAATGCGTTCGTCCATTCCCTCAGGAAAAACGATCTTAACTCCTTTACCTGCAACCTTTTCCTGAACTGTTGAAAAAATATCTGCCACTTCAATACCCTCCTTGATTTTACAAAAAAAGCGTTCTCTTTTAAGCATACTCTTCTTCTACATAAATTCAAACTACCAACTTACATTATAGCGCTTACAATTTAAATTCTTATTTTTCAAACTAATTAAATCAATTTCTAGAAAAGCGTTTTCGTCGTTCAAGTTTTGATCACATCTTCATTTGGACAAACTATGTTATAGTTGGAACAGATGGAAAACTGTAAATAGGAGTGAAAGAAATGAGCGAACAACATACAACAAATGAAGCAGCTCAAACACTAGATGGCTGGTATGCACTGCATGATTTTAGAACGATCGACTGGACAGCTTGGAAGCTGCTGACAAGCGATGAGCGTCAAGCTATCATTCATGAGTTCACAGGTCTATTAGAAAAATGGAAAACAGCTGAGCACAATCAGGCTGGAAGCCAAACAATCTATAGTATTGTCGGCCAAAAAGCAGATATTATGCTCATGATTTTACGTCCGACCATGGAAGAACTGGGTGAAATTGAACTTGAATTTAACAAGACACGACTAGCAGAGTTTACGATTCCAGCTTATTCTTACGTGTCAGTTGTTGAACTCAGCAACTACTTGGCAGGAGGCGGAGATGGCGGAGACCCTTACGAGAACCCGCATGTACGTGCGCGCCTCTATCCTGAGCTTCCTTCTTCTCAATATGTCTGTTTCTATCCAATGGATAAAAGACGTTCTGGCAATGACAACTGGTACATGCTTTCAATGGATGAACGCAAATCCCTTATGAGAAGCCATGGCTTAATTGGCAGAAGCTATGCTGGGAAAGTAAAACAGATCATTACAGGTTCTGTTGGCTTTGATGATTATGAGTGGGGCGTCACTCTTTTCTCTGATGATGTGCTTCAATTTAAAAAATTGGTTTACGAAATGCGATTTGATGAAGTGAGTGCACGTTACGGCGAATTTGGTTCCTTCTTTGTTGGAAACCGATTAGCAAACGAGCAGCTAGCGTCTTATTTCCATGTATGATAAACTCTTGAGGCTTCGGATCTTTCCGAAGCTTTTTTATGTATTTGTTTAGAAAGGTGATCATATCATGAAAAACATCATTTTCAGGATAAGTAAGAAACAAAACTAAATGAACATCATTTTATTTCTTTAGCCTGCTTTCAATAAATTGAAGTGTGTCGGCTGCTATTCTATTTCTAGATAGTACAATTCCAGCATGCCCACAACTGTATATGTGCCTTTGAGGTTGATTCCAGCTATTCCACAGCGTATCAGCATCGTTTATGTCGATATACATGTCATATTTTCCTGATATTAAGAGTACATTTTCTTTGTCTACGAGAAGTTTTGCTTTACTAGGATTCATAATATCCCAAGCTTTGTCGAGTTCTTCATACGTTGTTCCATGTTCCTCCAGATCTCTTCGTATATACTTCCCAGGAAGAGTGTTCCAGATGGAATGCGCAATATTATTCGCATAAAAAGCTGATACAACAATATTCACATCTTTCTCGACGGTTGCTAATAAGTTTGTTAGCCACCCTCCTAAACTAATACCAACTACAATTATTTCTCCACCTTCATTTTCCTTGATCCATTTAATCATCCCTCTAAGTTCAACAATAGCTTGCTGGGAGGATTGCACTGTTCGACTGATATTGGCGCTAATCATGTGTTCACCAGAATAGGTTGAATTTTGTGGTTCTCTATCGAAATGATAAGGCAGCGTGTAGTAATACATGTTCCAATCATAATTTTTAACGATCTTATCGTGATAAATCTTCTTGATTCTGTCGTATGAATCCATTCGCCAACCATGTACGAAGATTACATTGGGCTTGTGCTTTGACTCTTTTCGTAAAAACACTTCCCCAGAAACCTTGTCATTCTTATCTTCACCAGATTTGATGCTTGAATGAAAAGAAAATATTCCACTTTTTAAGTTTGCTGTATGGTTATCGATGTGAAATTCTAAATCAATTGGCTGAGCACTAAAAAAACGATCCCTATCACATACGTCAATAGGCAAATGATTATAGTGACTTTCTTTGCTTCTTGTTCTGTGCATATCCATTAGTGCTGCGTAATCTATTACTTTTAAAAGCTTCAAAAGAATTAACTCCTTTAATCACAAATGATTACTATACGAATATTTTAGTATAGAGGAAAAAGGACCTGAGGGCAGGTCCTTTTTCTATTTCACCACGGTCATTTCTGGCTCTTCTATTTGTTTCACACGTTCCTGAATGGGATGGGTAAAGGAATGCTCTGATAAGACAATATGGGAGACCGTTTTTGTAAAGCCAGACACATCTTGAATAAAGGCTTCAATTTCTTCAAGAGAAGAAACAGACAGCTTAATGAAAAAACAGGACTGTCCTGCCACTCGATAAGCAAAGAACGCACGTGGATGCTGGTTCATAAATGTCACAAAACGCTGATACTCCCCATTTAATACGGTGACTTCCAGTAAACAGTCTATCATCAGACCCAGCTTTTTATAATTGACTTGAACAGAATACCCTTCGATAATCCCTGCATCCTCTAGTTTTCGCACTCTTTCTGCTACCGCAGGTGCTGATAAATTCACTCGTTTGGACAATTCCCTCATTGATAAGCGGGCATCTTCTCTCAATTCGTTTAAAATATGCACATCCACATCGGTGATTTTCATTCGTTACGCTCCTATCCCAAAATCGTTCCATTTGAAAAGTATTTTATGATGATACTTATGATACGAAATGTAAAATAAAACTAAATAATGGTAGAATTTATTTTAACGGAATTGAATGAAAAAGCAAGTATGGAGGGATCACTTGATGAAAGAATCTTTAGACAGCCAGGCTTCTAAAACATTTCCCATCACACTTGCCATTGCACTCACACTTGGCGTTTTTGCGGCAGGATCGGAGGAACTGGTGATTTCACCACTGCTGCCCGATTTATCAAACTCCTTTCAGCACTCTCTTGATGTTCTCGCTCTTTCCATCAGCATTTATGGGTTAGCTGTGCTGGTTGGAGCTCCGCTACTCGTTCCTTTAGGGGACCGATATTCAAGAGAGCTGTGTTTGATAATTGGGCTGTCCTTCTTTTTAATTGGAACAGTGATGTGTGCTGCTGCCCCAAATTTGGCAGTGTTTTTTGCAGGCCGTGCTATTTCAGGGCTGGCAACTGGTGTATTTGTGCCAACAGCCTATGCTCTTGTGGGCGACCGGGTTCCATACGAATACCGCGGCAAAGTGATGGGACTCATTGTATCGAGCTGGTCTCTTTCTCTTGTCCTTGGTGTGCCCATTGGCGCCTTTATCGGCCAGAGTTTAAACTGGCGCTGGACGTTTTGGATCTTCGCTATGATGAGTCTCATTGTCCTGCTACTCGTCATCCTTGAATCAAGAAAACAAGTCAGAGCAGCTGATCCGAAGGCACCTCAAGCTAGAGAGAAAACAGGCGCTTTATGGGGAGCTTTGAAAATCGATCGTGTGCCTGCCTATTTGACTGTGACGTTTTGCAATATGCTTGGATTTTACGGCATGTACTCGTTTTTAGGTGCTTATTTGCAAAGTCTGTTTGATGGCGGACAATCAACAGCTGGACTTCTTATTATGGCTTATGGCGTCGGCTTTTCTATGAGTATGTTTACTGGAAAATTAGCAGACTGGTTCGGTAAAACCCGTTCCCTTGTCTTTGTGCTGGGTGGAATTGCGCTTGTTCTAGCCTTGCTTCCTTATGCGCCATTCTCGTGGATGTTGCTGATTTTCGCCCTATTTATTTGGGGTGCTATGCAAAGCTTATCTGTCACGCTTCTAAGCACCGTTCTAAGCGACTGCTCTCAAACCCATCGCGGGAAAGTGATGGCTTTTTACAGCCTGGCCTCCAACCTTGCTGTTATGCTCGGTTCCGCACTGATGGGACCCGTTTATGTCCATTTCGGATATCATACGGTAGGTCTTGTCTGTGCATTGATCACACTTGTTGGTTTTATCATCAGCTTCGTCAGCTATAAACGAGAACGCGCCTTACAGAAAAAACAGCCAACTACACTTGAAACGTAAGCACATTTCACTGCACATCTCGATATGTGCAGTTTTTTAGATCAATTTTTAATATCATCATATATTACATTTTTTATAAAATTTGTTGACAATTACCAATTTTAAATTTTATAATCTAGTAAAAATTTGAAAAAGATTGGATGGTAAACATGATCCTAAAGAATGATGATGTGTTTCATTTCAAAGAAGAGCCAAGCCCTTCACCTAAGATGTTTACAGTCAACACTCTAGGCCCTAAGGGGACAAGCAGTGAATACGCAGCAAAACATTTCATCTCTCAATCCACCACTACACTCGGCACTCATATGAAACTATCCCTTTATGACACATTCGAAACTTGCATTGAACATACTCTCTCTCAACCACTTCAATTTACTCTCGTCCCACACGCATATGAAGGCATCAAACACTTCTACATGAGACCAGATCTACAGCTTTTACAAATTTTCAGATGTGACACGCCCATGTATGGTTTGGCTGTCAGACCTGATTTCCCATTCAATGAACAAATGCTCCACCATTTAAAAATTGTCTCACATCCTGCACCTGTCAATTTAATTCAATATTTCATTCACCAAAATGCTGAATTTGAACTTGTTAATTCTACAAGTACTGCCGCGCAGAAAGTAAGGGACGGCGAATTTGATTTTGCTTTAACGAATGAGGTGGCAAGAGCCACATATGGCCTCATCTTCATTCGAACGTTTAAAAGTATACCCATGAGTTGGTCCATATTCGGAAAAGGAGAGATATAAGATGCAAACTGAACAAAAGACGCAAGAACGATATTTTCCTCAAGCGAAAAAATTAGAATGGGATAATGGCGTTATCCAATATTCCACTGTAAGAGGCGGTACGGAAGTGTTAATTTCATACGTCCCTCCCCACACAATCATTGAACCTCACGAACATCCCGAAGCACAAATCGGCATTGTATTAAAAGGCGAGCTTCAAATGACTGTCGGCCAATCGACTCAACTGCTCACCCCATTAGAATCAGCCTATATCGCACCACCGTTTGTCCCTCACGGCGCTTCAAATCTGACAGATGAAGAAGTGATCGCCATTGATATTAAGAGATTAAAGGATGACGAAGAATATACAGCTCCCCCCACTTATTTCTTAGACATTTTCAAAACACGGGATTTACTCCCTGGCATGGAAGTGACTTTTTTTGTGGAGGATTGGATGGAGCTGATGATTGCCAATATCCCTGGAAACGGTGGAGAAATGCCTTTTCATAAACATAGAAATGAACAAATCGGCATTTGCATCAGCGGAGGGTATGATATGACAATCGAAGGCTTTACAGAAAAGATGGAATTTGGCACCACCTATTTCTGTGATCCAAGGGAAGATCATGGGGCCATCAATCGAAAGCCAGAAGCATCAAAGTCTATTAATCTCTTCTTCCCTCCTCGCTATAATCGCTTAAAACCAAAAGCATCTAAGGTGAAGAAATGAAGTTAGACGGAAAAGTTGTCCTCATTACAGGAGGTGCGTCGGGGATTGGGCTTGCTGCTGTCAAGCTCTTCCTCGAGCATGGAGCAAAAGTAGCTGTCGCTGACATCAATGAAAGCAGCGGCAACCAACTCATTGAGTCATTACCGCATGAGCACCTTGCATTTTTTATAACAGATATTACGAAGGAGTCTGACTGTCACCAAACCGTTCAGAGCGTGCTGAGCCGATTCGGTGCCATTGATGTCCTCATTAACAATGCAGGCATCGAAATTGTCTCACCCATTCATGAGATGGCACTGGAGGATTGGCATCGTATTCTTCAGGTCAACCTGACCGGCGTCTTTCTCATGAGTAAGCATACATTGCCGCATATGCTTGAAAAGAAGAGTGGAAGTATTATCAATACCGGATCTGTCGGAGGTCTTGTGGGCTGGCCTGACATTCCGGCATACAATGCAACAAAAGGCGGTGTCATTCAGCTCACCAAATCAATGGCCATTGACTATGCCGCTCATCAAATCAGGGTGAATTGTATTGCCCCTGGCATCATTGATACACCATTAAACGAGAAGTCCTTTTTAGACAACCACCCAGAAAGTCTCGAGATCGTCAAAAAGGAAAAAGCAAAGGTGAACCCTATGCTGAGGCTTGGAAAACCTGAAGAAATTGCTGGCGTGATGCTCTTTCTCGCCTCTGATCTATCCAGCTATATGACTGGAAGTGTCGTCACAGCAGACGGAGG
Organism: Bacillus sp. 22483; assembly: GCF_052044605.1. NCBI lineage: Bacteria > Bacillati > Bacillota > Bacilli > Caryophanales > Bacillaceae > Bacillus > Bacillus sp. 22483. The sequence goes on along the minus strand of NZ_JBQENU010000005.1, from coordinate 233,757 downwards.
TTACACCGCTAGATAAAAAGGAGTGCTTTCATTGAGTAAAAAAACTGTACTTGTCATTGCTGATCTAGGTGGATGCCCGCCCCATATGTTTTATGAAAGCGTGGCGGCATCGTATCATATCGTTTCTTATATCCCGAGACCCTTTGCGATTACAAAGGGACATGCCGAGCTAATCGAAAAATACTCCATTGCCGTCATCAAAGACCGTGATTATTTTGATACACACCCTTCTTTTGAACACCCTGATTCTATTTACTGGGCACATGATGATTATCCAAAATCAGAAGAAGAAGTTGTGGAAGACTTCATTCGAGTGGCTTCCTTTTTCAAAGCAGATGCAATCACCACCAATAATGAATTATTCATTGCACCGATGGCAAAGGCCGCTGAACGTCTTGGTCTGCGAGGTGCTGGTGTCAAGGCAGCCGAAATGGCGCGTGATAAAAGCCAAATGAGGGCTGCATTCAACGCCTCTGGCGTCAAAGCGGTGAAAACTCAGCCTGTCACGACTTTATCTGATTTCCAAAAAGCCATTGAGTCTATCGGAACACCGCTCATTTTAAAGCCTACATATTTAGCCAGTTCTATTGGCGTCACCTTGTTTCATGACAAGGCTGGAAGTGATGATCTGTTTTTACAAGTACAATCGTATTTGGAAACCATACCAGTCCCAGACGCTGTCACGTATGAAGCACCGTTTGTCGCTGAAACGTATTTAGAGGGTGCTTACGAAGATTGGTATGAAGATGAAGGATATGCTGATTATGTCAGTGTAGAAGGGCTGGTCGTAGAGGGCGAATATCTCCCTTTTGTCATACATGATAAAACCCCTCAAATCGGCTTTACAGAAACGGCTCATATCACTCCGACGATCTTAGACAATGAAGCAAAGCAAATCATCATTGAAGCAGCAAGAAAGGCAAATGAAGGACTAGGTCTTGAACATTGTGCAACCCATACAGAAATCAAACTCATGAAAAATCGAGAAACTGGACTGATCGAATCAGCGGCTCGATTCGCTGGCTGGAATATGATCCCGAATATTAAAAAGGTCTTTGGCGTCGATATGGCCAAGCTATTGATTGATGTATTAGTTGATGGTAAAAAGGCTGCACTGCCAAAACAGCTGCTTTCTGGACATACATTTTATGTAGCGGACTGCCACCTGTACCCTCAGCATTTTAAAGAGAGTGGGCATATCCCACCTGAAGCCACACATATCACCATTGATCATGTGTCTATTCCAGAGGGGGCATTCGTTGGAGATACTGCGATTGTCAGTCAATCATTCCCTACCAAAGGGGCTATTGTGGATCTTGCTTTATTTGAAGCTTTTAATGGAATCGTATCTCTTGAATTAAAAGGATCATCTTCACAAGACGTTGCCGCGTCCATCCGCAACATTCAGAAACAGGCAACGATTCAGTTAATGGATGAATTAGTGAAGGGATAGAAAGAGAGGCTGCTGTGGTGAAAATGTTAGCATCTAAAATGATTGAACGGCTGCCTGAACAGAAATTCGGCACCGTCTTTGAAAAAATTGCTCAAAAGACAAAAAACGGAGCAAACATTATGAATCTAGGTCAGGGAAACCCTGATCTACCAACTCCTCCCCATATCGTGAGTGCCCTAAAGGAGTCAGCGGGTGTTTTGCCATTTCAACAATATGCCCCTTTTAGAGGCTTTGACTTTTTCAAACAAGCCATTGCAGATTTTTATAGATCGGAATTCGGTGCTGAGATTGATCCGCAGAAGGAAATTGCTCTTTTCACTGGCGGAAAAACGGGACTGTATGTCATGAGTCAGTGTCTTCTTGATCCAGGAGATATTGCACTCGTTCCCGATCCAGGATACCCTGAATATCATTCAGGCATTTTGATGGCGGACGCCAAGCCATACAGTATCAAACTTGAAGAGAAAAATGGTTATTTACCAGATCTCTCCTCAATTGATCGTGATGTAGTCAAAAAAGCAAAAGTACTGTTCTTGAATTATCCGAATAACCCCACGGGTGCTGTCGCAAATGAGGCATTCTTTGAAGAGGCTGCTACCTTTGCGGCCGCTCACGAACTGTATGTTATTCATGATTTCGCCTATGGTTCATTTCATTACGAACAAACACCCGTGAGCTTCATGAATACTCCTCTCGGGAAAAGTGTAGGCGTCGAATTATATTCTCTATCAAAGACTTTTAATATGGCAGGATGGAGAGTCGCTTTTGCTGTTGGAAATGAGGAGATCATTCATGCCATCAATACCTTCCAAGACCACGTGTTTGTCAGTATGTATGGCGGATTTCAACATGCAGCGACTGTTGCCTTGCAAAGTGATGACTGTCATATTCAATCATTAAGAGCGATATACCTTGAACGAATCAATTTCTTCATCCGGCAAGCGGCGAGAAAGCTTGGCTGGACAATCAAACGTCCACCCGGCGCCTTTTATTTATGGGCTCCGATTCCTGATGACTTTGATCATTCTCATGCCTTTGCTGACTATTTACTCGAACATGCCGATGTTGTCGTCACGCCTGGAGGAGTATTTGGAGCCAATGGGAGCCGTCATGTACGCATTTCAATGGTTGCCCCGATTGAAGAGCTTGCTCTCTTTATCGACCGTCTGTCCATCCTCCCCATTCGATTTCATCAAAAAACCCGCCTATAGCGGGTTTTTTTCAGTTTATATACTTTTCATCGTTCCACCGTCTACGGAGATTTGTTGGCCTGTGATATAAGAAGCTTCCTCTGATGCCATAAAAGCTGCCAATGACGCCATCTCACTCGCTGAGCCTACTCTTTGCATTGGGATACCTGATGCGACAGCTTGTACAGCCTGCTCTCGTGACACTCCCTGCTTCGTCATCATATTGCCGATAAATTGTTCATACCGATCGGTTGCAATAAAACCAGGATTTAAACAATTCACCGTAATACTAGACGACGCAAGCTGTGTGGCTGCATTTTTACTGGCATTAATAATCGCTGCATTCATCATACTATTCGTAAACATTTGTTCACCAGGTTCCTTCCACAGGTTCCCGACAATTTGAATGATCCGTCCATATTCATGTCTTTTCATCAATGCTACTGCACGCTTCATTGTATCTACGTAGGCGATGGCTTTTTGAGAGAAAGCAGCCAGCATCTGGTCAGTTTCACATGAATCAAATGTATCTGGTTTTCCTCCTGGAATGTTATTGATCAGCACATCGAGTCTGCCAAACTCCTTTTCTATTTCTTCAAAGGCTTCCGACCTCACCGCTTCAACCGACATATCTCCACAGAATAGAGACAGCGGTTCCTTTGTTTCTGTCATATCTTGAATGTGCTGTTTCGTCTGTTCAAGTGAGGCCATATTTCTAGAGTTGATGATCACCTTCATATCGCTCTGGGCGGCAAGTTTTATTGCGATTGCCTTTCCAATGCCTGTACTTGCCCCTGTGACAAATGCAATTCTTTTAGACAAACTCATCCACATCCCTTTTCATCAATATACATAAAATGACACATACAGAATGTATTTCAACAAAAAAAGACCTTTCTCCTGCGAAAGGCCTCTCTTCTCTATTTAAATGTCGTTTCCCAATTAAATCCGATTCCCTCATCATTCCACGCAATTCTCTTCTCATCTGGTTTTTTTGGGTCGTACGATTCTGTTGTAAAATACACAATCTGCAGCGGCGTCTCCCCTAATACGCGGTAGCCATGGGCAACTCCCTTTGGGATGAGGAGCAGCATCGGATTATCTTCTCCCATATAATACACATCGGTTTGACCCTTTGTCGGGGAATCTTCTCTCAAATCGTATAAAACGACCTGTGCATGACCTGCTGGGAAAAACCAAACATCGTCTTGTTTTTCATGATAATGAAAGGCTTTGATCACTCCTGGGAAACTTTTCGACCACGACGCCTGCCCAAATCGCTTCAGCATCGGTTCGTCATCTCGAATAAGCTCTGCGAAAAAGCCGCGATCATCACAATGTTTCATGAGTTTTTTCGTTTGTACACCATCAATCATGCTGCTCGAATCTCCCTTCTTTCTGCAAGTATTCGTGAAGTGCATCCTTCCAATGTCTTGGCTTCCAGCCTGTCGCTTCAATCGCTTGCAGGTCTAAAACAGAGTAGGCGGGCCGAGGTGTTTGGAAGCCATACTCTTCAGTGGAAATGGGCTCAATTATCGTAGACAGACCGCTTGCTGCCACAATTTCTGTCGCAAAGTCAAACCATGAACAGCTTGCTCGGTTACTGACATGATAAATACCTGCTTTCTGGTCAAACAAGTGAATCAAAGCTTCTGCGGCATCCTTTGTATAAGTAGGAGACCCTAACTGATCATTGACGATGCGCAAATGATCCTTCGTTTCAGCCAGCCGAAGAATGGTATTCACAAAGTTATGTCCCTCATGTCCATAAAGCCACGATGTACGAATGATCTTCACTTCATCTGACACAAGATGAATCAATTCTTCTCCAAGTTTTTTACTTTTCCCATAAATGGTTTGCGGATCTGCTTGTGCATCAACTTGGTAAGGGGTATCCGCTTGCCCATCAAACACATAATCTGTGCTGACATGTAATACATCAGCCCCTACGTTTTTAGCTTCAAGCGCTGTATAGTAGGCGCCAATCCCATTCACAAGATAGGCTTTTTCCGTTTCTGTTTCGCATTGATCCACAGACGTATAAGCAGCCGCACTGACAACAATATCCGGACGGAAATGTCTCATTGCATGTCTGACTGCCTGTTGATCTGTGATATTCAGCATACTCCTTGTTAAAGCAATGACTGTGATGTCTTTTTCTTTCAGCTGTTTCGTCAATTCTTTCCCTAATTGGCCGCCTGCACCGGTGATTAAAACTTTCATCGGTCACCCTTCTTCACTTTGATCATATTTGGCACGATACCAATCGATCGTTTTTTCGATACCTTTTTCGAATGAAGTTGCCTGCACCCAGCCAAGCTCTTCTTTTAGCTTACTGGCATCAATGGCATACCGCCTGTCATGCCCTTTCCGGTCTTGAATAAACACGATTTGGTCATGAGAGATGCCTAGATGTGTGAGAATGGTTTTGGTTAAATCAAGATTTGTTTTCTCGTTGCCGCCGCCAATATTGTACACCTGACCGGCTGTTCCGTTTTCTACTACTTGTTTTACGGCTCTCGCATGATCCTCTACATACAGCCAATCGCGAATCTGCTGGCCGTCTCCGTATATCGGAATCTTTTCACCATTGACCGCTTTTCTAATAATGGTTGGGATTAATTTTTCTTCATGCTGATAAGGCCCGTAGTTGTTGCTGCATCTTGTGATCATTGCGGGTAGTTGGTGGGTGTGGATATAAGATTTCACAAGCAGGTCTGAACTTGCCTTGCTTGCTGAATAAGGATTATTCGGTGAAAGTGGTGTTTGTTCTGTGAAAGCAGGATCATCCGGCTCCAAATCTCCATATACTTCATCTGTCGAAATATGAATGAGTTTTTTCGCCTTTCCCTTTAAAACAGCTTCAAGCATACGATAGGTACCAAGGACATTTGTTTGGATAAAGGGTTCTGCTGACTCAATACTGCGATCAACATGTGATTCTGCTGCGAAATGAATGATGGCATCATAGGCTTCATCAAATACTTGATCTAGTTCGTCTTGCAGCGTAATATCTCCCTGAACAAAACGGAAATGAGGTAGCTTTGATAAATATTCCATCTCCTCTGGATGACTGGCATATGTTAATTTATCAAATACGGTAAGCCGGACATCGGATTCTTGAAGCAGCAGCTTCACAAAATTCAGTCCAATAAACCCTGCTCCACCTGTAATTAAATAAGACTTCGTCATTCGTATCCCTCTTTTTCCTTCATCGTTTCAAACATTTTTGTAGATGCTTCGTGGAGAGATTCATGTGTTCCTGCATCAATCCACCACCCTTTTAACATATCATAGGTCAGCTGGCTATTTGAGATGTAGAGATTATTCACATCAGTAATCTCTAGTTCACCTCGATCTGACGGCGAGATTTCCTCGATATATTGAAAGACGTCTTGATCATAAAAATAGATGCCCGTGACGCAGTAAGATGACCTCGGGTGCTCTGGCTTTTCTTCTATTGATAAAATTCGGTGATGAGCAGGATCAATTTCTGCAATGCCAAACCGTTTTGGATCTGCCACCTCTTTCAATAAAACCTTGGCTCCGCTTTCTTGTTGCCTAAAGGCGTCGACAAAAGGGCGTAATGAATCTTCAAAAACATTATCACCAAGCATCAGCACAAATTTTTCCCCTTTAACAAAGGGCTTTGCATAGGATAAACCATCGGAAATACCAGACGCTTCTGGCTGTACTTGATACACAATATTCATCCCAAGTTCACGATCATCTTCCAGTAACTTTTGAAACAACGGAATTTGTTCTTCCTGTGAAATCAGCATCACATCTACAATTCCTGCTTCTTTCAGTTTGAATAATGACCAATAAATCATCGGGTATGGACCAACCGGCAGCAAGTGTTTGTTGAAAATCTTCGTTAATGGTGCCAGCCGTGATCCCTTTCCTCCTGCTAAAATAACTCCCTTCACATCTACACATCCTTATGTTCTTTTTGGTGTGAATTCATGAGGTGTATAAGAATGTTTTTCACTCGTTCGATTCCTTTTCCATCAATGAGTGAACATCCATTAAGATGAATGCTTCTGCGGAGAAAATAGCTGTCAGACAGTTTTTGAACAGCTTGCAACAGGTCTTTTTCTTCCACAAGGTCACCTAATCCAAGGTGAAAACAAGCGCCCTTTTGCGCAAACATGCTCGCTGTCACTGCTTGGTGGTCTACTTGCGATAGGACAATGCTGGGCACCCCGATACAAATTACCTCATATAACGTCATACCGCCTGCTACGATAGCCACATCAGCTTCTGATAAAAGAACCGGTAGTTGATCTGTATGTTGAATGAATTGGATATGTTCCGCCTCTACTTGCTCTTTGATGTGAGAGGCTTTTCCTGCGACCGCTAAAATGTCTAGGTGATTTGTTTGAAGAAGCGCCGATACAGCCTTTGATAACAGGCCGCACGGATCACTGCCGCCAAGGCTGATGACCACCTTTTTACATTCTTTCCGAACCTCATATGTGTCTTTGAATCGATTAATCTCGTGATCTAACAATAAATAGGGCGTTCCATGATAATAAGCCGTGCCATTAACCTGCTCGTGCTTCCCGTCCAGACCGCCATAAATGCCGTTTATGACCGTGTCTGCAAGCTGACAGGCTTCCTCTCTTTTTTCCTCAAATAAGACCAATCTCGCACTGCCACAGGAGTCTTTGATCGTTTGAAGAAACTGAAGATCACAATCAAGAACATCTATGACTAAAAGGTCAGGCTTTAGCTTTTTGATGTCTTGTTGGACCTGGAGAAGCGCATTCGACTCATGCACCATCTGAACGTGCCACTCTGGGTGCGAAAGCATTTCTACACAAATCTGATCATTTGTATAGAAATATAAGTTGTTCCCTTCCTGAAGCAGTTCTTTTGCCAAACGTTTCATTCTGACGACATGACCCATTCCTCTTAAAAAACCCCCATAAACAACAATCATGATTTTTTTGTTCATTCAGCATCCTTCTGTCTCACAGATTGATTCAAACGAACAATGTCTGGATGTTGTTCACAGATGGAAATGAGCTCAGCTGTCGGCACAGCAATAGAACCACCAGCTTTCTCTAGTAAACGGGTAGCAAACACATAATCTTCTTCTGTATCAATCGTGAATCGATAAGCAGGATATGCAAGTTCTTTGGGCGGTGTGAATAATTGAAGGGAAAATTGCTCGGGATGCTTTCTGATATACAGCGTGACATGCTCACGTTCTGAATAAGTGAGGGGAAATTTGTCGATTTCACATAAAATAGATGCTTCAATCATTTCCCCGGAAATACCGAGTGGTGTTCCGTTCGTATATGTGTAATCAGCCTTTTCCTGTCTATGTTTTTCAAGCATTTTCGACAAAAGCGAAGGATCTATAAATGGATTGTCTCCCGTTAAACGTACGACCGTTTTAGGTTCAAATTGGCGGACAATCTGCGCAAACCGCTCAAGCACATCTGCCTCACTGCCTCGAAACACCTTATAGCCCTTTGACATACAATATTGAGCCAAATAGTCATCCTCTGGCTCGACCGTTGTGGCAATCATAAGGTTTTGCATGTTGTGATGGTAATCATCTGATTGCTTCACCCGCTCCACAATCAAATCAATCAGCGCCATTCCGCCGATCGGTTTCATCACTTTTTTGGGCAGTCTTGTTGATCCCATCCTAGCCTGAATGACAAAAAGTACATCATGCATCATCTCGAGACTCCTGCATGAGTACGTCTTTCCACGAAACACCTGTATGGGCTGGGATGTCTCTCACAGCCTTTGTGCCAAGTAAAATCGGCATATATCGCGGATGCAACCCCTGATTTTTTTGGCCAGGGCGCAGCACAGCTACATTTTCTGACGTGAGGGTCTCTCCCTTTGCAATGCCTTTTGTCGTAAAAATTCCTCGATACGCAAATTCTCGAATCTGCCCTTCAATGGCTGTTGTCGTTTTATAAGAACTGCCAAGAAGCTCCTCTGGTAATGAATGAACGTCTATTTCCGCTTGATTCCGCTGCTTTTCTGCTGCTCGAATGTGCTGAACCATTTCCTTTAATTCTTCAGGATTAAGAGCAAATGAATGATCCGCTCCGGGTAATGTTTTATCTATTGTAAAATGTTTTTCAATCATTGCTGCCCCGAGCTTCACAGCGGCTACTGGCGCTTCCGTCGGGTGTTCACTATGATCTGAAAAGCCAATGACTGCTTCAGGGAAAGCGGATCTTAAGGTTTGAATCACCCGCAGGTTCGTATATGCTCTAGGTGCTGGATACTTTGCCACACAATGCATGATGGCGACTTGCTTATTTTGCTGGCTCGTAATCGTTTCGTATGCTTCATGAACATCAGCAATGGTGGCCCCAGCTGTTGAAAAAATGATCGGCTTTTGAAAAGAAGCCGTATGACGCAAAAGAGGCAAATGGTTGATTTCATAGGATGCCAGTTTAAAAGCAGGTGGATTCGTTTGATTCAATAAATCAGCCGATTCTTCATCACACACGGTGCTTAAAAACATCAATCCTTTTTCCTTACAACGCCTCAATAAGACAGGCAGCCATTCCGGCGGCAGCTCCATTTGTTCCACTAAAGAAAAAATAGACAATTCTTCTCCTTTGGCCGTTTCGTATAACCCCGGTTCCTTTTGATACATCCGATCCGCTTGAAACATTTGAAACTTCACCGCATCAGCCCCTGCTTCTTTTGCCACATCAATTAAAGCAAGTGCCTGATCCAGCTTTCCATCATGGTTAATGCCTGCCTCTGCAATGATAAAGACAGGCGCATCATCTCCCACTTTGCGATCTCCGATATAGAAATGCGCCATCTTACCTCTCTCCTTTTTTCGGCCACACATGGTAATACAAAAAGGCATTTGTTGTCCTAAACCCCATCTTTTCGTACAGCTGGATGGCTGTCGTATTATGAAGCTGTGTCCCCGCAGAAATGAAGTGATGCCCTCTGTGATGAGACACTTTCATCATCTCAATAAACAGCTTTTTTCCGATCCCTTTTCCTTGAACATCCGGTCTAATCGCAAAAAGCTCAAGCCCCATCTCATGCCCCTTTGTCATACCTTGAATCAAGCCAACCACTTCATCATTCACCTTAGCAACGAGGTTGATATCTGCGCGTCCGAATAGGTTGTTTCTCATCCACTCCTGATAAAAATGCTGAACAACCCGCTGGTCTAAATATGGATCAAGGGCATAACGGCTTTTCACAAAAGCCTGATCACCTAGTAAGACCGCCTCATCGTAATCCTTTTCATCTGGCACACCCATCACCACATCTTGATCTGATGATGGCATCTCCATGAGGGCAGGCGGTGCCTCAAGCCTAGTGAGACCACCGACATAATACACATGAGATAGTTTTTGAACAATGCGGTTTTTTTCAAGATCAGCCGCCTCAAGACGTAAAAAGAAAAAATCACATTTTTCTGTTCTCATCCAATTGATGAATCTCTCCATCAATTCTTTAAAGAGCAGCGCTGATTCAGCTTCCACAAACTTCACATGAAAAATATGCTTATCAAAAATGCCGCTCTCCCATTTGGACCATTCGTATAACAGCACTGCTTTGAGCTTAGCGCCGCTGACAAGAGCAAACTGCTTGAATCCTGTCATGCGTTCCGCTTCATGCCCATATGTTTTGAGCCAAGCTGCCAGCACCTGATCATCTATTGCATGAACGACTTTCATGAAGAGGCCTTCTTGTCTTTTAAAATTGACACGACTGCGGTGATGACATCCTGCACATCTTCATCTGTCATACTTGGATAGAGCGGGAGCGAAAGCGTTCGTTTGTAATAAGTGAGTGCCTCAGGGAAATCCTCTGGTGAATGGTTGTAGGTCTCTTGATAATATGGATGCAAGTGAACGGGAATAAAATGAACACTCGTGCCGATTTTATATTCCTTTTGCAGCTGATCAATCATGTCATCGCGTGTGATCAGTGCTTCTTTTGGATCAACTTGCAGCACATATAAATGCCACGCATGTCTTCCCTCATCATGTACAGGCGGCAAGATGAGACCAGCTTCATGTTGAAATGCCTGATTGTATGTCTTCGCAATCTGTTCTCTGCGTGTCTGCATCTCCTTCAACCGGCTTAGCTGAACGAGCCCTAACGATGCTTGCACGTCAAACATGTTCATTTTATAGCCCGGTTCCTCGACCTCGTAATACCATGTTCCCTTTTCTCCATAACGATTCCACGCTCCCTTGCTCATCCCGTGAAGCGCCAGCCTTCTGATTCTAGCCGCAAGTGCATCATCATTTGTCGTCAGCATGCCGCCTTCACCAGTCGCTATGTTTTTCGTTGCATAGAAGCTAAAAGCGGTCGCATCACCAATTGATCCAATCGGTTGATCATGATAGGTCGTATAGAGGGCATGAGCAGCATCCTCCAACACGAACAAATCATATTTTTTGGCAATCGCTAAAATTTGGTCCATATCACACGATTGACCAGCAAAATGTACAGGGACAACCGCTTTCGTATGTGGTGTAATGGCCGCTTCTAATTTTTTCGCATCTAGATTGAGTGTCGCCGGATCAATATCCACGAAAATAGGGGCTGCCCCCGTATGGATGATCGTATTGGCTGTTGCGCAGAACGTCAGAGGCGTTGTGATGACCTCATCACCAGCTCCAATGCCTCTCGCCTTTAACGCTAAAAATAGAGCAGCTGTACATGAATTGACTGCTATTGCGTGCTTCGCTCCAGTCAGCTGCCTAAACTCTTCTTCAAACTGTCTAACTTTTGGTCCGGTGGACAACCAGCCGGACTTTAATGTTCCAATGACTTCATCAATTTCTTCCTGTTCAATAAAAGGCAGTGCATAAGGAAGAAATTGTGCTCTCTTTTGTCCCATATCGCTTGCACACCCCTATCTTCATCTCTGAAAATCCACGCCTGTTTTTGTTTTGAGCAGAGAAAGCAGAACATCGGTCGATTGTGCATGCGGATAATGCTCTTGAATGAAACGAGCACCTTGCTGTTTCGCCAGCTTCATTTCTTGTTCATCCGATAAAATACGGATCGCTTTCTCGGCCAACTCAATAGGGTTTTCCATGTGGCAGCTGCCAAGCGACTCGTAATAAGGGTATCTTCTGCCTTCTGTCATTTTTCCAATCAGTACACTCTTTTTAAAGAGCATTGCTTCCAGACCAACTGTTGATGTGAGCGTAATGACCATATCCATATACGGCAGGAGGTCATACAAGTCGATCTCTTTTTTAATTAATCTCACATGGTTCCCCGCACGTTCAATCGCTGTGTAGTCATTTAATCGATTTCGAGCGATTTCCCACGGATGCGGCTTCATAATCAGCTGAATATCTTTCCGTTTTGCAATCGTTTTAAGAACATCGCCGTAAAAGGCTTCTGAAAACGGCTGTGTTGCCACGAGCACAGTCTTTTTGGCAGGATTGAAGTTCAATTTACGAAAGACCATTTCCTGTTGAAGCGGTGTTCGCTCCTGCACCAAATCAAATCTCGGGTGACCTGTGACCTCCACCTGCTCAGGCTGACAGCCTTTGTCTACATACCAGTCCTTTTCATATTTTCCAAACACTCCGTGGCAGGTGGTGAAAATCGGCAAAAAGGCTTCGTCTCCCATGAGCGCACCGTGCTGAAGACAAATACTTGTGAGATGGCGCTTCACGGTTTGCAAGGCGAGCACACGGCTATAAGCATCCTCCGTCGTACCAACAACAACAGCTGCAATAGGCTGCATCTCAAATAGCGTTTCTATTTGGTCAATCACATCAATAAATTGCACAATGTCCTTCTGAAGCTTTTCTCTAAAAAAGACATTGCCAAAGACAGGATGCTGGGCGTAAGGTTTCAATAGAGCATTTGCTTTTTCAATATATTCAACATGGGCTTCTTTATTAACCTCTCCGGCTAATTCCGGCTTGCTGATCACCGGTAATCCGAAATAATCAGCCTTCTTCCAGCGCGCGAGCACAACTGTTTGGTTCGGATGGAACCGCGTGTAATTTTGTTCAGTAAAACGCAGGTGTTCAAAGTGAAGCAGCACCTTTCCATGACTCGGACGATAAGGGATACGCTTGATCTGCTGTTTATGCTGATCAAAAAAGGGCTGAATGTCTTGCGGCTTTGGACAAGTCGTTGTCAGCTCTTCACCAAACGCCTCATCTTCCATACGTTCCCTCACTTCAGGGCTGATGTATTGATAAAAATTACTGATTAATCCAAGGGGGATGTGGCGATAGGTTAAGTCTTTCATCAGATTCACATACTCAAAGTACACCTGCCAATAATGATGAATATAATGCGACACTTAAGGTCACCTCCCATGTCTTTGTTTTAATATATGACGGAGCTCCCTGCAGGTAGACTGCGGAGGAAGTGCTTGAATAAAATCGCTTTTCTCATCTTCTGCCAACTGATAATGAATAGACTGTTCTGTGATGTAGTTTGTATCCAATACCTCATCAAAAGGGTAGAACGGATAAAAGTGATTTAATCTAAAAAAGAACCGCGCATCCCCTATTCGATAAAAATGCGGACTCTCGTCCCAGTAGGATCCAAACTCAGCTCGAATCTTTGTTAAAATGGATGCACGATGTACAACTGAACAGTGATCAATAGCACAAGGTGCATTCCACTGCACTGTTTGCGCAGGTCGAATCGTTTCCTTTACTGGCTCTTTTTCGCTATTTAAATAGATAACTTTTGAACTAGAATAGACAATATGTTCATTTGGACGAGCATCTAAATAATTCGTGAGCTTCTCTAAACGGTCTGGTGCATAGACATTGTCATCTGTGGCATAGGAAATATACTCGCCCTTTGCCTGTTCTAATGCTTGATTAATGAGGACGGCATAGCGTGTTTTCGCCGTTCTTTCCTCCAGCGTTTTCACCCCGCTTTGAATAAAATGGATGCGTGGATCTTTACGGAAAGGCTCAATAGCAGCAAGAGTTTGTTCGTTTGATCCATCATCCATGATAAAAAGTTCAAAGTCTGACAAGGTCTGCTGCAGCACCGCTTCAATTGATCTGCCAACGTAGGCCGCTTTGTTGTAGCTCGTCATAATGACCGTTACTTTCGTCAATGTTTTCACCTCGGTCTCTTTTAAACTATGGTTATCATATGTGTCTCCTCTTAAAGAGACTGTAGAGTGACCTATTTTTTATAAAATTGGATTTTTTTCATGATCTATCTTTGAAAAACGTAAAAATTTTGGTAATATAAGTAATCATTTATGTGTATTAAAGGAGTAAAGAACATTGGAGTATATGAAGAGTGATCTCTCCCAAGAAGAGGAAGCAAAAGGTTTTTTTCGATTCTTTAAAATTTTTGTCGCGACAAAAACGATTATTCGCTCATATGAACATACCTCTATTCCCATGTGGCTGATGATACTCCTTGCAAGTATCGCTGGTACTAGCTGGATGTACGAAGGGTATTTTAGTGAGTATATGGGCAATCATATTCCATATCCTTTTATTCTGTTACACGGAGCAGGTTTTGGTATTTTAGTAGGCAATTTTCTTCTATTTTTCGGTTCATTCATTTTACAGTGGTTAGGGCGACTGTTTTTTGGCAGTAAAGCGCCGTATCGAGCTGTGCTCAAAGCTTGCACACTGACGGTCATTTTTCCTTCCACCTTATTTGCTCTTACTTGGATTTTTACTGTGGGGTTGCTTGGTCCGTATACATTTGTGAAAATCTCACCCTATTTAGACCAGCACTATGAAGTATGGTATTATCTCAGTGTTTTACCACTGGTTGATGCGTATACCAAGACATGGATATTTGGGATGGCTGTTTTAGGCCTTGTCGCTGTGATGAAGCTGAGAATATGGCAGGCCTTTATCATTGCCATCACACCGATCGCCTTATTTTTCCTCATCATGACCCTTCTCTATGACGTCCAGCGGGCTATGAATTGGTTGATGTAAACAGGCATTCCTTAGATTGTTGGAAACCTTTGCAGTCTAGGCAGTACGAATACGGGGTTTGTCTGAATACTGAGGAACTGCACAAAGCAGTTCCTTTTTTTCGTTCAATGTACATATTCTCTCTTCCTGTCTCATAGTGTGAAAGAGAAAAAGAATGCTATGGAAACAACAGGCGCTTTTCTGCCTTCTGTTTAGAACACCATGAGGAAAGAGGAGGAACGTTATGAAATTGAAAAATCAATTTGGGCAAGGTTCGGGTTTCGAAGGTCAAGATTTTCGCCAGCAACAATATGGAGCAAATCCGTATCCTGCGCAGCAGATGGGTTATTCAGTCCCTCCCCAAACGCAGGGTCAAATGCAAGGTCAAATGCAGCAGGGGTATTCGCCAATGCCGTCTACTGGTACTTCACAAGGAGGCCAAGGTGGGCAAAGTGGCGGGCAGCCCTATCAAATTCCTTCTGGACCGATTTATCAGCAGAACGTCACCGGTCAGCTGCCGCTTGAGCAGTCCTATATTGAAAATATTTTACGATTAAACCGCGGCAAAGTAGCCACGATCTATATGACGTTTGAGGCAAGTAAAGAATGGAACTCTAAGATTTTTAGAGGGGTCATTGAGGCCGCAGGACGTGATCACATTATCATCAGTGATAACAAAACAGGGACACGATACTTATTGTTAACGATCTATCTTGATTACATTACGTTTGATGGGGAAATTCAATATGACTATCCATACTCGATGTCTACGTATTCTCCGAGATAACCTCAAGTTCATATCAACAGCAAGGTGCAGACGCCCTTGCTTTTTTCTTTTGTCTAGGTTTTTGACACACCTTCGGGGGAAGGCTCATAAGATGCCTAGTAGTTTTTATTAAACGCCTAGAGGTGACATCAATGACTGTTGAGCTGGATTATACATCGCCGAATGTCAAATATTCATTTGATTTGAATCAAAGCCCCCTTGTGAAATATGACCAACACAACCTGATTAATGTTTTAGGAAAAAAACAATTAAATTCGCTCGATCAAGTATCTCTGCTGGATATATATTTGAGTAAAAGCAAAGTAGTAGAGCCTCATTATCATCAAAATGCTGCCGAGCTTGTTTATTGTATCGCCGGCTCTGCTGCTGTATCCATGCTGAACCCTTTTACAAAAAAGCTGTCCACCTACACCATTACCCCCGGGCAGGTAGCCAATGTGCCACAAGGCTGGTGGCATTACGAAGTCGCCTTACAGGACAAAACCCATTTGTTAGCCATTTTTAACGCATCGACACCAGAAGTCATCTTAGGTTCAGACCTTCTAACCCTCACGCCTTCTCACATCATGGCACATACTTATTGCATGAACGAAACGCAGTGGAAACAGGCGACGCAGCCTGTGAAGCCTGGTGTGTTTATCGGACCTTTCTGCCACCGGGAGGAAGAGGCACAAACTCACCCTGTCCCCCCTTCCCACTATGTACCTTATTATCAAGCACCTCCGAACTATTCTCCTTATTGGAGTTAAGAAAAAAACCGATGCCCCTATGAGAGCATCGGTTTTCCTAGCTTATAAATTTTTTGCTGCTGCAATCACTAGCATGATCCAAGAAGCGATAAATGCCACTCCGCCAATTGGTGTAATGGCACCTAATATCTTCACCTGAGTCAAGGCAAGCACATAAAGGCTTCCTGAGAAGAAAAGAATGCCTGCCAGCATCACCCAGCCAGCGGTCGGCACTAGGGAAACACCTGACAGCTTATCTGCCAGAAAGGCGACAATAAACAGGCCAATGGCATGGAACATCTGATATTGAACCCCTTTATTCCATATCTCAATATACTTTTCAGGAATTTTCCCTTCCAGTCCATGTGCACCGAAGGCTCCAAGACCAACCGCAAGCATGGCGTTAATGGCACCTAATATGAAAAATAGTTTCATTCGTCATTCTCCTTATCTCGTCAATTATGTTTATCATAGCGCGGGTCTTATCCAACATTCAACTTTCCTATGATGCTGACACGAGATTGTCGGATTTCTTCTTCTTTCGCAGCAGCACTTGATCGACCACAATTGCAATCAGCGTGCCAAGCACAAGACCATTGCTCAATAAAGAAATCAGCACAGGATGCATGCCTTTCAATGCCCCCTGCGGCACAAACATTGCGCCCACGCCTGCTAAAACAGCGATGCCAAGCACAAATCGAATGCGCGGGATGTCTTCTTTTTCATACTGATCGAATTCAGACATGGCAATCCCAATCATAGAAGAGAACACCACAAAGTTCACAGCCAGCCCCACAGGTGAAGGCAATGCAGAGAAAAAGCTCATCAATAATGGAAATAAACTAATGAGGACAATGAGCAGACTGCCAAGGAAAAATGGCTTTCTCGATGGAATTTTGGTTGTTTGTATAAAACCCGCTGCCCCTGAAATAGGAACAGGCGCAATCGCACCAATCAGTCCGCTCAGCAAATGACCAAATGCGGCGACAAAACCAGCCGGTCTGGCTCGTTTCCGCTCACGCAGTTCACCAAATGCCTTGACGGAACTTTCCACAATTCGAATACTTGCCAACATATTCACAATGAGTAAGATCGTAATAAAAAAGGACGTGACAAGCAGTCCACTGTCAAAGACCGGCATGCCAAACGGAAACAGTTTTGGAAACTCAATGATCTGCTCAGGAATGCGAACAGGCTTCGCTAGTCCGAGTAAAGCAAATAACAGCCAGCCGCCTGCAAGTGCAAATAACACAGAAAACTGTCTTAAATAATGCCATTTTGAGCGGCTGATCATGAAGGTGATGACAATAATCAAGATCGATAGACAAAAGACAAGCCCATCTACCTGATTTCCCCGATAGCCGATCCCCATCAGCCCTTTCATGATTGGCTGACTTAACTGCACAACAAGCAGCAGCAAATAAATACCTGTGACAACCGGCGTAAATAAAGACGCAAGCCAATTAATGATTTTAAAAAGACTAAAAATAAAAAAGAACGCAGCACTAAAAATTAACGCCCCTTGTAACGCTTGCAAGGTTTCAGGATATGTAGCAAAAATCGTCCCTGTCATGCCTGCATAAAGGGTATATACCCCCCACCACAGCCCTGCTGGACTTTCATTGATCGGCAGCATATGACCGCATAAACACTGCACCATCGCCACAAGTCCAAGTGAAAAGAATGTACTCTGAATCAGTTCCGCCGACTGCACTTGATTTAATTCAAATGCTTGTGCAATCGCAATCGGCACAGCAATAGAAGCTGCGATAAAAAATGCCATCCACTGAATGGCGCCCAAAAATAGTTTCAACCCGATCACCTTCCCTTTGTCGTGACAAGACCATTAAAAATCAAAAATAGAGTCACCGTTGCCATCTTTCTCTTGTTGACCCTCTTCTTTATGCTGAAATTTCTTTGCACCGCTAGTGCCCATCAATTTCTCTAGCATGGCTTGATCCGTAGACACAGCCGGTGCAGATGGTGTCTGTATAGATGGAGGTGGTGAAATGACCGAAGACTGTGGCATTTGCACCTGTGATGATGTGTCGAGAATGACATCACATAGTGAAGAGATGACCGCCGCTTGACGTTTCACCTCTTCATCATTTCCACTTTGTTTTGCTTTTTGAATGGCTTCCTCCATTTTTTGAAGCAGACTTGATATATGAATATTCAAGGGTAGACCCTCCAATCTAAAAAATTCGTTTTCCAACATTATTTTACCAAATGAACAAACCGAATGGGTTCATTTTTTCAAAGCTGTGTGCTTCTGATCCTCTTATTTGACCCTTACCCAAGATTCACACATAATAAAAAAGAAACAATATCGTCTTTGAAAGGACTGAAAGATGAGCAAACTCACTGAACTCATTCACAAACAAAAAAACGTGCAAACACCAGTGGTTCAAGAACGAATCCGTCTTCTTAACGATTTGAAAAAAGCCATTAAACATCATGAAAAGGACATATTACAAGCCTTAGCCCATGATTTACATAAATCCGAACAGGAAGCTTATACAACAGAAATTGGCATGGTATATGAAGAGATCAATCATACCGTCAAACATCTTCACAAATGGGCCAAACCATCTCGCGCGAAAACACCTCTGACCCATATCGGATCGAAAAGTATGATCATTAAGGAACCGTACGGAAGTGTTCTGATTATTGCCCCTTGGAACTATCCTTTCCAATTGGCCCTTTCGCCATTAGTTGGAGCCATTTCTGCCGGAAATGCCGTTACTTTAAAACCGTCAGAATTAACGCCGCATGTCTCAAACGTGATTGGTACGATTGTGGAAAGCGTGTTTCAAGAAGATCTTGCAGCGGTCGTTGAAGGCGGTGTGGATGTCAGCACAGAGCTTCTGAAACTGCCTTTTGATTATATTTTCTTTACTGGAAGTGTAGCCGTCGGCAAAGTCGTCATGGAAGCGGCCGCAAAACACCTCACACCTGTCACACTTGAGCTCGGCGGAAAAAGTCCATGCATTGTCATGCCTGATGCAGACATCAAACTCGCTGCGAAGCGAATCACCTTTGGTAAATTCACGAATGCTGGTCAAACATGCATTGCACCAGACTATTTACTTGTTCATGAATCGATCAAAGAGGACCTATTGCGTGAAATGACGACCTGTATCCGTGACTTTTACGGGAACCAGCCTGAAACAAATCCGCATTTCGGAAAAAATGTCAGCCAGCGTCATTTTGATCGGCTTTCACAATTTCTCTCAAATGGCACGATTGTGACAGGTGGACAGCGTAATGAACAAGAGCTCAAAATCGCACCGACCATTCTAGATCACATTACATGGGAAGATCCTGTGATGCAGGAGGAAATTTTCGGACCTATTTTGCCTGTCATCACATTTGACTCTCTTCAAGAGGCAGCTGACATGATTAAGGCAAGACCGAAGCCCCTCGCTCTTTACTTATTTACAACAAATAATGAAACAGAAGCTTATATTCTAGACAACCTCTCATTTGGCGGGGGCTGCATTAATGATACGCTGATGCATGTCGCCACTCCATACTTACCATTTGGTGGCGTTGGCGAAAGCGGTATCGGACGATATCATGGAAAAGAAAGCTTTTTCACCTTTACCCATGAAAAAAGCGTCCTACGCCAGACCAATCGCTTTGATTTTTCTTTCCGCTATCCAAATGCGAAAAACGGACTCGACATTGTCCGTAAATTTTTAAAATAAACAGGACGAAGGGATTTCCCCTCGTCCTATTTTGATTCGATGTCCTTGATACACCAGTTGATTTCATCGATCCCCATTTGCTTTAAATAGGCGTTTACTTTTGAGAACGGACGGCTGCCAAAAAAGCCGTTTCTTGCAGAAAAAGGACTTGGATGGGGTGATTCAATGATGTAATGCTTGCTTTGATCAATACGTTCTTTTTTATTTTGCGCATGTCTGCCCCAAAGCACAAAAACGACTGGCTGATCTCGGTCATTCAGGACGTCGATGACGCGGTCTGTCACACGTTCCCAGCCTTTGCCTTTATGCGAGTTCGCTTCCCCTTTTCTTACAGTGAGCACGGTGTTTAACAGCAAGACACCCTGCTCTGCCCAGCTGACAAGCGAGCCATGGTTAGGGACCGGACAGCCGAGGTCATCCTTTAGCTCCTGAAAAATATTTCTCAAAGATGGCGGATGTTTGACACCAGGCTGAACAGAAAAGCTTAATCCGTGTGCCTGTCCTGGGCCATGATAAGGGTCTTGTCCCAAAATCACGACCTTCACATCTTCATACGACGTCAAATGCAGGGCACGATAAATGTCATCTGGCTTTGGAAACACGATCTGCGTACGATATTCTTCCTTTACCCACTCACGTAATTCCTGATAATACGGCTGTTCAAATTCACTTTTCATCACAGCCCACCAGCTATCATTTAAAAATGGCTTCATTGCGGTTGTCCTCCTTCTGTCTGCTGTGCCAATCTTGAGATCATCGGTTTTCCATCCCATACAATCTCACTCTCTGATTCTCGTTTTTTCATCGCTGGTTCTTCTAATAGGACAGCAAAGTTCGCTGTCGGCAAATCACCGAGCCCATGCTTTTCACTCAGATCATCTAAATAGTTCTTCCTTGTTTCACCAAGATCACTCGACTGATTGCCCCCACCATCAAAGAACGCATAGATCACACTGGCAGCTGGCACTCGTTTGGCTCGTGCATGCTGCGTAACACGCAGGAAAAAGTCCCAGTCCCAGTAGTGATGCATCGCTGGATCAAAATAGCCAATCTCATCATGTATGCGGCGTTTGTACATACTGCCAGAAGGAACATATGTAGAAAAAACACGCATGTCCTCAATGTCCGCTGTATAAGCAAACAAACGTCTTGATACTGGAAAACGAGTCGCACCTCGTTCTTCAAACGAAACAATTTCCGCATCCGAAAAGACAAAATCAGCGTCTTCCAGCGCCTTGCTCATACGTTCAATATGACAAGGTGTAAAATAATCATCGTCATCACTCAGCATAATGACGTCACCTGTCAGCTCCCGCACCCCAACATTTCTTGCGTTCACATGCTGGACATTCTCATCTAAATGAATCAAGCGGATTGGCAGCTCTGGATAGAGTTCCTGAATCACGTCCACTCGCTCTCCTGCATCATTTACGACCACAATTTCAAAAGGCTGTACGCTTTGTCTCGAGATGGATTCAAGCAGTTCACACAATGCGCTCAGCCGGTTATGTGTCACAATTAATAAAGAAATCTTCATATCGGCCTAACTCCTTTAATAGATTCGTCTTTTTCATTAAAACATAAATCGGCTTTCTTCTCATGATATAAAAGACGGTTTGATCGATCGAGAAAATGGGAATTTTTGATGAAAAGGAGTGATGATGATGGAATTTTTCACAGTTGAGAATAGTAAAGAAGCCAAACAGACGATCGAACAGATACAGTCAGCAAAGGACGATGTATTTGTTTTTGCGTATGACCCCGAACGCTCTGATACCGTTACTGAGTACACGGAAGCAAAGAGCATGACAGCTGTCGATCAAGGGATTTTAGATCAAATCGCCAATGTCATTCGCACCAGGGATGATGAACTGATGGCCAAAATCATGTCGACCGGCGCCGATCAAGAATTAGCCTTAACGCTTTTAGAGGAGCTGAAAAAAGGGAAATTGGTGATTTGTAAAAGATAAAGAATGAGGCGTTCCATGAAGAGTGGAACGCTTTTTTATGCCGTTTCATTGTGATAAATGGAAAAGCTGATTATAATAAGGGATAGAACAGTAACTGTTACACATCACATTGGAGGTTCAGCAACTATGTCTATGAATAAAGCACTCACCATCGCAGGTTCGGATTCAAGCGGCGGTGCAGGTATCCAAGCAGATTTAAAAACGTTTCAAGAAAAAAACGTCTACGGGATGACAGCTTTAACCGTTGTCGTTGCAATGGATCCTCATAACAACTGGGATCATCAAGTGTTTCCAATCGATACATCAACCATCCGCGCACAGCTTTCGACGATCGTTGAAGGCATCGGTGTAGATGCGTTAAAAACAGGTATGCTGCCAACAGTTGACGTCATTGAACTCGCAGCTGAAACGATCAAAACATATGAGCTGAAAAATGTCGTCATTGATCCTGTTATGGTATGTAAAGGTGCGAACGAAGTCCTTTACCCAGAGCACGCTGAAGCATTGCGCGAAAAGCTCACACCACTGGCAACAGTTATCACACCTAACCTTTTCGAAGCAGGTCAATTAAGCGGCATTGGCGAAATCAAAACGATGGAACAAATGGAAGAAGCCGCAAAACGCATCCATGAACTTGGTGCAAAATATGTTGTCATCACTGGCGGCGGCAAGCTAAGCCCAGATAAAGCGATTGACTTGCTTTATGATGGACAAACCTTCGAACGCCTTGAAACAGATAAGATCGACACAGAATACACACACGGCGCAGGCTGCACATTCTCAGCCGCAGTCACAGCTGAACTAGCCAACGGCTCAGACGTGAAAGAAGCCATTTATGCAGCAAAAGAATTCATCACAGCTGCCATTAAAGGCTCTTTCCAACTAAACGAATACATCGGACCAACGAAACATTCCGCACATCGTTTGGACAAATAAGTTGAAAACTCAAAGGATACAGAAGCAACGCAATAAACCATATGTATAAATAAATTTCAAAGTAATTTATAAAACTTACAGAGCGTATTGATGTGTAAACTAGTCATTCCTTTAATATTGCACAATTCATCAACAGTTGAACTCCCTTTTTATATTTGTTGCATTCTATATGTAATAAGTCAATTTTGGGGGTTCAACTTATTTCAGTATTACAAGCCTTCCGCTCAGTCATTATAAGAGTTCTTCCACTTAGATATTTCCTGAATTTTCCTATTTTTATAAACTCCGAATGTTCCATTCATTTGATTTAATCAATCTTAATTCGTTTTGATACTATCTTTACCAAAGATACCTTTCCATATCTTCCGTAGAACATAGAGGTCACATAAAGCGACAATTTTTGGTACTCTTTAAGTCGAACTTCTCCTGATTTGATATCAAAAGAAATTTTTTATTTCGGTACAACAACATCGACGATTACTTCTCTATTACCTAAGTATTCTTTAAAGTTTATAGAAGCAATTATTAATATTAGGCGAGAAATCATCATCACGACAAATATTCTTATTTCAACCTGCAAAATGAACACAATTTTAATACTCAAATAAATATTAAACCAAGGTCAAGGAAAATAAGAAAAATAGTCGCCATTATGAATACATATGATGTTTTTCTATCTTCATTCCAAAAATAAAAAATTAAAATAAAAGATACTATTGTAGTGATTAAAGCCCAAATTATCATTTAGTCAACCCTCCTCTATATTTGTAATGCTGTTTATAAATAGTTCTCTACGCTTTTTTCAATTTCCAGCATTTATTATATTATGGTGTGAACCATTCATAACATTTTAGTCAAATAAGACTGAAAGGGGACATTAAAATTGCTTAACAATATAGGACGGACTATGCGATCAATTAGAAAGAACAAAGGATATACTCAGCATTATGTTTCTAGTGGTTTACTATCACAAAGTGCTTATTCAAAGTTTGAACTACATCGAATCGACATACTTGCGTCATCTTTTATGGCTTTACTGGAAAAAGTAGACGTTTCTTTAGATGAGTTTCACTATATTATGAACGATTTTCAATATACTCGAAGGCAAAAGTTTATTAACGATTTTTTTCGTACGACTTTCAATCATCCAAACAAATTAAGACAATTGATAACAGAATCTGAAAGGTTGCTATCAGATTCGGAGGACCAATTGGTCAGTGATATTCAATGTATTTGTACAGCTTTAATAGTGCTTCATGAAACGGGTAGTATTGAACAAGCACGCAATCACGTAGATACTGTTTGGGAACGTCTTTCTAAGCATGAAAATTGGTACCTGATTGATATTAGACTGATAAACTCTATACTTTTTATATTTCCTATAGAAACGGCTATACATATAGCAAAGAATGCATTGAAAAGACTTAATATATATAAGAATTTTCAAGATACTTATAAAATTGAAATTAATATTCGAGTTAATTTTTCGCTTCTTTTAATAAAATACAATAAATTTAAGTCGGCATTAGTTGTATTAGAAGAAGCAATCCCTCTCTGTAAAAAACATGGTGCATACAGGGAGATGGCCATCTGCTATGGTCGTAAAGGGATATGTCTAAAAAACTTAAATATGGCTTCACCTGAAGAGTATACTGAAAAAGCTGTAACAGTCCTTAGTATACTAGAGGAAAAAAAACTAGAAGAAATGTTATATACGGAGATCAAAAACTATTATTAAAGCCATAAAAATAAATTCCACAATTCAATAAGATACAAAATACAATAATTGATCTCACTTTACTGGATTGAAAGTGGGTTCAAGAAATACATAAAAGAATCTCAAAAAATAATCCTAAGACAGACCTTAGGATTATTTTTACTATCTACTCATATATTAAATAAAATATGGATATCAGTTCTCTCTACATTCGTTTTGAGAAGAATGGTTATCCTTCCGCATTGTAATGTTTCTTGCACTTTTAAAACTCATATACATTAAATATTCTATCTACAAATTTCTATTTATCATCATACATTAAGATTTAGAATAAAACTGACATAGATAATCTTTAAATAAAAAAAGCATACCCGCACCCAGGTACACTCTTTCACCATAATTTTTTACCTACTTTTGCTGATCGGATTCCTTCGCCATTTTTCGAATAAAGGCTTCAATGGATTCAACAAATAAGGCATATTCTTTCATTTGTTTATACGTATCTGACAGCTTCTCTTTTAATTCTTCCTGCTCTAGAGAAGGTTCACCGAGAATAGATTGGACTTGAATTAGCAATTCTTTATATTCTTCACGTTTATCTTCAACATGATCTGCCATTGTCTCCAAGCGTTTTCTAGTCGTCGGCTGCTGTTTTGAATTCAAGTAAACAACCCCTTTTTGTCCTACCGCATTTGGATAAACGTCAGCCTCAGCTGTATATATTTTAAAATGATACCATAATTGAACCTGTTATCATATATGTAAAACGTCATCAAACCGCTTCAGGCCAACCTTGTATATACATGATATAGGCTTTAAGATACAGGCTGATCTCACTAGAAAAAGCAGATCAATGATCTGCTTCTTTTTGCAAATGCCACGTCTTCAATTTAAGCTTCGTTTCATTTCTACCACTGATGGAGATTGATTTATTTCCCGGGGAAGGAAAGTAACGTGCAGTAAATACTTCCCGGCCTCCGTTGACAAAAATCTCAATCGATGATGCATCAATAAAGATATGCAGATCCTGTAATTCCTCAATTTCTACTGCACGAACTTCCTTTGTTCGATCTTCAAATCGATCTCGCTCTAACGTTAGTTTGCCTTCATCTTTATCATAAATGATACGAGCAGCAGCACGGATACAGCATTCAAACCCTTTTTGTGTTTCAATTTGATCAATGAATACCTCTGCGCTCGTCATATCTTCAACAGGAATGGAATGAACAGATCGTTTAACGTGAAAAACATGCTCCTGCTCATTTGTCCGCATAGATCGAAGTTCACTTACCGGCTGTTGAATAAGACGTCCTTCATCATCTAAACGAAGCTCTCTCGGAATCGTCAAACAATGGATCCATTGATAAGAGACAGTTGGGTGATGCTCTTCTCCTTGATCTGGTACACCCATCCATCCCATTAAAATGCGTCTGCCCGATTCATCTTGGAAAGTCTGCTGTGCATAAAAGTCAAAGCCACGATCCAGCTCATCAAACGCTCCATGCGTATATTGGTAGGTACGATCATCCAATGTACCAACAAAATAACCAGATTGATGTGTATTGTTGTATTTGAATCCATCAGGCTTCAGCCCCTGTGGTGACACGATCAATATATCCTGACCATCTAATTCAAACAGATCTGGACATTCCCACATGTATCCGAAATGATCTAATCCATTCTTTCCACTGCCTGCAATAATACCTTGAAACGTCCAATTGTCTAATGTATCAGATGTAAATAAGACAAGATGTCCTTTGAGATCTTCACTTTGTGCTCCAAGGACCATGTACCACTTTCCATTCCGCTTCCACACCTTCGGGTCACGAAAATGTGCAGTGAATCCCGCTGGCAAAGTCGCCACGACACCTTTTTTCTCAAAATGAACCCCATCCTCTGACACAGCTAAACATTGATATGTCTCACGGTTCCCTTGCTCATCACGGACATTTCCGGTATACATCACGTACATACGACCATCGTCAATGACTGCACTGCCAGAATAACAGCCATTTTGATCAAACCAATCACTTGGCGTGAGGGCAGCCTCTTCATGCTGCCAATTCACTAGATCGGTTGATGTGTAGTGACCCCAGAATTTTGCCCCATGTCCAGTTTTAAATGGCTGCCACTGATAAAATACATGATAGACTCCCTTCCACTGAATCAATCCATTCGGGTCATTTAAAAGACCAACTGGGGGCATTAAATGGAAGTTCTGACGGTACACATCTTTTTTCACCAAATGCTCATAGTTTCGAATACGATCTGTTACCTTTTGACGAAGTGCTGCGTCCGTTGTTGTCATCACTGTGACCACTCCTTGATTATTTTTCGACTTCTTTGACTTTAAAGATGATGGTAAGAATAAATGAAACAGCAACAGCTATTAACATACCAATAACATAATTTACCACATTTTGTAAACCGAATGGGGCTGCAATGGCAATCATCGGAATCCCTGTTAAACCATAAGCGTTGGCGGCTACCTTCGTGAAGACGACAAACGCCCCGCCTAATGCGCCTCCGATCATTGCAGCAATAAATGGCTTACGATAACGAAGATTCACACCGAATATGACCGGCTCTGTAATACCTAAGAAAGCAGAAAATGCTGCTGGTAATGCAATTTCTTTTGTTTTTGCACGCTTTGCTAAGAAAAAGACCGCTAGCCCAGCTCCGCCTTGAGCGACGTTTGACATGGCCCAGATCGGCAGCAAATAATTCCGTCCAATATCATTTAGAAGTCCTGCCTCAATCGCATGGAAGCTGTGATGAACACCTGTCAGTACAATTAAAGAATAAGCGCCTCCAAAAATAAGTCCAGCTAAGAATCCTGCATGGTCATAAACATAAGTGAGTGCATTTGAGATTCCTGTACCAAGCATTCTCCCTAGAGGTCCTACAGCAATAAACGTCACAAATCCAGTCACAATCACCGTCACAAACGGCGTCACAAGTAAATCAATACTGTTCGGCACAACTTTTCTTAAATTCTTTTCAATCACGCACATGATATACACAGTCAATAACACGGGAATGACCGTTCCTTGGTAACCAAGAAGCGCAATATCAAAGTTGAATAGATGCATATATTCTGGTTTTGCGTCTGTCAGTCCCCATGGATTCAGCAAGCTCGGGTGAATCATAATGCCCCCAATGACAGCTCCTAAATATGGATTTCCACCAAACTCTTTGGCTGCACTAACCCCAATTAAAATCGGTAAAATGATAAAGGCAGCACTTGAGAACATATCTAGCATTTGGAAGATGGCAGAGCTTGGATCAGCCCATTTGAAGGCTTTCATCATACCTAATAGGCCCATTAATAAACCGCTTGCTACAATCGCTGGAATGATTGGTACAAAAATATTCGATAGCGTCTTAGCAAAACGTGCAAGTGGATTCATTTTTTGCTTCACGGCTTCATCATGGCTGGCAGGTTTTTGATTCTCGTCGTCTGCCTCAAGACCCGCCTCACGAGCAAAAGGCTCATATACTTTGTTGACAGAACCTGTTCCAAATATGATCTGGAATTGACCCGAGCTTGAGAAGGCACCCTTCACACCCTCAAGTTCTTCAATGGCATCTTTGTCAATCAACGCCTCATCTTTCATCACCAATCGGAGTCGTGTGGCACAATGTGTTGCGCTAATGACATTTTCTTTGCCGCCTAATAATGTTGTTAATTCTTTGGCTGTTTTTTGATAATCCATGTTGTCTCCCCCTTTTTTTAAAACAAAAAAGACCTAAAATTCACTAACGATTAAAGGACATACACGTCCCCTCGTTACGCAAATTTTAGGTCTTGCCTGCCTGACAGTCACAATCCCACGATATTGGTTTTTGATTACGCTTTCATCATAGTATAAGAGCGTGACCTGCGTCAACCTATTTTTTCGAATCAAATGACCCATATACACTAATTAGAGTAGTGTGCATAAAAAAAAGCCTGCGGACAGGCACAACCTTTACACCAATTCGGCATCCTGCAGACGCTGGACATGCAGCGTGATGTAGCCGATCTCCGATTCAGGGAGATGAAGTCCATATTCTTTTTTCAGCAAATCAGCCAGTCCAAGTGCACACCGGTAAGCCGAATCATACTTTGTTTGGATAAAAGTCAGCATGTCATCGTCCATGATTTGAAATGCTTCATTCGATTCCAACCTGCCTAATGCATACCTCAAATGTGTCACAAGCCGCTGATATGAAATACTATCCTCATCAATCGAGCGCTCAAAAACGCTTTCGATATGCTCGATCATTTCTTTGATCATCGTTGTGTATTTGACCGTCTTCTTCATGGACTCCGTATTCATTTTGGCCGTATGAATATGAAGCGCCACATACCCTGCCTCATCGTCCGGCAGGTCAACCCCAAGCCGCTCCTTTACATAACGAATGGCATACTTTCCAATATCATATTCCTGCTTATATAAGACTTTGATCTCACCAAGCAATTTATTATATAGCACAATGCCTTTTTGAACGCGTTCAATGGCAAAGGATAAATGATCTGTCAGTGAGATGTGGATATGATCACTGAGCGGCATCATGAGTTCACCCTCTGCATAACTAATAATATGCTCTGCCACCTCAATATGCGCTTCTGGCAATGTCGCAAGAATTTGTTTGAATTTCTCATTTTCTTCACGCACAACAAAAATCTTCTCTATTTTTTGAACGGGAACGACGTCATTTTTCCCCTTCTGAAAAGCAATTCCGGGCCCCATCACAATTTTCTCCTGATCACCCTCCTTTACAACCACTGCATTGTTATTCAATATTTTATATATCTTCAAGGGGCATCCTCTCCCACAGATAACGTGTCTTATGTGGGATTTTACCCTGTTTCAACTTTTCTGTAAAGATAAGAACGGACCGGCACGCGCCTCTCTCGTTGTCTTTTCATAAAGCATCATCAGACTTTCTTGAAACGGCTTTTCTGTCCTGCGCTTTTTCTTCTTTTCATCTGCCAGTTTCTCTAGCTTTCTCTCATTCACCGCAAGAAAGAATACTCCATCCACTGCTGTCACTTTCACCCCTTGCTTCTTCAGCAGCTCACCAGGATTCACAAGCACATTCATCACAAAACCAAACCATACACTCAACCAGTTCTTCCATTTCTTCACTGAACATCCCTCCGATTTCCTTAGAATCTAGCAGTTCTAGCAAATTAACTGTTCCTATCATATCCCGAGAAAAAAGAGAGGTTTGTCACAATCTGGGTGAAAAAACGAACTAGTTTTCAGAAGTTTTGTTGAAAAGTGCAGAAGATGATCATGTTCCACAATGTTTCTATGAAAATTTTATACACACACTATCCCAAAGATAAGCACATCTTATCAACAGAGTTTATCCACATATCAACACCCTCTTACTAGATTTTGTGTATGAGATTTTTTTATTTTCCATATATATATCTGAATAATCGAGTTATCAACAGATTATTGTGCATAAGTGTGACTTTATAAACAAAATAGTTCTTTATGACTATGTAAAATAAGACCATTTTAGTAAAGGAATTGGTTTCATCGTATGGAATACTTAATAACGGGCAGTGAATCTTTCCTATTTATCCACAAAAAGAAAGGCTATCTCCCTAAATACACAGCTAGAAAGGGGAAAATTAATTGAAAAAAGTAATCTCTCGTTCTTCTGTTCTATTGTTCTCCACTATTTTTACCTTATCCACATTCTTTTCAGGTCAGGCTGCTGCCGCTCCATCGAACAAACAGGTGGAACTGGAAAAAGCAGAAATCTTCGGCGAAATCAATGTTAAGTCTAGAAAACACACCACTGTCATTGTTGAATTAAAGGAAAAATCCTTAGTTGAAGCCAAGCAAGAAGGCGAAGCACAAACAAAAGCCTCTCTCAAAAAATCTCGAACGAAAGTAAAGAATGCAGCACTCAAAAAGTTAGATAAAGCAAGTGTTCGTCAAGAATATGAAAAAGTCTTCTCTGGTTTCTCTATGAAACTTCCTGCAAACGAAATCCCGAAACTGCTCGCAGTTGACGGAGTAAAAGCCGTTTATCCGGATGTTACATATCAAACAGATGAAGTGAAAAAGAAAAGCGTCCAGCTTCCTAATGAGGATGTCTCTCCACTCATGGATAAAAGTGCTCCATTTATCGGTGCCCCAAAAGCTTGGGATGCCGGCTACTCTGGAAAAGGAGTAAAAGTCGCTGTCATTGATACTGGCGTAGACTATACCCACCCTGATTTAAAAGGAAACTTCGGATTATACAAAGGCTATGACTTTGTTGATAATGACTATTCTCCACAAGAAACACCAAAAGGAGATCCTAGAGGCGAATCGACAGATCATGGTACACACGTCGCAGGAACAATTGCGGCAAATGGACAAATTAAAGGTGTCGCAAAAGATGCTACCCTTCTTGCCTACCGTGTCCTTGGACCAGGCGGATCAGGAACAACTGAAAATGTCCTTGCAGGCATCGACCGGGCTGTCACTGACGGAGCCGATGTCATGAACCTTTCTCTTGGAAACAGTGTGAATAACCCTGATTATGCAACAAGCATCGCGCTGGATTGGGCCATGTCTGAAGGGGTTGTCGCTGTGACATCAAATGGAAACAGTGGGCCGAACAGCTGGACCGTTGGATCTCCTGGGACATCAAGAGATGCTATTTCTGTCGGAGCCACTCAGCTTCCGTACAGTCTATACAACGTGAAATTCCCGAACTATTCAACAGCAAAAGTGATGGGCTACTATCAAGAAAATGATTTAAAAGCACTTGACCAAAAACAAGTCACACTCGTCCAAGCAGGCATCGGTGACGAAAAAGCTTTTGAAAACATCGATGTCAAAGGAAAGGTGGCAGTGATTGAACGTGGAGCCATTGCCTTTGTTGATAAAGTGGACAATGCGAAGGCTGCTGGTGCGATCGGCGTTGTCATGTACAACAATACCGATGGAGAAATCCCTGTGGATGTACCAGGTCTAGCCCTTCCGACGATTAAGCTGTCAAAAGCGGAAGGAACAGCGCTTGTTAAAGCCATTGAGGCTGGTAACAATACAACGACTTTCTCGATTCAATTTGTAAAAGAGTTAAGTGAACAAGTCGCTGACTTCTCATCTCGTGGACCTGTTGTCGATACGTGGATGATCAAACCAGATCTTTCAGCACCTGGCGTGAGTATTGTCAGCACCATTCCGACACACGATCCATCTCAGCCATACGGCTATGGATCTAAGCAAGGAACAAGCATGGCATCTCCTCATGTAGCCGGAGTAGCAACGATTATTAAACAAGCAAAACCATCGTATTCTACAGAGCAAATTAAAGCGCTGATGATGAATACAGCAGAAACATTGTATGACCCAAATGGCAGCCCGTTCCCTCACAATACGCAGGGCACAGGCAGCGTTCGAATCATCGAATCACTTCAAGCGTCTTCTATTGTGTCTGATGCAAGCTATTCGTACGGCACTTTCTTAAAAGAAAAGGGCGTTCAAATCAAAACGAAGAAGTTCAAGGTAGAAAACCTGTCAAAAGCGCCGAAAACCTATACCATTGATTACAAGTTCGATGGCAACGGCATTAGCACAAACGGCACGAAAAAAATCACAGTGAAAGGGAATTCCACAGGGTCCTTTACTTCCGCAGTACAAGTGAATTATGGGAAAACGAAAAAAGGAACGTACCAAGGCAGTATCACCATTCGCGAAAATGGCAGAAAGGTCACTGAAATCCCTACTTTATTGATTGTAAAAGAGCCTGATTACCCGCGCGTCACTTCGGTTTCTGTAGAGCCGGATAACCGTGCTGGAAGCTATGTTATTAGCAGCTATCTCCCAGGCGGTGCTGAGAACCTTGCATTCCTCGTCTACTCGACAGATGGAGAGTATTTAGGTGAAGCAGGAGTTTATCAACATGTTGATAAAGGAGAGCATCGTGTGAAATGGAATGGCACGATCAATAAAGGACAGAAGTTAGAAGCAGGTGAGTATACAATGCTTGCGTATGCGAGCCTGAAAGGTAAATCAGATACGGTTCAAACGAAAGAACCATTCGATATTTATCCTGAATAAACAAGAATCACATAAAAAGCCTTGTATGAGCCCATCAGCTCAACAAGGCTTTTCTATCATGTATGGAGGAAAGAGAAATTCATGTTGATATGGCTATGGATCGTTTCTTTTATGACGGCTTTTTTTCTCACGATCACCTTGGTTTATTTTTTTACCTTTTTACATGCAAAACAGCCTCGTCCTTTTCATCAAGCATGTGAACTGACTGTCTATACCACCTGCATTTATCCGCTTAGCTTGGCGGTGACAGCCGCCTTTATTCTCACCATGATGCTCCTCTATCCCTTTTATTGGCTGCGCAAATGGTAAAATGACATACGTTATGCATCAAAAGCTTCTTTTAATAAACGATACGATGTGAGACGGTCTTGCATGTGATGTGTGATGGTCACAGCAATCACTTCATCTGTACGATACGCCTTTGCGAGTGCTGTCAGCTGTTGCTTCACAGAGGACGGCGTGCCAACAACCATTCTCTGTCGATTGGCTGCTACTCGTTTTTGTTCATATGGACTGTAGGAATAGGCCTTTGCCTGTTCAAATGAAGGAAAGCCGCCAAGGTTCTGTCCTTGTTCGTTAGCTAATAATGATAAATCTAAGCTAACAGCCAATTTTTCTGCCTGTTCCTCTGTTTCTGCACATAAAACGAAGACCGCAAGACTGACACGCGGCTCATCACCAAATTCTGAAGGTTCAAATCGGCTGATATACTGCGACACAGAGTCTTCTCCGCCTTCTCCATTAATGAAAAGAGCAAACGTATAGCCTGCACCTGCTTTTGCGGCAAGCCGTGCACTTCCTCCAGAAGAACCTAACATCCATACCTCTGGGGCAGTTTCTACCTTAGGAGAAGCAGTCAGGTGAGGCAGCGGATAAAATTCATCGGCTAAATCATGTAAATACACCCTTAATTCTTCTACCTGCTCAGGGTATTGATCACCCAGTCGCTTCCGTTCTCCATGATGAAGGGCAATGGAGGAGATCGGCATACCTCCAGGAGCACGTCCAATGCCAAGATCAATTCTTCCCGGAGCCAAGGCTTCGAGCACTCTGAAGTTCTCTGCTACTTTATAGGCACTGTAGTGGGGCAGCATGACACCGCCTGAACCAATACGGATATGTGACGTCACAGCTGATAAATGACCGAGAAGCACCTCTGGACTCGATCCTGCGAGCCGGTTTGAAAAGTGATGCTCTGATACCCAAAAACGATGATAGCCCCATTTCTCTGCCTGCTTCGCCAGCTCGACGGTTTGCTTCAGTGCCTCAGCAGGCGTCGCATCTCCAATCAAAGGAGATTGATCGAGTATACTTAATTTCATGATGTCGCACCTCTTACACAAATCCCCCTCTCTCACTCGAAAGGGGGATTTCCTGATTTATTTTCGATTAAAGCCCTTCTCTTTCACAAAATCTCCGAGGAAAGCACGTTTTGGCTGGCTAAAGCCTCGAAGCATTTGCTCAGACCATGTATCTTTTCTCTCACCGTTTGTTCGTTCTTCATAATATGATGAAATACGATCATCGTATTCTTTTAAATAACGATCCACATGAGCTTCGTCTTGCTGATATGTGTTTTCATGATAGATCAGCTCAACGGGCAGCCGTTCCTTTTGAGATGATGGATTGGCAGGATGTCCTATGGCCAGACCGAATAGCGGCAGCACATAGGAAGGTGTTTCAAGTAGTTCGGATACTTCCTTCAGCTGATTACGCAGTCCACCGATATAGCAGATGCCAAGTCCCATAGATTCTGCGGCGACACTGACATTTTGCGCAGCGAGCGCCGCATCAATCACACTGATAAGAAAGGCTTCAGTATTCTCAAGCGCTTCTTGATGGTTCTTTCCTGCTTTTTTTGCGATATAGTCGTGGCGTTTCAAGTCTGCACAGAAAACAAAAAAATGCCCATTCTTCTCAACGTATGGCTGATTTCCAGCCAGTTCAGCAAGTTTCGCCTTCTTCTCCTGATCTGTTACACCAATGATACTATACGCCTGTACATAGCTTGATGTCGAAGCAGCCTGCGCACTTTTGATAAGTGTCAGCACTTCTTCCTCTGTCAGACGCTCATCTGTAAACGAACGGATGGACCGATGATTTAAGATGGTTTCTATCGTTTTATTCAATTCGAAGACCTCCTTCACTCCTACTATCATAAGTCAAATGAACATTGCTTTTCAAAAGTTAGAACTCACGACAAAAAGGCAGCCTACGCTTAGACTGCCCTTTACCCGTTTTATTTAAATAAATAACTTTGATATTTCGTTAACTGAACACTTGCATTATAGGCGATACCAAATCCAATAAGAACTGATAAAACAGAGCTTCCCCCGAAGCTGATGAATAAGAGTGGTATCCCCGTTACAGGCATGACGCCTATGTTCATGCCAATGTTCTGGAATGTATGGATGACAATCAATGCTGTATATCCTACACAGAAAAATGACGCAAACCGGCTATAAGGATGGATACGGTCAATCAACACAACAAGCCTGTAAATCAGGAAGAAGAACATGATCACCACAAATGCGCAGCCGACAAAACCAAAGGCTTCCCCTATGATAGAGAAAATCATATCTGTCTGTGCTTCTGGAACATAAACTTTTAAGTTTTTAACACCGTTCCCGAATATTTGTCCTGCCCCAATTGCCATAATGGCCTGCTCGACTTGATATTTATCAGATCCAGATGCATCCTGTGTCTGGGCTTGGTTGGCTGTCGAAGAACTATCAGGCAGCCAAGCGGTAATCCGGTTGATCTGATACTGCTGAATCCCGATCTTTTGTGCGAAATCAGGGAATAGAATAATCACGGCTAACACAGCGGCAACTAAGAGCACAACCACTGAACCGATGAGAGAGATCAATTTCCAGTTGACCCCTGATAAAAAGACCATGACAACGACAATAAACATACATACCGCAGCCGTACCTGCATCTTGCAAAAAGATGAGTCCGACTGGTACAGCAGCCACGCCGGCAATTTTTAATAGTAGGAAAATATCATCTTCTAATGTTCGTTTTCCTCTTGGGGTTGCCTTCCCAATGACAGAGGCGAGCATCATAATCAAACCAATTTTCATGAACTCTGAAGGCTGAAATGTTCCAATTCCAGGTAACACAAACCAACTTTTTGCACCATTTTTAATTGGAGCAAAATCATGACCTGCAATTTGTGCAGGGGCAATTTTCAAAAGAATTAAGAGCATAATGCCGCCTATAAAAATATATAAGCTCAACTTTTCTAATTGTTCCAGATCGAAGTAATTAATAGCCACAATACATATGACCCCGACCATGTAGTAAATGATCTGTCTGGTCCATGCATTAGATCCATATTGCCCAAACTGTCCCGCAGCATAAATAGCGATGACACTGATGGCAAAGAAGGCTAAAAATATAAAAATCAAATCTCCCTGATAGTAAGGAGATGTATTCTGCTTGTTCATGAACTAACCACCCTTATTACAAAACATAAAAGCCCTTATTTATATTAGATTGAAATTTTCACAAAAGCAACTCACCTTAAATATGACGGAAGTGACACCTGAAAGGTTCCATTCTATTTTCAAAAAATGAAATACTTTTCATCCTAACAATAGGAAAAAATTCCTTTCCACTCTATCATGACAACCGATCATAAGTCCTTTAAAAAGATTATTTTACAGATTTTAAGGGGAAAATTCAATGACTTATGTGGCGATATGAAAGGTGAACATCTTGCCAACATAAGCTTAACTGAGGTATAAGAAAAAAAACAATTTCTGCGGAATAAGGCCCATTTTCCAATTATTGAGTTTACTTCAAAGTCAATTGTGGTATAATATTTGTAACAAAATGTTCACAATATCTCCTAAAAACAGACACAATTGCATCCTGACCTCTCATTTGAATTTGGACATCAACTTACAAAGGAGTTGGATACGATGGATATGTTCTTTGCGTACCTATGTATTGCAACAGCTACACCCCTGTTTTTATGGTTAGAAAACAGAAAGATTGCATTAGCATCTATTCCACCCATCATGATTATGTGGATTTTCTTCGGTCTTTACATGACAAGCAGTTTATCTCCAGCAGGACATACCTTCATGATCGCATTCTTTGCCATTAACGTGATTCTGGCTCATATTGCAGCTTTCCTCATCTATGGACTTCCATTCATTCGCAAAAGATTCAGTAGCAGATAGATATTGCATCATCAATTGGAAGCGTTATCACAATCAGCATAAAAACCACTCATCTATGAAAGATGAGTGGTTTTTTATTATTTCTCTGAATGCTCAGACTGCTTTGGCGCAGATGGTGAATAACCGTCTTTGCTGTTCTCTCCGTGGCTGTAGTGAGCCGCGAAGATCCAAACAGACCCGATGACGAAAATGATCGCACAGAACAGACCAAACAAAGTATTTCCGACTTGAACAGTCCCGTTCTCACTCTCTGTCATGTGCATGAACATGAACAGCTGCAAGAATGCTTGAATGAAGGCAAAACCAAAGATAATCCATAGTTTTGCGGAACTGCCAATTTCAGCTCCGATGGCAATCCAGAATGCTAAGATGGTTAGCACAATGGAGAGAATGAAGCCGACTACGTGTTTCCAAGGGAAGTGTTCGTGCTCTGCTGAGGAATGTGTTTTTCCAGCCATATCACAAAAGCCCCCCTAATCCGATCAAGTACACAGCTGTGAAGATGAAAATCCATACAACATCAAGGAAATGCCAGTATAGACTTGAGATAAAGATCTTCGCTGCTGTTTGTGGTGTTAATCCACGTTTTTTAATTTGGAACAAGACACCTGTAATCCAGAAGATACCGATGGATACGTGTAATCCGTGAGTTCCTAAAAGAACAAAGAATGCAGACCAGTATGCACTTGTATGGATGCTCGCACCCTCATGTACATAATGGAAGAATTCGAAAATCTCAAAACCAACGAAGCCTGCACCTAGAAGCAGTGTCAGAATCGTCCAAATGACAACCCCTTTTGTACTTCCACGGCGCATTTCATGAACGGCAATTCCGCATGTAAATGAACTCACCAATAGCAGGAATGTCATGATCAGTACAAGCTTCATATCAAATAGCTCAGCTGGCAAAACGCCGCCAGCTGTTCTGCCATGAAGAACAAAGTAGGTCGCAAAAAGTGTTGAGAATAACACGATTTCCGCGCCAAGGAATATCCAGAAACCAAGGATGTTTAAACGTCCTGTTTCAGACTGATATTCAAGCGGTGCATTTGCATAGCTGCTATCATTATGTCCCATTACTTCTGCGCCTCCTTATTCTTTTTCTCTGTTTCAATCACTTCTTCAACAGGAATATAGTAGCCATCGTCATATTCAAATGAACGTAAAATCATTGTTGCGAATACACCAATTAAGCCGATAACGCCAATCCAGTACCATTCAAATACAAGACCGAATGCACCAAGTCCGAAGAATGCAGACATGATCAGCGGTCTGCCTGAATTGTGCGGCATGTGAATTTTCTTGAATTCTTTTTCAGGATGAACGTCTACATTGTTTTGCTTCCAATGATGGAATGCATCTGGTGACGTCACTTCTGGAAGTGCTGCAAAGTTATAATGCGGCGGAATTGCAGAAGATGTCGCCCAGTCAAGCGTACGTCCTTCTCCCCAGCTGTCTCCAGACACTTCACGTTTCGCATGTCTCCAGCTGTAGTAAATGTTATAGCAAAGGATGATGAATCCGATACCCATCATGAACGCACCAATTGTTGAAATAAAGTTTAGTGCAGTCCAGCCATCTTCTGGTCCATACGTATAAATACGTCTTGGCATTCCTTGCAGTCCTAAGAAGTACTGCGGGAAGAAACAGATGTTAAATCCGATCATGAATACCCAGAAGAACCATTTGCCGATTCGTTCGTTTAACTTGTAACCAAACATTTTCGGATACCAGAAAACAAGACCTGCAAAACAAGCAAATACAGTACCTGCGATTAATACATAGTGGAAGTGGGATACTAAGAAGTACGTGTTATGGTACTGGTAATCCGCAGCTGCCATCGCAAGCATAACCCCAGTCACACCACCGATTACGAAGTTCGGGATGAAACCAAGTGCCCAAAGCATTGGGGATGTAAAACTGATACGGCCTCGATACATTGTAAAGAGCCAGTTAAAGATTTTCACACCTGTTGGTACAGAAATCGCCATTGTTGTGATCGAGAAGAATGAGTTAACCGCTGCACTGTTCCCCATTGTAAAGAAGTGGTGAACCCACACAAGGAAACTAAGAACAGAGATTGCCACAATCGATACAACCATCGCTTTGTAACCAAACAACTGCTTTCTTGAGAACGTCGCAAAGATTTCTGAGAAAATACCGAAAGCTGGCAGGATAACGATATATACCTCAGGATGTCCCCAAATCCAGAAAAGGTTCGCCCAAAGCATTGGCATACCGCCCGCTTCGAGTGTAAAGAATGCTGAACCGAATAAACGATCGAATGTCATAAGTGCTAAAGCAACTGTTAAAACAGGGAATGCGAAAACGATAATGACAGACGTGATCAATGTTGTCCATGTAAACATCGGCATACGCATAAGCGTCATACCTTTTGTACGCATTTTTAAGATGGTCACCATGAAGTTAATACCTGTCATTAGTGTACCAATACCTGCAATTTGGAGCCCGAGCAAGTAGTAGTTCTGTCCAGGTCCTGGTGAGAAATCATTTCCGGCGAGCGGCATGTAACTCGTCCAGCCTGCACTTGGTGATCCTCCAATAACGAAGGAAATGTTGAACAGCATTGCTCCGACCATAAATGTCCAGAAGCTCAAGTTGTTCAAATACGGGAATGCAACGTCACGTGCACCAATTTGAA
Organism: Bacillus sp. 22483; assembly: GCF_052044605.1. Classification (NCBI taxonomy): domain Bacteria; kingdom Bacillati; phylum Bacillota; class Bacilli; order Caryophanales; family Bacillaceae; genus Bacillus; species Bacillus sp. 22483. Next base: position 194,449 of record NZ_JBQENU010000005.1, on the reverse strand, counting down.
GAGGAACCACGACGTTGATTAAACCAATTAAGAATGGCATCGCCATGAATAAAATCATGATCGTACCATGCGTTGTGAAAATTTCATTATAGTGGTTTGAATCTAAAAACGTATTATTAGGAAGCGCCAGCTGCGCGCGCATCATCAGTCCGTCTACCCCACCGCGGAAGAACATAATCACAGCAGCAAGGATATACATGATTCCAAGCTTTTTATGATCAACTGATGTCAGCCATTCTTTCCAGAGCCATTTCCACTTTTTGAAGTAGGTTAAAACAAACACAATGGCAATGGAAGTAAGAGCGATAGAAATTTGCGCACCAAGAATTAATGGGTCTCCAGTTACAAAAAACTCATCCCATTTTAAATGCATAACGGCCTCCTCCTTTCCTTAGTCAGTTTATTCGTTTTCTAGTTTTCTTTTATAGTTCTTCACATTCTCGAAAGGATCTGTCTTGGAATGCGGAGAAACTGATTGGTAACCTAAACGTTTGCGTGCTTGGAGTGCATATTCAGAATCCTCTCCGTGCTTCGCAAAAGATAAATGTGTTGATGAGAATGTCTGCACATCTGCAGCATCAGGAAGCATCAAGTAGTCATACGTTTTCTTCGTTAACTTTGGTGCTTCTTTTTTCGTTTTATTTACCCATTTATCATAGTCAGACTGCGTCATCGCATTGACTTTGAATTTTTGCTGAGCAAAGCCTTCGCCTGTGAAGTTGGCGTTTCTTCCTTCATATGTGCCTACTTCATCAGCTTGAAGATATTGTTCCATTTCCATTCCAGCCATCGCATACTTCTCCCCGCCTAGCTGAGGAATCCATAGTGATGCCATTGTATCAGCAGAAGTGATTTTAAATAAAACCGGCTGATCTTTTGGAATGTTTAAGTAGTTCACTGTTTCAATATTTTCCTCTGGATAGCTGAAGATCCATTTCCAATCAACTGCTGTAGCATAAACGACAAGTGGATCTTTATGACTTGTTGCTTGAGGCGCCTCTTCCAAAGAGTAAATTGTTTTTACAGTTGGAACTGAAAGGGCAGCAACGATTAATATTGGGATCACTGTCCAGACAACTTCTAGAAGCGTATTCCCGTGTAGTTCTGGGTTATAAGAGGCGTTTCCAACGTCCTTACGCTCACGGTATTTAACCAAAATGATGGTAAACAGTACAAATACCGCACCAACGATAAAGAGCATGAATCCAATAGATAATAGGATTAAGTCTTTTTGTTGTGCTGCGACTGGTCCTTTAGGATCTAAAACAGCGATATTGCTGCAACCTCCTAATACAAAAACACTCACGAGCATCGCTAATAAAAGCATAGGTTTAATGGCTCTGAACAAGAAGATCACCATCCTTCCTTAAATAATGTATAAATTGCTGAATAATTGTGAAAAGCCATCTGCCTTCGAAAACTTTTCTTCCCTTTGTAATGCTATCAAAATCTGTTGGAGTTAGCTCCCCTTTTTTCAAAAGTTCATTTATTTTTCAACAGATTTCTATTGAAATGTCATAAATTCGCCATAAATTTATATTATTGCACACACAATAAATTTCTAGGATTTTGAAAAGTTGAGAGTTGAAGGCAAAGGACATACAATCAAGAACTTTGTCAAATTTAGGTTTACCACAATAAAAAAGTTTGGTCAAATTTCAATTTAACTTTATGAAATTTTATCTAGGTAAACAATTCTGAAATAGGTATCCCCATATTTAACAAAAACCTTACTCATTTTAACGCAAGTCGACAAGAAAAGAAAGTATCGATCCTCCGCCTATGCGCTGTAATGATTGGTAATGGTGATAAATGAGTGGAAACTCACTAAAGACTTCCAGCAAAAAACCGGCTCATCGCCGGCTTCTCATTATTCGTCTCTCACCAAAATGTCTGGTCGTCTATAGATGCTTCCTTCATGTTCTATGTCTATATACGTCCACTTGCCTGTATAGGTTAAAAAGCGATTTCCTTCTTTCTCGACGACCATCGTATCTTCTGATTTCAATCCTGGTAAGGAAGGATTCCAAGTGAATACTTGATGAAGCTGGATCTCTTCCACCGATGTAGGAACTGCAATGATCTCTCTAGACACAAATCCAGTCTTGCCTCCTTGGTGAAGCTTTTTCCAGCTATCAGGAAATCCTTCTTTTTCATATTGAGCAATGCCGGCCTTCAATACATCTCCAATGGTGTTCCCTGGACGAGTAGCCGCATTCATGACCGTGTCGATTCGCGCAAGCCTTTCCTTGTTTTCTTCAAGCTCCTTTGGTAGCTGTCCAAAGTAAACGGATCTTGTGACATTTGCCACGAGTCCATGCCGTTCAGCACAAAGGACAACCAGTGCATGCTTTTGAAGTGCTTTTTCTGTTGGGATCGGATGGCGATATTGATGAATCCGGTCATCTGTTGCCACAAGCAGCACTTCTATCGTCATCCCCTGCCCGATCGCTCTTTGAGCAACAAGCGAAGCAATTTCATGCTCCGTCTGTCCTGGAACGATTTCTCGACAGACACTTTCTACAATAACAGCTGTTTCATGACAAAGGGTTTCATATTGGCTGAGCTGTGGCGCTGAAAGGATCGATCGAACACGAGACAAATCGGGTTCGATCCATTCCACTCCTTCCATTTGAATGTCCGCACCAATTCGTTTGTCTTTTATGAGTGTTTGAATGTAAGGAGTCTCATCCTCAAACCAATCCATTGTGACGACTTGAAAGGGATGGTCAAAATACGCCATTTCTTCTTCAATGATTCGTTTTTCTTCCATTTGATTCACAACTAGAACAATATCGTCTTTCAACACAAGGAGCTGACAAACGCCCTCTGGCGTATTTAACACAATGTGGTTTCTTCTTCCTCCTGTAAGCCAAGAAAAGTTATTCCGCTTTTGAATCAGAACACCGTCGAGTTGTTTTTCTTCCATTAAAGTTCTTACCTGTTCAATCATCAACTCATCACCTGCCTGTATGGAGTGTTTGAATGAAACGTTTAAATGCTGTTTTCCCTTGCTCTGTTCTTTTAAACACACCCGCCTGCGCGAGTATACGGGAAAAAATGAGGCCGATTTCTTTTTGTAAAATGGCTTCTACGTTGTCCTTCGTAAAGGTATTCTCTTCGATCAAACGCGCTGCCCATGACTCGTGCTTCATGATAGACGGGCAGGCTTTGATTTCTTCAAGAGGGTGTTTGGATAGCAGCGCCGCTTTTAGCTGGCTTAATTCCTCTGCTAATCTTCCAGGAAGGACGGCGAGACCCATAACCTCAATTAATCCGATATTCTCTTTTTTAATATGATGAACTTCTTTGTGCGGGTGGAAGATTCCGTCGGGGTGCTGCTTGTCTGTACGGTTATTTCGTAGCACGAGATCTAATTCGTACTCATCCCCTTGACGGCGTGCAATTGGTGTAATGGTATTGTGCGGGGTCTCTCCTGTATGAGAGAACAGCCCCGCTTCTGGATCTGAATACATTTTCCACTCATGTAATATAAAATCCGCTGCCTCCGCAAGCGTCTGCTGGTCGCTACTTTGAAGCCTGATCACTGACATCGGCCATTTCACAATACCCGCCTTCACCCTCGGAAACTTTTCGAGAGAAAACACTTCTTCCATCTTTGCTTTCGCCATCGGAAATTCATGAGCACCACCTTGAAAGTGGTCATGACTTAATATGCTGCCTCCAACAATGGGAAGATCAGCATTTGATCCTATGAAATAGTGCGGATATATAGATATGAAGGAAAGCAGACGCTCGAAGGTCTTTTTAGATATCTGCATTGGTTCATGCTCGCCCTTGAACACAATACAATGTTCGTTGTAATACACATACGGCGAGAATTGCATAAACCACGACTCATTTGTAAGTGTCACCGGAATAATCCGGTGATTCTGTCTTGCTGGATGATTGATGCGTCCCCCAAACCCAACGTTTTCTTTACAAAGGAGACAAAGAGGATATTGCTTTTGACTAAGCTTTTTGGCTTCAGCGATCGCTTTTGGGTCCTTTTCCGGTTTCGATAGATTAATCGTGATCTCAAGCTCACCATCTTCTGTCGGTGTAAACCACTGCACATTTTTGGCGATTCTGCCTGTATGAATATAGTGGGCATGCTGCTGCATTTCATAAAACCAGCTTGTCGCTGCCTTTGGTCCGTAATGCTTGCGTTTCTCTTCAAACTTCGCATAGATGACACTCGGAGGCGCCACCAAGCAGCCCATGATTTTGGCATCTAATAAATCACGATACGTATCTGTCCCGTCAGGAATAAGACCTGTTTCAACTGCCCAATCGAGCATTGGCATTAAGATGTCTTCAAGGTCGCTGTCTCCTGAGACTGTTCTTGCCTCAGCATCATCGAGACCAAGCACCTCTAGCAGCCGGTTCCTTGTATAATCCATATCTAGTGGTGAGATCAGCTCTTTATTAACCCCATATTGAATCAGCTGTTCTAGCTTTTCAAAAATATCAATCGCCATTCCCTTTGTCTCCTCCCCTGCCTGCTACACGTTACTCACTTTGATAGCCATCTGGATGTTTCTGAAACCAATCCCATGCACTTTGAATGATGGTGTGGAGATCTGCATATTGCGGCTTCCATCCTAGTTCTTTCAGCGCTTTTTCTGATGAAGCAATCAGCTTAGCTGGATCACCCGCACGTCTTTCTGCCACCTGTGCTGGAATGGCATGACCTGTCACTTCTCTTGCGGCTTCTACGACCTGCTTCACAGAGAAGCCTGTGCCGTTCCCTAAGTTGTACGTCGCGCTTCCTTTTCCTTCACGCAGACGCTCAACCGCCAGAATGTGCGCCTCTACTAAATCCATGACATGAATGTAGTCTCTAATACATGTGCCATCCTCTGTTTCATAATCATCACCGTAAATCATGATTTGATCACGTTTTCCTAATGCCACTTGCAGAATAATTGGGATTAAATGCGTTTCTGGCTGATGATCTTCACCGACAATCCCTTCTGTATGAGCACCGGCTACATTAAAATAGCGAAGCACAACGTATTCGATACCATATGCCTGCTCAGACCACTTCAACATTTTTTCAATCGCGAGCTTTGTTTCCCCATAAGGATTTGTTGGGTTCGTCTCATCCGTTTCAACGATCGGTACACGCTTTGGTTCACCATATGTCGCAGCAGTTGAAGAGAATACAATACGTTTCACATCAAATTCATTCATCACCTGAAGTAAAGCCGTTGCCCCTCCGACGTTGTTGTCATAGTACTTCAGCGGGTCTGTTACACTTTCTCCAACAAGTGAATCTGCCGCAAAGTGCATGACCGCTTCAATGTCATGTGTTTGAAAAACACGTCTTAAAAAAGCGTGATCCCTTAAATCTCCCTCTTCTAATACGGCACCCTTTACGACTGCCTCTTTATGACCTGTCTGCAAATTATCCACAATCACCACTTGTTCTCCTTTAGCCAAAAGAGCCGCTACCGCATGACTGCCAATAAAACCTGCTCCTCCACATACTAAAATTGCCATCAAATGTCCTCCTTCGTTAATTCTCTAGCGCCGCCTCCAATTCCAGCTGTGTAAAAAGAGGCTTGAATGCCTGTTTTTTCTTGATAAATCGCACCTGTTTCTTCTATAAATGAGTCCAGCAGCTCTTCTTTCACAATGCTGACGGTACAGCCCCCAAAGCCAGCACCTGTCATACGAGAACCAATCGCCCCTGGATGTTGCCATGCGGCTTCAGCCAGTGCATCTAGCTCAAGCCCAGTGACTTCATAATCATTCTTTAAAGAAAGGTGAGATGCCTTCATGAGTGCACCTAGTTCTTCCATTTTATCATCTTTCAGAAAATTTACTGCTTTCATGGTCCTCTCATTTTCCGTAATGGCATGTCTTGCACGTCTTCTACACGTTTCATCTTGTATCAAATGTTCATGCTTAGCGAATTCATCCACCGTGAGCTCACATAAATGCGCAATATCTCGTTCTTTTCTAAGATCGTTTAAAGCAGATTGACATTCTGAACGGCGTTCATTGTATTTGGAATCTGCAAGTGTTCGTTTTTTATTTGTATTGGCAATGACAAGTGCCAGACCCTCTTGCCGAAATGGGCTGTATTCAAAGGAAAGCGTGTCACAATTGAGCAAAATAGCGTGACCTTCTTTTCCAAGACTAATTGAAAATTGATCCATAATGCCGCAGTTCACGCCAATAAACTCATTTTCAGCACGCTGCGCAAGAAGGGCTAGGTCGATTTGCGTTACACCGAATGACGACCATTCATTGATCAAGACAGCCGTGACGAGCTCAATAGAGGCAGAGGATGACAGGCCTGCGCCATTTGGGATATTGCCGGCATACACAATATCAAAGCCTTCTTTCACATCCATGCCTGCTTCGATAAACTGTTGGAATACTCCCTTCGGATAGTTCGCCCAGCCGTCCGATTCTGAGAAAGCGATTTCAAAAAGGTCGAACTCTTTCACACCTTCTTCTTCAAAATTCAAGGAATACATTCTGACGCGTCCATCTGATCGTCTTGCTCCCGCAGCATATGTACCAAGGGTGAGTGCACATGGAAAGACATGGCCCCCATTATAATCTGTGTGTTCACCAATCAGATTGACTCTGCCTGGGGCGAAAAAATAGCGGAGTTCTTCCTGATCTCCAAATTGCTGGTGAAATGCTGCTCGTAATGTGTCGATCATATCCATTCCCCTTTTCTCTTCTGATAATCTTATTTTAGTTGCCCCGTCAGCTGAAGTTCAATGGTAAAAAAATCGTTAAAAAATACCCTTTTTTTGCTGTGAATGGTACGATGTGATATGAGGTGTACCATGATTCAAAATAGAAAAAGGTTGTTTTTTGCTGTGAAGGAGGGTTTCCAATTTGAAGAAGGAAGCATTTGCATTTCGTTTTCACCATTCTGATGTGACATTGCCGGCCCAAATCTGGTCTGTTGGCTGGGAAGTTCAATCATCTTCGTTATACAGCTGGAATGGCGTAGAGCGGAAGGATCAGGGCAAGTGCATCTTTCAGCTCACACTGTCTGGACACGGCATGATTGAAATCGGACAGAAACGATTCAAAGTATTGCCTGGACAGGCCTTTCTGGTGAAAAGCCCCAGTGCTTATCAATACTATTTTCCAGAAGACAGTGAACATTGGGAATTTCTCTATTTAACACTTTATGGGGAAGCCTGTGACCTTTGCTTTGATCAATTTATCGATCAAGGAAAGCAGGTCATGCGTTTTCATCCGAATTCCAAACCGATCCGCCTGCTAAAGAAGATTTATGATGAAGCCAGTGAAAGACGGATTACCAATCCATTTGAGGGGTCTAGCCTTGCTTATCAATTTGTCATGGAACTGTATTCATATTTGCCAAAGCTTGAGGGACAAATGGAGAAATGGCCTGAGCCCATCGTCCAAGCGGCCTTATTTGCAAGCCACCATTTTCACGAGGAGATTGGGCCTGACGATATGGCAGCTGCGGCACGTTTATCCAAAAGTCATTTTACGAGGGAATTCAAAAAGGCAACTGGCTTCACACCGATTCATTATTTAACCAATATTCGTTTAGAAAAGGCGGAAACGTTACTGAAAACAACGAAATACTCGATTGAAGAAATCGCCACACAGTGCGGCTACCGAAACGCGAATTACTTGAATAAAGTCTTTCGAAAGAAAATCGGCATGTCTCCAAAGCAACTCCGGGAAACAAGCGATGCATAATAAAAAGCAGCCGCTTTTCAATTGGCTGCTTCTTTTACGCTTTCGTCAGGTCAACACGAATTCTCCCTTGTCTTAAAACAATGGTCATTTGCGTATCAGGGGTCATTAAATTTTCTAAAATGTCCGTCGCTGTTTGAAGCGCAATGTCCATTCGGTTGATCTTTTCCTTTTCTTGTTCAGAAAATGCTTCTGGATGTGCGGTCATTTCTTTGACTAGCCTCAACACTTGTTCATGCTGCTTTTCTGTTTGTTGATATATGGCATCATATAATTCGTCTGGCCTGCTGCTCATTTCACATCACCTATCTTTTTCATGTGTTAAATCGCATCTTCTTTTGTTTTCTTGAAGACGAACCATTTACTGGCGACATAATTGACCACGACAATCACAAAGTTAACAAGAATTTTTGCGACGGTTTCGTTGAGCGCCATTTGGCTCACAAATAAAATCATCAGCCCCAGATCTACACCTAGAGACATGAGACGGACACTAAAAAATGAAGAAAGCTCACGCATCAGGCTTTTTGTGTCACGAGCCTTTTGCTTGAAGACATACTTCTTATTGGTGATATAAGCAAAGAGCACAGCAAACACCCATGAAACAACCGTTGCTGTTTTGTAATCCATAGAAAACATCTCAACGAATAAATAGAAGCTGACTATGTTGACAATGGTTGTACACACACCCATGATCAGATACATGACAACTTCTTGATACTTTTGAAAAAGGCTATACATGTCTTTCTTCATTCCTTCTTGGTGAATTCTGTTTCTTTTAGAATACCATCTTAAGAAGAACTTCCCAAACGCACAATATGTGCGTCCTGCAAAGATGAAATTTGTTCACGCTGATGGCATATGTCAACCTTATTGGTTTATATGAGTCAAATGATTTAGGTCTTTATCATTATTTTAATTTATAATCTTTTAACTGACTTTACAATTGTTTATTATGAGAAGTAAGAATTCAATATTTATGGGTTTTTTAGTCATTTTTTTAGGAACGTGGTAGGTGATAGATTTTACAAAATAGGTTAAATGTCATCATTTTTCGACAAAAATCTATTTTTGTACTCCATTCACATACACGTACAGTTACTAGACGGTTTGTTCAAGTCATTGGTTGCAGATGAATATGTCTTATTGAACTGGAGGATATTATGGATACGCAAGTGAAAAGAAGAGTTGACGAAGAGTGGGTTTATTTGATTCAAGAAGCGAAAAAAATTGGACTAGGCATCGAGGAAATACAAGCTTTTTTAACATCCAACGGTGATCAGAAGATGATAAACAAACCGTAATCAACGCCGTTATCCTTTGTCTTTCAGATTGCTTTGGCTAAAGTTCTAACCTGTCAATTGACCTTTTAAACATCCTTTCATGACGATACGCTACAATAATTGAACACCTCATCATACCAATCCCTTCCACTCAATGGGGTTCTGTCTTTCTATTTTTAGGAGGACAGTCCGTTCCCTGTTCTTTATATGACCCCTTTTTAGCTGTCATTCATGGAAATTGCCCATTTTCGTTATAAAACCAAGCTCCCCACCCATATATTAAGCATGAGACACAAGAAAGAAGAAAGGTGGGTGGCGCGTGAGTTCAGATTCCCTATCTTATTATCATCAAAAGAAGGATCAATATTATCACGGTGTGAACCCTGTGATTGTCCATCGTATTCGTAAGGAATGGACGTCTATCTTGGATATCGGATGCGGCACAGGCCAGCTTGGCAAAGTCCTAAAACAACAAGACCGTACCATATATGGAATTGAATCTTTTGAAGATGCGGCAAAGCAAGCTGAGAAAGCGCTGGATCATGTTTTATGCGGCAATATTGAACAGATGGCGCTGCCTTATCAACATGAACAATTTGACTGCATCATTTTCGGAGACGTCCTTGAACATCTATTGGACCCTTGGGCCGTTTTAAAAAAGGTCAAACCTTTTCTGAAAAAGGAAGGGGTCATCTTGTCTTCCATTCCGAATATTGGTCATATTTCAACGGTTTTAGAATTACTGGCTGGGAGATTTTCTTATACAGATGCAGGATTAATGGATCAAACACATTTACGTTTCTTTACCCTTCACGAAATTCATGCCCTCTTTCAGTCAGCCGGGTTTCATGTTCGTGAGCTTGAAACCATTCGTGTACAACACCCTTCCTATACGGGCGTCATGAATGATCTACATGAATTACTCGTAAAACATGGCATCCGTTTTGATTTTAACGAGGCAGCGACTGCCTATCAATACGTGGTTGAGGCGGTTCAACTCAATGAGTAGCCCCACCATCTTATTTGTTTTATGTGTAAATGATGAGTCGATGTTTCAAGCTTGCTTCCGGCAGCTCGCTTCACTTCCTGCTCCGCACGGGTATCATGTAGAGGTTTTGCCTATTAGACATGCATCAAGTATGGCCTCTGGATACAATGAAGCTCTCACTCATCCTGCACAGTTTAAAATTTATCTTCATCAAGATACACTCATCGTCAAACAGCATATGCTTCTCGAGCTGATCCCACTTTTCTTGCAGAATCCGTCACTTGGCATGCTTGGGGTAATAGGTGCAGAAAGTGTGCCAGACAATGGAATCTGGTGGGAGAGCCATGATTGCAGAGGGAAAGTCATTGAATATCGGCACGACACCTATCAGCTACTGACGTTTGAATCTGGTCATCCACAGACAGAGCCCCAAGGTTATATCAAAGCTTCTGCTATTGACGGTCTTTTTATGGCAACACAATATGATATCAAGTGGCGTGAGGACCTCTTAGACGGGTTTCATTTTTATGATGTGTCACAGTCTTTTGAATTCGCTCAGCAAGGATATGAGATCGGTATTGCAAGGCAAGAAGAGCCCTGGTGTATTCACAAATGCGGAGATCATTTTGATGCAGAAGCATATGAAAAAGCAAGACAAACATTTCTTGCAAATTATCGATAGAAAGCACCCTTTTCGGGTGCCTTTTTTATGATATACTGTCATAAACAACCAGATCGTCTCATATGCATTGGAGTACCTTGTCCCTAATTCGTACAAAGGAGGAAACAATGGCAGACAAAAACGTTCATTATAAGAAGGTTGCCGCTTCAAAGGATTTTCGAAAACTTCTTGAGGAAAAACGCAGATTTATCGTACCGATGACGATTTTCTTTTTTCTCTTTTACTTTTCACTTCCGGTTGCTACATCCTACTTCACCTTTTTGAACACGCCAGCAATTGGAGCGATCACGTGGGCTTGGTTATTTGCCCTCACGCAATTTGTGATGACATGGGTTTTATGTGGGCTTTATGCAAAAAAAGCAGCTCAGTTCGACAAATATGTAAGCGCTTTAAAAACTGAATCTAGAGGTGATGACGAATGAGTATGACCGCTTTTATTTTATTCATAGCGATCGTAGGTCTCACATTGGTCATCACGTATTTTGCTGCGAAAAAAACAAGCAATGCGAGTGATTTTTACACCGCAGGCGGCGGACTGACTGGGTTTCAGAACGGCCTTGCCATTGCCGGGGACTATATGTCTGCTGCTTCATTTTTAGGGATCGCCGGCATGATCGCCTTAAATGGATTTGACGGCTTTTTCTATAGTATTGGCTTTCTTGTAGCGTATCTTGTCGTCCTTTATGTCGTGGCTGAACCACTGCGAAATCTAGGAAAATATACGATGGCTGATATGATTGCTGCACGATTTAAGCGTCCTGCCATTCGAGGGGTAGCCGCATTTAACACAATCACAGTCTCAACTTTTTATATGATTGCACAGCTTGTTGGGGCAGGTGCATTAATCAAACTGCTTCTTGGCATTGATTACTGGATTGCGGTGCTGATCGTAGGTGTCTTGATGACTATTTATGTCGTGTTTGGCGGCATGATCGCAACCAGCTGGGTACAGATCACGAAAGCTGTGCTTCTCATGCTGGGCACGCTGATTATTTCGCTGCTTGTGTTTGCCAAGTTTGATTTTAGCCTGCTGAAGATGTTTGAGCAGATGAAAACAGCGACCCCGCTTGGTGAAGCTTTTCTTCACCCGGGAAATAAATATGATGTGCCTTTAGAGACCCTGTCTCTGAACCTTGCCCTTGTGCTAGGAACAGCAGGTTTGCCGCACATTTTGATCCGTTTTTATACAGTAAAGGATGCCATTTCTGCGCGTAAATCTGTTCTATCCGCTACGTGGATTATCGGGATTTTTTATTTAATGACGGTTTTCCTCGGCTTCGGTGCCGCTGCTTTTGTCGGAACAGATGCAATTACGGCAGCCGATGCAGCAGGAAACATGGCAGCACCACTGCTTGCACAGGCCCTAGGGGGAGATTTTTTATTTGCCTTTGTTTCCGCTATTGCCTTTGCGACCATTTTGGCAGTGGTGACCGGTCTTGTTTTATCCGCCGCGTCTGCCTTTGCCCATGATTTTTATAGCCAGATTATCCGCAAAGGAAAAGCGAGTGAACGTGAACAGGTGAAGGCGGCACGCTTTGCTTCCATCGGCGTGGCCATCCTTTCCATCATTCTTGCATTATTTGCGCAATCTTTAAACGTCGCTTTTCTTGTATCTCTTGCCTTCGCAGTGGCAGCAAGTGCGAATTTACCGTTGATTATCTTCACTGTCTTTTGGAAACGATTTAACTCAACAGGTGCTATCGCAGGAAGCTTAACAGGTCTTCTGAGCGCACTCCTGATCGTGTCACTCAGCCCAAGCGTCTGGGACCCATCAGGGGCAGCAATTTTCACAGGAGAGCCGCTTATCCCACTATCGAACCCTGGGATTATCTCGATCCCGCTCGGATTCCTTGCAGCTTACTTAGGCACCATTTTCTCCTCTGAAAAAGCAGATGAAGACACCTTTACAGAAATTCAAGTAAAAGCACACACAGGCATGCATATGGATACAGATTGATGAGAAAAAGCCGGCTGCTCTGCCGGCTTTTTCAGTGTTCTTGCTATTTCAAAACTGTACTCAATATGGGATAAATTGGCCTTTTAATCTCTCTTTATATCTTTCTAACTTGTCACATTTCCTCAACGTGATCAACGAACAGCATGTGATGATGATCAGCAGAATTTCATGAACTTCTCCTCTGTTATCAATGATTCTTTTCAACCCTATTACCCCCATAGACTTCAATTCTCTTGTTATTCTTATGTTATCATTTTAAACACATACTGGAAATTCACCCCACAAGGAAGAAGTGAAACATATGCATAAATTGTACTCAGCAAAATTATTATTTGAATCTAGCTCCTCACCAAAGGTGAGACCGGATAAAATCTTTGAGGAACGAATCATTTTAGTGAGAGCAAAAAACAATCGAAAAGTGAAACAAATCGTCAAAGACCATTTTCCAGATGAGACATTTGAAAATGGGGATCATGGACAAACAACCACAAAACTAGTAGCCGTACTAGATATCTTTGAGCTAGTTGAAAACTTAGACGAAGGTCCCCTGCATTTAAGCGAAGTGTACAGCCGATATCTTCTTTTTGATCAAGAAACATCTGCTAAAGAAGCGATTGACGCTTATTCGTTAGACAAATAAAAGAAGTCTAAGCTACCAGTGTGTGACGGTATTCTATCGGAGCACACTGGTTTAATTTTTTCTGGAATCGATCGTGATTATAGAATTGAATGGAATGATTAATTGACAGCAGCACAAAAAGAGATAGTGGAGGGAATAAATGATGCCAACACTAGAAGAGAATGATGATTTTGTATTTGCTAAAGATGTATTTGTTTCTTCTTTTGAAGTGAAAGAAATTCAAGCTGCTATCATTAGAGATAAAGGTCGGTGTGCCTGTTAAGTTTGCAGGTGCAGTTTTCAATGCAGTGATTGGTTTTGCTGTAGGGGTGGTGTAGGTGTTATACAATCATTTATTATTAAAAAAGTAAAGCGGAAGCTAAAAAATTAGTAATCTCTATTGGTGTTGCTGTCGCAATTTCATTAAATGATTTGGATATCGGAACTCAAATTGCTAAACAGTTAGATAAGAGGGATAAGCGCGATAATAATGGTTGGTAGATATATATTAGGAGGAATGTTGTGAAGAGTATGATCAAGTATGCAGTGATGATTTTATTTATGAGTGTATTTTTCTATTATTACAATATGTTTGTACCTAAAAATGTTCTGTACATTTTCATTGCATTTCCATTTTGTTTTGTTGCTATAAGTTTGATTGATAAGCTATTTACGGATAAATAAATCTAATAATAAGCAAGCCTCATGCTTGCTTATTATCTCATACTGTCTAATTAGAGGGGATAATATCCGCTCTGCCGGCTTCTTAATATCGCTGGAATAACTCTGGGTTTTTCGGGACGTTTTCTAAATAAACGATCTTTCCTTGATCATCCAGCTCCGCAATATCAATGCCTTCTGCTGTATATACACGACCGTCTGTTAACTTTCCGCAAACAGCCCAGTTTGTTTCATACTTCCCATCTTCACGTTTCACCCAGCCATCCCACATATGCTTAATGTCTTCATGTACGTGGAAAAATGTGTTCAAAAACTGTGTGAACGCTTGGATGCCAGGCTTTTCAGCACCATTTAAGACAATCATGACATCATCTGAAAACAATGCCAGCAATTCGTTCATTTGCTCTTGCCCTTTTCCCGCTTCATCATATCGGCGAAAATACGTATCGAGCACTTCCATCATTCATTCTCCTTTATTTACCTGTCATTTCGAAAACAATCGAACAATTAGATTGTACACAATTGTATCTCTACTGTCTATTTTTCACGCAGATAAGAAAAGACATGGATGAGTCAATCCATGTCTTTTACAGATGAAAGAGCTGCTTTCTCTGACTCGACAAGAGATGTTAGTTCTTCCGCAGCTTTTTTCGGATCAGCGCTTTGGCTAATGGCGCTGATGATGCTAATGCCATCGGCTCCCGCTTGGATGACTGGTGCCGCATTTTCATACGTGATCCCTCCGATGCCCACAATAGGAATGTGAAGACCGTGTTGACGTACTTCGTTGATTAAAGAAACACCTTGGACACTGCGTGCATCCTTTTTTGTTTCTGTAGGATAGACTGGACCCATCCCTACGTAGTCTGCCCCGTCCTTCATCGCTTGCCTCACTTCATCTAGATTGTGCGTGGACACGCCTAATATTTTATTACCGATTCTTTGCCGTACATCTTGTGCAAGTGTATCTTCCTGCCCAACATGGACACCATCTGCATCAAGATCTATTGCAAGCTGTACATCATCATTTACGATAAAGGGAATATTCGCTTCTTGGCAAAGTGCTTGAATCTGCTCAGCGATTTTTTTCTTTTCTTCACCTTGCAGAGCACCTTCACCCTTTTCACGAAACTGAAACATCGTGATCCCGCCTTGAATGGCCTCTTTCACCACATCAAGCGGATGCCGGCTTGTATTCGCTGTTCCCATAATAAAATAAACCGATAATTGCTGTTTGATTAGCTGCTGATCAACCTTCGTCATGCAAAACTCCCCCTATTTTCCCTAACGTGATCACATCTTGACCATTTGTATTGGATAGCGCGTTTAACAATTCGATTTGAAAGGTGCCTGGCCCTTTCTCTTCTGTCTGCTGAGCTGCCTTTTCTGCAGCGACACCATAAAACAGCAGAGCTGATGCCGACGTATGAATGGGCCGTTCCCCTGTTGCACAAAATGCCCCTATGACAGAGGTGAGTAAACAGCCAGTCCCTGTCACCTTGGTTAACCATTCGTGTCCATTATGAATAGATAGAACCTCTTCTCCATCTGACACGACATCCACTTTTCCCGTAATCGCCACAACGGTTTGAAGGGCTTTTGCTGCCTGCTTTGCTAAAGACGATACATCTCCATTTGCCCCTTTTGCATCAACCCCTTTTGACTGCCAGCCATTCACTCCAATTAAATGAGCTATTTCAGCAGCATTCCCTCTGACAACAGTGATGTCCACTTGCTGTAACAGCTGTTTCGCCGCACTCGTCCGAAACATTGTCGCACCAACACCAACAGGATCCAATAGAACCGGTACACCTTTTTCATTGGCCGCTTGTCCAGCAATGACCATTGCCTCCACTGTATCCTTTGTTAGTGTGCCGATATTCAGCACAAGTGCATCCGCTAATTGCGCCATTTCTGCCACTTCTTCTTTGGCATTTGCCATGACTGGAGAAGCACCTAAAGCGAGCAGTCCATTCGCTGTAAAGTTCGTCACAACTTGGTTGGTGATATTATGGACAAGCGGATTTTCCGCTCGAACCTTTTCCAAAAGATGAGACACGCAGCTTAATTTCATCTGTATCGTCCTCCCTTTTACTCTGCATCCCACACATAGGATTTTGTATGCTTTAACCATTCTCTTGCAGCAAAGGACAAGTAGCGGTCCTTTCGCCAAATGACACCCAAATGCCACGGAATAGACGGATTTAAGGATATGATCCTCACTTTATCAGGATCTAGATCACGGCAAATCCGTTCAGGCAGAAGCCCGATTCCAAGGTTCTCAGCAACCATTTCACTGATGAAATCCCATTGTGACGTTTCATAAATAACGTTCGGCCTGAATCCCGCATTCATACATTCATTTAAGATTCGGCTGTGCAGAACGAAATCTTCTCGAAAGAAAATAAAAGACTCTTCCTTTAAATCAGCCAAATGAACCTCATCACGTCCTGCCATCGGATGTGATGGATGGGTGACAAGCTTCATATTCTCTTTAATGATGGTGTATGTATGAAAAATTTTATCATTTGCAGGCAGAACAATGACACCAATATCTAATGATCCATCCTCTACCCCTTCCTCTACTTTAATGGAGCCGTGCTCCACCAATTGAAAGGTGACATCTGGATACTGCTGGCGGAATTCCCCCATCACATTTGGGAAAAAGCTTGATCCAATCATGGGCGGCAGTCCTATTCGGATATGTCCTTTTTTCACATTCATTAAATCATTTAATTCACTCGTTAAATTCTGAAAGGATTGTGTGATTTCACTCGCCTGTGTATACATGGTTTGTCCAGCATCTGTCATTTCAACCTGTCTGCCATTACGGTAAAACAACTGCACCCCCAGCTCATCCTCCAGGTTTTTGACCATCTTGGAAATGGTCGGCTGCGACACATAGAGCGATTGTGATGCTTTCGTAAAACTCTTTAACCGTGCCACTTCTAAGAAATATGTTAAATGTCTGATGTCCACATGGTTCACCCTTTCTATAGACAAAAGGAATACTAACTATTCGATATATGTATTTTACCTATAACAGAACGTGCTGTACACTTTAAAGTAAGCTCACCGATTAGAACGTTGTGTTGTTTTTGTGAAACAGTGAACAATTTATATAGAAAAAGGAGTGAACAGAAAGTGCAATTGCTCAAAACGTCGCTGATTGCTACCCTTCAGATTATGGCTTTATTTGCTTTTGCGAAATTGATGAATGTGCTGGCGGCCTTTTTGCATTTAAGAATTCCGGGCACGATCTTAGGCATTCTTGTCATTTTCTTATTACTTCATTTTAACATCATTAAATTAAAATGGATTGAACTTGGCGCCGTATGGCTGCTCGGAGAACTGCTGCTCTTCTTTATCCCTTCAGCAGTAGGTGTGATTGATTACGGAACATTACTTTCTCAATCTGGCACAAGTATTGTCCTTGTGGTTTTACTTAGTACCTTTGTGGTCATGCTCTCGACTGGCATGATGACGCAGATGATTGCGAAAAGAAAGGAGCGAAAAAAGCTATGTTAGTTGGCGGACTATTTTTGATCTTAACCATTCTGATCTATCTCGGATCAAAAGCGGTTTATAAACGTCACCCGAAAGTCTATGTCTCCCCTTTACTTGTGACACCGGTTGTTCTTGTGGTCTTGCTGTTAATCGTGAACATTCCTTACGATGCTTACAATCAAGGCGGAAAATGGCTGACAAATATGCTTCAACCTGCGACTGTGGCATTTGCCATTCCTTTATATAAGTATTTTCACATTCTGAAGAAGCATGCAGTAGAAATTATTTTGAATGTGGCTTGCGGTTCTATCGTTGCAATTTTATCAACAGCGTTTATCGCCAAATTGTTTCATTTGGACACGAGTCTGATCGAGAGCCTCGTCCCAAGATCCGTCACAACACCCGTGGCGATGAGTGTGTCTGAAATGATTGGCGGGATGCCGTCCGTTACGGCTGTCTTCGTCATTTTAACAGCATTATTGGGTTCAATCATTGGGCCATTGGTTATCCGTTATTTCCGCATTGATAATGACATTGCAATGGGCGTTCTGCTTGGTACAGGAGCACATGGTGCAGGCACATCGAAGGCCTTTGAACTGAGCTCGGTCTCAGGCACGATCTCAAGTGTGTCCATGATCATTTCGGCCATTATTACATTATGTGCAGCGCCTATCCTGATGTCGTTTGCCCTATAGAAAAAGCCATTTCCCCTTATCGGAAAATGGCTTTTTCTTATGCTTGGATGAAGACAACCTTTAAATAGTTCCCCTCAGGATAATTTTTCGTTGTACGGAAGTCCTCAGGAAGTGTATATTCCTCAAGAATACGATACGTTTTCCCAGATTCTTTAAAGGCCTGTGCAATAAATCCTTTAAACTTTTTCATCCCAAATGCACTGCTATTGGTTGACGCCACAATGACGCCGTTCTCAGCTGTGATCTGGATGGCTTCTTTTAATAGTTTCTTATAATCCTTCGCTGCACTGAATGTGTGTTTCTTCGTTCGTGCAAAGGATGGTGGGTCCAAGATCACAACATCATAGCTCCAGCCTTTTTTCGCCGCAAACGGGAAATATTTAAAGACATCCATGACTTTGATATCCTGCCCGTCTACATCAATGCCATTCACTTCAAACTGCTCAGATGTTTTTTTCAAACTGCGGTTTGCAACATCTACACTTGTCGTACGGCTTGCCCCGCCAAGCGCTGCTGCTACAGAGAAAGCGCCGGTATAGGAGAACGTATTAAGGACGGTCTTTCCTTTTGCATAGCGATCTTGAATTGCTTTTCGCACATGACGCTGATCAAGGAAAATACCTGTCATCGCACCATCATTTAGATAAACCGCCACGTTCATCCCATTTTCTTTGACGATAAGAGGAAATTCACCTTTCTCCCCTTTTACAAAATCGTCATCTTCGATATATTGTCCAGACGTATCAAATCGTTTCTTTTCATAAATGCCTTTATAGTCAGGGTACACCTGCTCAATCGCAGCCAATACATCTTCTTTTAATGTATAAACACCTTCGCTATACCATTGGATGAGATAGAATCCATCATAATAATCAATCGTGATTCCACCAATTCCATCCCCTTCCCCATTGAACACACGGAAAGCTGTCGTCTGTGCATCACGAAATAGATGCGTTCTGCTTTTGGATGCCTGTTCAAGTTTAGAAACAAAAAAGGGCTGATCTATTTTTTCGTTAGCGTCAAAGGAAAGTACCCAACCGATGCCTTTATTTTGCACACCATAATATCCTTTCCCTAAAAAAGAGCCTCTTTCATCTACCCATTCAATGAGCTCGCCTTCCTGTACACCGTTCACACGCGACACAGCATCTTTTGAAATAAGCGGATATCCCTTTTTCACTTGTTCTGCAAATGTTTGTTTTAATGAGATTTTTTTCATTTGTGTCATCCTTATCCTAAATTGACTCTCTCTATCCTACCATATGAATGTATACGTTACTTCTATTATGATAAGATGAGGAGAAAAATATCAACTCGACATAGAGGAGGCTCTTTTTTGACAACATTACGCTTAGATCATACAGGGATTATGGTGACAAATATTGATCAGTCCATTGATTTTTATGAAAAAGTGGTGGGCATGAAATTAAAGGATCGCATCACTCATACAAACGGAGTCATTGAACTTGCCTTTCTTGGCTTTAAAGACGAAGCAGAAACGGAAATTGAACTCATTCAAGGGTATAGCAGTGACCTTCCATCTGAAGGAAAGGTCCACCATCTCGCCTTTACAACAGATAATATTCACGCGGAATTCAACCGTATTCAAAAGCTGCAAATTGAGCTAATAGATGAAGAAATCACAACATTGCCCAATGGCTATTGCTACTTCTTTTTCCGAGGGCCAGACCAAGAGTGGATTGAGTTCTTCCAACGATAATATTTCCTAGGAAATGCATGCGAATCGGTATATTCATTCTCGTCACAAAAGAAAAAGAGTAAGAGCATACCTGCTCTTACTCTTTTTTTATAGCACCTTACTAAGAAATGATTTGGTACGCTCATGCTGCGGGTTTCCAAAGAGTGCTTCTGGTTTGTCTTCTTCGACGATATATCCGCCATCCATAAAGATCACGCGGTCTCCCACTTCTCTTGCAAAGCCCATTTCATGTGTGACGACAATCATCGTCATTCCTTCGACTGCTAATTGTTTCATAACAGCTAAAACATCCCCAACGACCTCAGGGTCAAGAGCAGATGTCGGCTCATCGAATAAGAGCACTTTCGGGTCCATCGCCAAGGCTCTTGCAATGGCAACACGCTGTTTTTGTCCACCAGATAATTGGTTAGGGTAACTTTTGGCCTTGTCTTTCAAGCCGACCTTTTCAAGCAAGTCTAATGCTTTATCGACTGCCGCTTTCTTCTCCATCCCTTTTACTTTCACCGGTGCGATCGTGATATTTTCTAACACGGTTTTATGAGGAAATAAATTAAAGTGCTGAAACACCATACCAACTTCTTGTCGTACTTTATTGATATTCACTTTTGGGTCTGTAATCGTATGTCCGTGGACAACAACTTCTCCAGCCGTAATATCCTCTAATTTATTGAGACATCTTAGAAATGTGCTTTTCCCTGATCCTGAAGGACCAATGACACATACAACCTCTTTTTCCTCGATGACTGCATTAATATCCTTTAAGACTTCGTTATCACCAAAGGATTTCTTCAAGTTTTTCACCGTAATCATACTCATTTCACATCAAATCTCCTTTCTGCGTAGCTAGCCAGTAGAGAAAGTAAATAAATGATCACGAAATAAATGACACCGACAATGAGCCAGACATTCAAAGGATCAAATGTAGCCGATGCTTGAACTTGTCCCCTCTGCATGATATCAGCAATACCGATAATCGATAAGAGAGAGGTGTCCTTCAAACTGATGATGGCTTGGTTCGTAATGGCTGGAAGCATACGGCGGAATGCCTGTGGAAGAACGATAAAACGCATGTTTTGTCCACCTGTGAATCCTAAAGAGCGTGCGGCTTCTGTTTGTCCTTTATCAATGGACTGAATCCCTGCACGAATAATTTCTGAGAAATAAGCTCCTGCGTTAATTGCTACTGTAATAATCCCTGCCGGTACTCGGTCAAGTGAAATGAATTCAAGTGTATTTAGCCCAAAATAAATGAAAAATAGCTGTACGATAAATGGCGTACCTCGAATGGCATTGACAAAAACGAGTGAAATAAAGTTCAAGATTTTAAATGGTGACAGGCGGAATAGCGCCACAATCAACCCGATGATAAAACCTAAAATGATAGCAACAACAAAGATATATAAAGTGGTTTGCAAACCATCCATTAAATACGGAAATGCATTAACAATCGTATCCATGTTTCTCCCTCCCTAATTCACATACGGTTGACACATAAAGAAAGCGCGCTCTGAGCGCGCCTCGCTTGTGTTATGACTTCAAATATTTCTCAATAATTTTGTCATATTCACCGTTTTTCTTTAGGTTTTCCAGCCCTTTATTGATTTTCTTCAATAAGTCCTGGTTTTTACCCTTCATCACTGAGATCCCGTATTGGTCGCCATTCAAGCGATCTCCAACTGTTTTCAATTTCAAGTCTTGCTGTGCGATCGCATACGTAATGACAGGATAATCCTCAATTAAAGCATCTGCATTTCCGTTAGATACTTCTTGGAACATAGATGGACTGTCATTGAATTGAACTACTTCATACCCATATTTGTCTGCGTTATCTGTTGCAAATTTTGCACCTGTTGTCCCATTTTTAACAGCTAGCTTTTTCCCCTTTAAATCATCAATCGATTTGATGCTGCTGTCCTTTTTCACAACAACTGTCAGACCAGCGTCGAAGTATGGATCTGAGAAATCCACTTTCTTTTTACGCTCATCTGTAATACTCATACCACCCATTCCAACATCAAGCTGACCTGCTTGCATCGCTGGAATAATCCCTGAGAAATCCATTGCTTCAAGCTTCACTTTGAAGTCTTGGTCTTTCGCAATGGCGTTAATTAAATCAACGTCTATTCCCACCGTTTTGCCGCCTTTTTCAAATTCAAATGGCGGATATGTTACATCTATCCCGATTTTATATGTGCCTTTGCCTTCTCCCGAACCGCTGTCTGATTTTGAACCACAGGCTGCCATGACGAGCACAACAATTAGTCCCATGATCAATAACATCGATTTCTTCATAAAACACGACCCCCAATTGTCAGTTTTGTCTAAATATTCGCAACAACAATCTTACTATACCACGCTAAAGCTATACTGTGTGATATTTTTTATCAATACCAAAGATCCATACAATTCTAGATCGATAGTCTCTTTAAATTTTACTTTTTTGCGAATAACTCATTTTATTCTGAAAGAAGCATGTTTCACAATATTCATGTGATATAATCTCACAAAAAACCGAGAACACTCCTTTATAAATAACACTTCTTTCTCACCTATGAAAAAACCCTCTTTCACTGTCTCTCTTCCTCTATTGATATCCTGATATATTTTTTCAATATCCTCTTTTTACCTAAAAAAATGTAAGCGTATACAATCCGATCGTTACTCCCTATTTTTTTCACTACTGGTTGAATTTACATCAAAAAACATGTTTTACAAATTGAGATAGACCGCTTAAAATATAAGAAGATACTTAATATGGAAAGATGATTCAGACAAATAAGAATCAGCAGAAATGAATAGGTGAAGAAAGGAGGATACCAATTGGCAGAAACAGGTGTTTTGTCATCCGTTGATGTAGCAAATATGCTAAATGACTGGTATGTCTTGATGAAAAAAAGAGACATACAAGAAGCAATACAGCTAAAAGAAGAGATTCTTCAAGCATTTGATCGAATGGAAGAGAATCAAGACGTCTTACTCTACTATCAACTTTTAGAATATCGTTTCAAAGATTTAGTCGAAGATACAGCTTCGTTAGATCACAGTCTTTTTGTGGATGAAAATGCGATTCGTACAGATGATATGCTCAGCTACTATTTCTATTTCTTTAAAGGCATGTATGAAATGCGCAGAGGGAATCAAGATACAGCATTTCACCATTTGAAATTGGCCGAGGATAAATTAGATCTCGTACATGATGACATTGAAAAGGCAGAATTCCATTATAAAACAGGATGTCTATACTATAATATAAGATCCACACTTCTCTCCATCCACCACTTAAAAAAGGCTTCGTCTATTTACGACGCAGATCCATGTTATGTGAAAAAATCAATCAGCTGTCAAATGATGCTTGCTCTGAATTATGCGGATCAATCGAAATATGAAGAGGCAGAAGCTTTGTTTGGACAGGTGATTCACTCACTCGAACAGATGGAGGATCCAGATTTACTTGGTCACGCGTATTGCAATGCAGCCTTTATTAAAAGTCTAAGAAATGAATACAGTGAAGCTGTACCGCTCCTAGAAAAGGCTTTATTGATTGAGGCATTCGAAACTTCTTCTCCAGGCGGCTATTTACTGGCCTTGTATGCCTACACGAAAGCGCTGTTTAAGCTGAAAAAGCCTGGTTTGTTCCACTATTATGTACAGCTTTCACTTCAAAAAGCAGAAAATTTAAAACAACGAAACATTTCACTTAAATTATCCATTTTAGAAACATTGATGCTCCAGCCAGACAACATGATTGAGCAGATCATTTCTTATTGTGATCAATTAGAATCTATGAATTTCCTTGTTGATCTTGAGGCTATCTGTCAGGATGTAGCCGCCTACTTAACTGAAAATGGTCTTCCGAAAGAAGCGATGTATTTTCAGAACAAGGCATTGTCATTCAAAACTTGTTAAGAAGATGGAGTGATGTATGATGAAAAAATGGCTGATCTCAAGTGCGATTTTTGCGCTCTTGTTCACAGGTGTTTGGATTGGCACTTCTACACAAAAAGGCAGCCCGTCTGCACAATCGCAAGATGACGGTACGATCATTCAAAAGAGAGATCGAGGCACCAACCCTTAATAAGACTGAAAAGAGTAGCTGTCATTCAAAACAGCTACTCTTTTTTATTGGTTAATCAATTTCTCGTTTGATATTTTGCATTTTTTCATCTAAGTAGTGAGCGATATCTGCCGCTTCCTTTAGTTCATCGGTGAGCTGATGAGGAACATCGTTTTGCAGTTTATAATAGATTTTATGTTCGAGACTCGCCCAGAAATCCATCGCAATGGTCCGCACCTGAATTTCAACCTTCACATGCTCCACACGATTCGTTAGGTAAACAGGAATCTCAACAATTAAATGAAGACTTCGATAGCCATTTGGTTTCGGATGCTGAATGTAATCTTTCACTTCAAGGATCTTTAAATCCTCTCTTTGCCTCAGAACATCAATAATGTTATAGATATCTTGAATAAACGAGCAGATGATGCGGACACCAGCGATATCATGTATGTACTCCTTGGCACATTGTGTGGTGATGTCACATCCTTTTCTCGCTAGTTTATTCACGATGCTTTCAAAGGATTTGATCCGTGATTTTGTATGCTCTATTGGGTTGTGTCCATGGATTAAATTATATTCCTGACTAATAATCGAAAACTTTGTATCCATTTCATCTAATGCAAATTTATATACTAATAATTCATTTTTCCAGTCTTCCATGACACTTTTCAAATCTTCTACATGAGTTGCTGACATATTCATTTCTTTTTGTCATCTCCTTTTGGCAAACAGCTGTTACACTGCTTTCCGTTTACTAGACGGAGAGAGAACGCAAATGGTTTTAAAAAAGTACATCTTAGCCCCGTTGTTTGTAATAAGTCAGCGCGAGTGCCAGTGCAAGTACAGATCCTTTCACGATATCCATTGCATAATACGGGACAGACATCATCACAAGTCCATTTTGCAAAATACCGATGAGCACCGCACCAATAAACGTACCGAATGCGTTTGGTTTACCTGCTCCCATGACTGAAAACCCGATAAAAGCAGCAGCTACCCCATCCATTAAATATGGCGTTCCTGCGTTAATTTCTGCTGTCATCACCCTTGATGCCAGCACGATACCACCGATCGCCGCAAATAAGGCAGACAACAGATATGCTGCGATTTTGTATTTGTTCACATGAATACCAGATAATCGAGCGGCTTCTTTATTTCCACCAATGATATACATCAATCGCCCATGCTTTGTGTAAGTCATAAAAACATGTGCAAAAAGCACAATGGCCGCCATAATCAAAATGATATAGGGTACCTGCCCAATCTTGCTGAAAAAGGCCGGGATGGTGCCAGTTGAAAAAGTGCCATCAGGCAGCACCATATTTTCAGAAATGGTCGCACCTTTCGTATAGGTTTGTGCCAGCCCTTGAATGATAAACATCATGGCTAGTGTCATGAGCATATCTGGAATCTTCATTTTGACAATCATCCAAGCATTCAGCAAACCGACAATAAGAGAAGCCGCCAGCGCAGAAAGGATCGCAATGAGTGGGTTTTGCGAGAACCATACAAACATGGAGATCACAATTGCATTTGATAACGTAGCAACTGAGCCTACAGATAAATCAAAGCCGTTCACTGCTAGTGAGATCGTCAGCCCTACCGCAATGATGGTTACAATCGAGATCGATCGTAAAATATTGATGATATTTCCTGACTGTAAAAATGCCGGATTGGCTGCCGCCGCAAAGACAACAATCAATACGACAATCGTTAAGATGGTGCCATATTGATAAAAGAAATCAAACAGATGAAAGGATGGCCGCTGTTTCTTGATTTGTTGAACTGGGGCTGAAACTTGTCGTTCACTCATGATTGTCCTCCTGTTGAATGATATAAAAGCTCTTCTTCAGTCATTGGTGCCGTCATTTCCCGGGCAATGCTGCCATCATATAAGACGTATACTCGGTCGGCGATTCCTGCAATTTCTGAAAGCTCACTTGAAGCATAAATAACCGCTTTTCCTCTTTCAGCTAGTTCTGCAATGAGAGAGAAAATGTCCTTTTTTGCTCCAACGTCTACACCTTTGGTTGGTTCATCAAAGAGATAGACATCCGCCTCAGCCAACAACCATTTTCCAATCGCAATCTTTTGCTGATTTCCACCAGATAGATGCTTCACCTTCGCTTCAAGAGAAGGTGTCTTGACGCCAAGCCGCTTGACGATTCCATCTGCTGCCTTCCGTTCCTTAGAACGATGTAAGAAGCTGAACGGCCGTGTAAACGAACGTAGACTTGCAGCTGTTACGTTCCATCCAACAGTTTCTTCTGTTAGAATCCCTTCTTTTCTCCGTTCTTCAGGCACAAGGGCAATACCCGCTCTCACAGCGTGATGAGGCGACTTGATATGAATGGTTTGACCATGCAGCTGCACAGTGCCTGACTTTTTTTCTGAGGCGCCGAATAGGGCTTTGCACAATTCTGTTTTACCAGCACCGACTAGTCCTGCAATCCCGAGAATTTCTCCTTTTTTCACATGAAGATGAATGTTGTTTAATTTATGCTGGTCATGCAACTCTTTCACGTCAAGCACAATCGGTGCATCCTCAAGCGTTGTACGAGATGGGAATTGATCCTCTAATGGCGCGCCAAGCATTTCTTCAATGACCTGCTTTGGATCGGTTTCTTTAATGAGGTGCGCCGCCACATCGGTTCCATTCTTCATCACAGTCAGTTCATCACAGATGTTGAAAATTTCTGGCATGCGATGCGAGATAAAAATGATGCCTGTGCCGTTCTTTTTCAATTGATGAATCATTGAGAATAGCTTGCTTGTTTCTGCATGACTAAGTGGAGCGGTTGGTTCATCTAAAATTAAAATGCTGCATTTGATCGACACAGCCTTGGCAATGAGCACCATTTGTTTTTCTGCCAGTGTCAAATCACTCACAAGACGCTTCGTCGAGATGTCAATGTCCATCTCTTGTAACAGCTGTGCTGCCTTGCGGTGAATCTCTTTCCAACGGACGAAGGTTTTTTTCTCCATTTCATGAATCATCATATTTTCGCCAACACTTAAATAAGGCACTAGAGCTGTATCCACTTCTTGATGGACGGTCTGCACACCGTATGAGGCCGCATCCTTCGGTGTATGAATGGTCGCCGCCTCGCCATTGATGTGGATGGTTCCTTCAAAATGTGAATGAGCACCAGAGAGAACTTTCATTAACGTTGACTTCCCAGCACCGTTCGCCCCAATCAGGGCATGGACTGTGCCTTTTTTTAATGTGAAATTTGCTTGATCTAACGCTTTGACTCCTGGGAATTCAATCGAAATGTTTTTCATATGAACAAGCGGCGCTGTCATAGGTGTCCTCCTTCTCTCCTGATCGTCAATTGAAAAACGAAACACCCTCTATGAAAGAGAGTGCACGTTGTTTATTTTGCATAATGCTTCTTCAAGGTCTTCATCCAGTCTTCTTCAAAAGCAGTCGATGATCCGAATCCTTTTACTTCATCTGCAAGATTGACCATATTGATGGCCTTTCCTGCATCCTGAAGCTGCTTTTGTGAAATGAGAGAGGCCTCAAGGTCATAGGAAGATGGCGTTTTCTCGCCAGCTAGTTTCTTCGCAAGAATCCTTACGTCGATTGCGCCAATGAGCTTCGGATCGACAGCGGCAGTGTACTTCCAAGGGCTGTCTTTCGCAGTCATTTCTTGCAGATCGGCATTAGACACATCAATACCGTATATTTTCACTTCGGTTCTTCCTGCTTCTTTTAAAGCTCTTGCGGCACCAATCGCAAATGCATCCCACGTGGCAAAAATCGCATCCAGTTTCCCCTTTGGATATTTATTTAGCATAGCCGCAACCGCATTTTGTGTTTGAACTGATGTATCAGAGGCCGCAACGCCAAATCGGTCAAGTTCCTTGATTCCTGTATGCTGTTTGAGCGTTTCTTGGTACACCTTGTTTCGTCTCACCATTGGAGGGAATCCGTCTACCCAAAGATACGCAATATTTGCTTTTCCTTTAAAATCAGCCACGAGTGCATCTAATGATTTTTCCGCTAATTGCTCGTCATCTTGAGACGTCACTGTGACCCCTTTGATGTCCTTCAGCTTCGGATTTGAATCAAACGCCACAACTGGAATGCCTTTCGCTGTGATCTTCTTCACATCAGCGACTGTCGCCTCATCATCCCCATGAGAGATGATAAAGCCATCATAGTTTTCTTCTAGTGCTTGAGAAATGGCATCATGAAACTTCGCCGTATCACCATTTGCCGTGTAGACATCTACTGTAAAGCCTAGCGCTTCACCTTCTGCCTTCGTTCCTGCTAAAAACTGAGCAGTATGATCGTCCCCGCCAATTTTACGGATGACTTTAATTTTTGCTCCCTGTCCTTTTGCAAATCGCTTCGGGACATTGTCAAAGGAGACCTTTTCATTTGCATTAGCCTTTGAGCCTGCGCTTGATCCCGTACCGCAACCAGATAATAGCACGGTCAGGACCGTCAATAATACAAGAGATGATGTCCAATATTTACGTTTCATTGCTGTTCCTCCTCAAGTTGTTTTATTTTTCACATCGGAAAACTAGGTGAAGAAGTGGAAATATGCCTGTGAACCCAGTCTTTTGATTCTAAAAAAAGAGATCAAAAAAGCCTCTCTTTATAAAGAGAGGCTTGATCACCGTTGCATGAAACATGTATCGGGAAGTCTTCCTCTCTTATCTGTCAAAGCTGTAACAGCTTTGCAGGAATTAGCACCAATTTCTTAAATAGAAACGGTTGCTGGGCGTCATAGGGCCAGTCCCTCTGCCTCTCTTGATAAGAGATCCGTTATGAAATTTGTTTTAGTTGAAATGTCTTCTTTACTTTAATGTGATGTCTCATCAATGTCAATGACTTTTTTGAAAATTTCTAAAATGATCATTTGCACCGAATACCTTGTTTAACTGCCGATGATTTTCTTAGCAGGTGATGATGCTTTAAGACGGAAATCATATTTTTTCTCATTCACAAATTGGGGATTGAGGTGTGCTGATCCTTTATCTTGACCGCTTTTCGAGCGATACGTTTTGTAGCCTTCCAGCCATTTCCCGTGCCATACCCACTGTGAGGCTTTTGCACCTTTGCGGTCATCGTAGACATTCTTTTGGAATGTATTCTTCTTGTTCACTTCGTAAAGATTCACGACTAAGTAATGCGAAGCACTGGCTGTCATGATATTATTCGTGATTCGATTGTTCACCGATTGATATTGCATGAGCAATTGACCGCCTTCTAAGCCGGCTGTGTCATTTTTGTACAAAATGTTATGGGAGATGGTCGTGTTTGTGGTTCCGCCCCGCTTCTTGTCATAGCCGCCGATGGAGATGCCTGTATAACGATTTAAATATACTTGATTGTGCTCAATGCGAATGCGTTCGGCCATCTTCCCTTTATGTTCACTTGTGACCTCAATCCCAAGGTCATTATGATGGCTGATGTTATGATCAATCACGATGTCTTTCCCGCCATCCACATAGATTCCTCCTGCGGAGATGTCCTTGCCGTACGCTGGATTCCCAACACTCGTAATCTCATAAACTTTGTTTCTAGATACGACACCATTTCGCACTTGATCATACTTTTTAGAAGGTGCGACATTCTCAAAACCAATTAAATCAATCCCGATATTGTCCGTATGCCGGACTGTATTATGTGTCACACGGAATTTTTTAACGTTTCCGTTTAGCACAAGGGCTTCACTAAAACCTAGCTTTAACTTTTCCACAGTGTTTCCTTTGATTTCGATGTCTTCAATGGCTGCTGGTGCTTTCGTTCCATAGACCGCAATGCCATGAGCATTCCCATTTTGATGTGTCGTCTGAATGTCGTACACACGGTTGTTAAGCAGTTTGACGCCTTTGCCGCTTCCTGTGATGAATATACCGATGGGTGTCACATCTTCTTGATTCGTTTTAATATGACCGACTGTCAAACCTTTCAGGGTGATATAGCTTTTTTGATCAATCTTCACAAGACCACCGTCTGTTTGATTTCCTTTAAGAGATGCTCCGCTTATGACAGGCTTCTCTTTTTCATACGCTTGAAAAACAACTGGTGCTTTCTTTGTTCCAGAATGGCGGACAATCAATTTCTCTTTGTATGTACCGCCTCTCATATAAACTGTTGTCCCAGCTTTCGCGATACTTGCCGCTTTTTTCAGCGTACGGAAAGGCTTTTGCTTTGTCCCTGGATGTTTGTCGTTCCCATTTGCTGCGACGTAATAGGCAGTACCTTGCTTCGCACCAGCCTCCTCCGTCATCGCTTGACAGCCAAAACTAATGGCGGTCATCAATAAAATCAATAAGGCGCCTGATATCATTCGTTTCATCTCGTTGTTTGCTCCCTTCCACTCTCTTCTACCTTTATCGGTTAAAAAAAAGAGGATTAAAATATGGCAATGCCCCTTGCAATGTACTAGTCAAAAGGTGTATGGTTGAAAGAATATCTTACAGGAAAACAAATTGCTTTTAAATTGTCAGATTAATCAGTTAATAATGAAATTGGATTTTATTTCTAAGGGGAAACTTCAGTAAAACCACGACAGAGAGGAGGAAAGCGCTTTAACAGATTTTTCTTGTCTGAATTCCAGAAAACCTATTGCTAATATTTTGTGAAGGTATAGAATAGAATCATAATTATTTCATATTATTAGAATTTTCAAATAATCAAACAGCAAGGAGATTTACGATGCCAAAACAACCCATCCGCGTTGAACTTAGTTCAACAAAAAAACCAAAACCTCAATCTGATCAACTTGAATTCGGAAAAATCTTCACAGACCACATGTTTGTGATGGATTATTCAATTGATAAAGGCTGGTATGATCCGAGAATTATCCCTTATCAGGCGATTCCAATGGATCCAGCTTCTATGGTTTATCATTATGGCCAATCTGTTTTTGAAGGCTTGAAGGCGTATGTGTCTGAGGATCAAAAGATTCTCTTATTCCGTCCCGAAAAAAATATGGAACGCTTAAACAGATCAAATGACCGCCTATGTATCCCGCAAATTGATACAGAAACGGTTTTAGAAGGCTTAAATGAACTCATTCGCATTGATAAGGATTGGGTACCTGATGCAGAGGGCACTTCTTTGTATATTCGTCCATTCATTATTTCTACTGAGCCCTATTTAGGTGTTGCACCGTCAAGCACCTATAAGCTGATCATCATTTTATCTCCAGTAGGTTCTTATTATAAAGAAGGCATTCATCCGGTCAAAATTGCGGTGGAAAACGAATTTGTCCGCGCTGTTAAAGGCGGAACAGGAAATGCCAAAACAGCTGGAAACTATGCATCAAGCCTGAAAGCACAGCAAGTTGCTGAAACGAAAGGATTTTCACAAGTCCTGTGGCTTGATGGCATCGAGAAAAAGTATATTGAAGAAGTCGGTAGTATGAATATCTTCTTTAAAATCAACGGAGAAATCGTGACGCCTGAACTGAACGGCAGCATTTTAGAAGGGATCACACGGAATTCTGTGCTTGAGCTGTTAAAGCATTGGGAAATCCCTGTGACAGAACGTAAAATTTCAATTGATGAGTTAATCGAAGCACATCAGTCAGGTGAACTTGAAGAAATCTTCGGGACAGGAACGGCAGCCGTCATTTCTCCTGTCGGTGAATTAATTTATCACGATCAGCCATACGTCATTCAAAATGGTCAAACAGGCGAAGTATCGAAGAAATTGTACGAAGCGATTACTGGAATCCAAAAAGGAACTCAGCCAGATATCTTCGGCTGGACAGTAGAAGTCGATTCGGTCGTCAAGCAGGCATAAGCAAGCGAAAGAACCTTTCATTTGATGAAGGGTTCTTTTTTTGTTTCTTTATCTCCTTATCTACCTCATAATGGAAAATGTGGATCTATTCCACGCTTAAGGAGTGATGATATGTTTTTTACTTATTTACTAGCGTTCTTTGGGATTTGCATCGGATCGATCATCATCGCTACAGGTTTCGATGATTCACCGTTCTTCACCCGTTTTCTATTTAAGTTTCTCGGAATTTCTATCTTTGTTCTTTCCATTACTTTTGTAAAAGTGAGGCGAAAGAGGTTACGCAACAAAAAGGAGAAAAAGACTTAGATGTCAGTCTGCCTTCAATCAAATCGTGCACCAAAACAAGACCGATATCCCCACAATGGCCCCTGCATATATCCACTGTTTCCCTTTGATACTCCGCTTTCTCTCGATCAGTAAAAAGATCTCTGGTAAAAAGACGATGATGAGTTCTAGGATAAAAACAAGATGATAAACTGGCGGCATCGGCTGGAAATCAAAGTCTCTTTCATCTCCACCGATGGTTGCGAAATACATTAACAGATTGGTTACTGGAATAGTAAAACAAACGAGCAAGCGGAGAACATACATCCACACATCCTGTCTATGCCGAATCAGGCCAATAAATGAAGCGATGATTCCATACAAAAACAAAACCACTGTGCCGTAACTAAGTAGAGGTTGAACGATAAAGCCGTAAAGCATTAAACCAATTGCCACCATATTCTAAC
Organism: Bacillus sp. 22483; assembly: GCF_052044605.1. Taxonomy (NCBI): domain Bacteria; kingdom Bacillati; phylum Bacillota; class Bacilli; order Caryophanales; family Bacillaceae; genus Bacillus; species Bacillus sp. 22483. The sequence continues at coordinate 162,048 of NZ_JBQENU010000005.1, read as the reverse complement.
CGTCCTTTCTTTGAAGCAGTACATGTTGTTTTTTCTATCATACACTGCTTTCTCCGGTTTCCATATGAAAAAATCATAAAAAATGACCCCATAAAGGGGCCATTTTATTTTACGCATTTACTGATTTGAAGAACTGCGGTAAATATTCACGGTGCGCTTCAAGCATTTCATCTAAGATTTGCTTTGCAATTTCGTCAGATGGAACGAGTGGATTGATGGTCATGGCGACAAGAGCTGTCTCGTAATCTCCTGTCACAGCTGCTTCAGCTGCCACACGCTCGAAAGACTTGATTTGTTGAACGAGTCCTCTCACAGCCACAGGCAGATCACCTGTCGCGATTGGTTTTGGTCCGTCCTTTGTAATGATACAGTTCACTTCAACCGCTGATTCGGCCGGAATGCTAGCAATCGCTCCTCTGTTCACTGTATTTACCGGTTGAATGTCATGTTTATCATTATAGATGGAGCTGATCAAATTACATGCTGCATCGCTGTAATAAGCCCCGCCTCTTTTTTCGAGCTGCGGCGGTTTAATCGATAAATCTGGGTCTTTATATAACTCAAATAGTTCATGCTCGACTTGCTGCACAACCTCTGCTCTTGTTCCTTTTTCTTGAGCCGCTTTTTGTTCTTCCTCCAGCATATCTTTCGTTTTATAGTAATAACGATGATACGGACATGGAATGACCCCTAAGCCTTTGACGAAAGAAGGCTCCCAGTTTTTCGCTTCAATATTCCTCATGGACCACTGGCTATTTGGATTTCCTAATTCATCGAGTACTTGATCCATAATGCTGACCCCGTCTAAATACACATCTAAGCCATAGACCATGTGATTGAGGCCTGCAAATTGTACTTCAATGCGTTCGACATCGACATCCAGCGCTTTTGCAATGCCCATTTTGATTCCAATCGGCACATTGCATAGACCGACTACTTTTTTCAGATTCGTGTAGCGTAACACCGCCTCTGTGACCATGCCTGCTGGATTTGTAAAGTTCACCAGCCAGGCATCTGGGCAAAGCTCTTCCATATCCTTCACGATGTCTAGAATGACTGGAATGGTGCGTAGACCTTTAAATAACCCGCCTGGACCATTCGTTTCCTGTCCAATGACGCCATATTTAAGCGGGATTCTCTCATCCTTTGCTCTGGCTTCGAGCAGTCCTACACGGAATTGTGTCGTGACAAAGTCCGCATCTTTCAGAGCTGCCCGGCGGTCAAGGGTGAGGTGCACTTCAATCGGCAAACCCGCTTTTTCGACCATACGTTTTGCAAGGGCACCCACGATGTTCAACTTTTCCTGACCTGCTTCAATATCCACAAGCCATAATTCCTTTACAGGCAATTCTTGATATCGTTTAATAAACCCTTCGACGAGCTCAGGCGTATAGCTTGATCCTCCGCCTATTGTGACAATTTTGATTCCGTCTTTCATGAATTGACACCTCCGAATTGCTTCATTTTTTCATGGAGCTCAATGATTTCAGCTGCAAGCTCCTTGACGGTCATAGCGTTCATCAGATGATCCTGTGCATGAATCATCAAGAGACTGACGTCGGTTTTCTCTCCTCTGATTTCTCCCTGGATCAGCTCTGTCTGTGCGTGATGCGCCTCATTTAACGCGTCTTGTGCTTCCTGCAATTTTTGCTTCGCCTCATCAAAATTGCCTTGCTTTGCACATGTAATGGCCTCCATGGCCGAGCTTCTGCCATTACCACCGTGCAGGATGAGTTGAAACACAATTTGTTCCATTTCCATCGGCCGCATCCCCCTTGTTCCCTCTATTACATGCTGACGACATTTTCATCTGTTGATGCTTTTGCTTCAAGCTCATTTTCTTCTTTCAATTTCTGCTTATCCCACATTCTAAAGAATGGATAGTATAGCGCAAATGACAAGGCAAGGTTAATCAGCTGCATGACCGCGCCAGAGATTTTCCCGCCTGTTGCGAGATAGCCTGAAATGATTGGCGGCATTGTCCACGGGACAGCGATCCCTGCCGGTTTTGCTACAAGTCCTGTGCTCATTCCGATATATGTGGTGATGATCATCATAATTGGCGTAAGGATAAACGGAATGAGAAGCATTGGGTTCATCACAATCGGCATTCCAAAAATGATCGGTTCGTTGATGTTAAAGATGGCTGGCCCAATCGCAAGACGGCCAAGCTGTTTCATTTGTTTACTTCTCGCACGCAAGATCATGGTCAGTACCAAAGCAAGCGTTGCGCCGCTTCCGCCGACATTGATAAAGATTTCAAAGAACTGCGCTGTGAAAATATTCGGCAGCACTTCTCCTGCTTGGAAGGCAAGACGGTTTTCATCCATCGCACCGAGCCAAATCGGACCCATGACTCCTCCGACAATGGTGGCTCCGTGAATACCACATGCCCAGAGGAGCATTTGCACACCGATGGCAACGATACTTCCGCCTAAGCTTCCACCAAGAATGGATAGTGGTGTGCCGATTAAGACCGTGATGATATTATGAATACTCTCAAAAGGTGTCATCTCAATCAGAAGCCTAGCGACCCAGATCAGCGTGATGACCACAAAACCTGGAATAAGTGCGATAAACGATTTACTAACTGCTGGCGGTACACCATCAGGCATTTTGATGACGATATTCCGCTGTACAATAAAGCGGTAAATTTCGGTGGAAAGCATGGCAATAATCATGGCAACGAATAGCCCTTTACTGCCCATCAGTGTGACGGGAATACCGCCATTCACTAGGATAGCTTCTGTTGATCCTTCAGGTGTGAACGGTACTTGATAAGGTGTGGCTAGGAGGAAAGCTGCGACAGCAATTGCACCAGATGACAGTGCATCGACTGCATACTTTTCAGCTAACCTGTATGCGATCCCAAAGGTCGCAACAAGTGCCATAATGTCAAAGGTGGCATTCACAGGATAGGATAGTTTCGTGGCCCATTCGGCTCCGAAGACACTTGCCATAAAATCGCTATATCCCGGAATCGGAAGGTTGGCTAAAATGAGAAACAGTGAACCGACGATAATGAGAGGCATGGTTAAAACAATTCCGTCACGCAATGCTTGTAAATGTCTTTGAGCGGCAATCTTTCCTGCAAACGGCATAACCTTCTCTTCTAGAAATCGGTTGAATCCATTCATCCCTTCCGCCCCCTTTACCCGTTCACTAACTGTTCAGCAGATTTTAAAACCTCAGCACCATTACATACGCCATAATGCACGGTATTAATCACGTCTACTGGAATTCCTTTGTCTTCTCCGAGTTTTTTCATTTGCGGTAATAAATAACGAACTTGAGGTCCTAATAAAAGCACATCGGCTTGATCAATATGATTTTTTGCAGCATCTCCAGATACTGCCCAAATACGATAGTCTTTTCCTTGTTCTTGTGCACTTTTCTCCATTTTTGTGACAAGTAAGCTTGTTGACATACCTGCTGCACAAACTAATAAAATGTTCATTGTAAACGCCCCCTTTTTGAAGTATGAAGCTTTTCTTTACACATTCATCATATTATGAAACCGCTTTCATAAACACCCATACTTTTTCCTTTAGGAAGCGGAAAAAGTTAATATCACACCATTAGTTCTTGTACGAAGGCGCTTTTTTATCCATGACATCCAGCATGTCTTCAAAGGTGTCACAGGTGATGAGGTGCTGAATAAATTTCACATGATGGACAAGCTCTCCAAGCAGACGGTACATGCCTTTTAAGTCTTTGGCGTTCTCCTTTTCGACACAAAGCAAGCACACAAATTGAACTTTTTTCTCTCCCCAAATGATCGGTTTTTCTAATGTACAGATCGCCCAAAACGTCTCTTCTGTCAGCGGGGTCATCGGATGCGGAATCGCTGTATAATGCCCAAATGAAGTCGGTGCAGACTCTTCTCTTTCCATCACAGATTGTGTAAGTTCTGCTGGCGCTAAGCCCATGTCAATGACCTTTTGCGTGAGAAAGTGTATGACCTCTTCCTTTGTTTGAAAGGCGCATTTTGTAAAGACCAATTCCTTTTTCATATATTGCGTGGCTAATGTCACTCTTGTTTCACTTGTCAAAGCTTCTTCTATTTTTAAAAAATCACTGCCTCCTAAAATCGTGTTCACTTGAATGACAGGAATCGGTAAATCCATATGAATGGGAATGGTTGTAATAATTAAATCCAATGCATGTAAAGAGACATGCGGAAGGGAATAAAGCTCTGCTGTTCCTAAAATGGTCAGCTTCGACCCAAATTGTGACCGCAAACGATCTTGAAGTAGCCTTGCACTCCCTGCACCAGACGCACAGACAATCAGGCATCGCTTCGGTGGTATCTCCATTTTCCTGCGCTCTAAGGCCGCACCAAAATGAAGTGCCATATAGCCGATCTCATTTTCATGAATGGACAAACCTGTCTCTTCTTCAATGACCCTGCTCGCCACAATCCCTGCTTCAAAGGCAATTGGATAGCCCGCTTTGATCTCATCAAGCATTGGATTTCTTAAATTCATTCCATACTTACACCGATTGATCGCTGGCTTTAAGTGCAAACTGAGGCCAATCAGCAATTCCGCATCTCCCGCTAAATCCAGCTGCAATTTTTGATCAATGGCTTTCAGCATCAGCTGAACAAGACGGCTCGTGTCATCATCCACAATTTGTTTTTGACCGCCCGTTGAAAAAGACTGTACCATTTTGGCTGTTCCTAGCAAATGAATGGTGATATAAACGATTTCCTCTTGTGGGAATGAGACATCCAGCAACCCTTCAAGACGCTCAACCATTTTTTTGGCTACCTTGTATTCTTTTGCCCTTGGGATTTCGTTGATTTCTTCAGGCAGCACAGATACATAGTTTCCGTGTCTAATCCGTTTACAGGCAATAGCAATATGAACAATTAAATTATTCATGCAAATGTCTGATAGATTCATTTTTTCCTCGTTGATATAATCAATCATGGTTCTCTGAATCAATTCCAGCTCATGTTTCGGCAAAATCGTAACCGCCGTGTTCAGCATGGTTTGATAGGAACGCCGTTCATTGAATAAATATTCTGACATGCAATAACGGATTTTCATCTCAGATCCTTTAATCCGGCAGCCTTTATTCGGCTTTGCTTCCAGCTTCAGATCAAAGGGTTCGAGCTTACGTTTGACCCATTTCATGTCATTACTCATCGTCGATTTACTAATAAACAGCTGCTCCTGTAAGTCTTCCAGCTTCACATATGATTCCGCTAGAAGCAGCTTTTTCAAAATAAATCGAACTCGCTCTTCTGGAAGAACAGCAAGCGGTTCTTCCTGTTCGACTTCTTCCTTCATAAAACGGCGAAAGGCATTCTCATCGTTGATCAACAGCTCATAGCCAGCGCCCCTAACAGCTGATACAGCTGCTTGATAAGGGGCTAGACGCTCATTCAGTTCCTTGATGTCTGTTCGGATGGTGCGGCTTGTCACTTGTAAACTGACAGAAAGCGCAGCGCTCGTGAGAGGAGTCTCAGCTGCCATCAGCTGACTTAAAATGTGCGCCAGTCTTTTACTCAGCATTAGGTCGGCCTCCTTCATTTAGGGTGGAAAATCTGCCTTGTTTGGACAGGTTGTATACGCTTACAGTTCTCTTCATTACTCATATTCTACTGAAAAGAAATAAAAATTGCCAACTCATTTATATGACAAACGCCCCTATTTATACATCCAACCATATCTAATGACCTATGAATCTTCTTCTAAGATGCTGTTGTGGAAATCATGAAAAAAAGGCGTTACACCTCCGTGTATCCGCCTTTTTCTTATGAGGAAATCAGTTGTGTAAAGACAACCAATCTTTTTTCATGTGTACCGGCTGCATGATCAAAAGTTCCCGTACATGTGATGAAATTGAGATTCCGTGTAAAGGCGTACCCGAAAAAAGCATTTGGTTTCTCTTCGCGCGGATAGCTTTTCACCTTGAGAACCTCAAAGGTTCGCTTTTCCCCTGACGAGGATGTCACAATGACTTTGTCTCCCTTTTTTAGCTCCTTTAGTCGATAAAAAACAGCTGGACCCCATTTATTATCAACATGACCATTTATGACAGCATTTCCTTTATCACCAGGCTTCGGACCATCTTCAAACCAAGCTGTGTGATCTGTATTTTGCGGAACACCCATACTGCCATCCTTTGATAAAGTCGTTTTCTCCACTTTTGCTTGGACATCAATCGCTGGAATGGAGATGTCAGCGGGAACAATACCCGATGGCTCATCTTTTAACGTGTCGTGTGAATGAGATTGATTCTTGGCTTGTTTTGCTGTCATTGGCTCAGGAGATGATGCAGTTTCAGAGGATGACTTTTCATCTATTGATTGGGATGCGCAGCCCGTGATGATGAGAAGCGTAAGAATACCAAACAGCCATCTTTTCACGCAAGTCGACCTCCTTTTGAAGAAAGGAACGGCACGATTGTGCACGTTCCCTCTTGTCTTGATATTGTTTAATTTGATGGTTTACGGCGAATGAGGAAGAACGCGCCCACTGCACCTCCGGCTAAGATGAGACTTGCCATCATCCCAGCAAATGCTTCATATGACATACCTAATGGACCGGCTGTGCCTCCCATACCTGTTTTCGGCATCTCATTTGGCATGTTGGATTTGAATAATTCAGGATGCTGATCGACAATAGCTGATGCGACATCTTGACCAACCATGAACATATGGCCGTATGCTTCTCTGACAGTCGGGTACAGCTGATCATATTCGCCATTGTGATAAGACGTGTACGTTTTGATGAGCTCATCAATATGGGTTTTCAACCCGGCTTCTAAGTCAGCCGCCTTCAAGCGTCCATCTGTCGCTTGATCTAAAAATTTTGCTTGTTTCATACGGTAAGCATCTAAATCTTTAACAGCCTTCTCTTTTGCTTGCTCGTCTCCTGATGCATCCGCTTTAACATAATCAACTAAATATCCGATATGACTTGACCAGATCGTTTTAAATTGTTTTCCTGCATCTTTTCCATAAACAGAAGCGATCGCATCTGATAGATCATTCGTGTTTTCATTTAACGCTGCTGCCGCTTGGTCAAAGTCCTTGCTGCCATCATTCCCTTTTTGCATAGCCACTACCGCGAGTGCCAAATGCTCTGAGAACAAGTAGTTTAAATCCTCACGAAGATCTGCGGCTGGAGTATCCACTGATTTTTGATCAAATTTCCCAGGAAATTGATCTGTAATCGCCCATGATACGCCTTTACCTACTTCAAACATATGATGAATGGATTTTCTGACCGTTTCATAGGTTGTATCAAAATCCTTTTCTGTGTAACTGTCAAAAGCTTTTAGCAGTTCATTGACGTGCATTTTTAAACCTTCTTCAAGTTCACTTGCTTTCAATCTTCCATCCGTTGCTTTATCAAGCATATCAGCTTGTTTCATGCGGTATTGATCAAGCTCTTTGACCGCTTTCTTTTTACCTGCTTCATCTTTTTTCGCTGTTGCTTGTACATAATCAACAAAGTAACCGATATGGCTTGACCAAATCTCTTTGAATTGTTTCCCTGCTTTTTTTCCATACACAGAGGCGATCGCATCTGATAGATCATTCGTGTTTTCATTTAACGCTGCTGCTGCTTGATCAAAATCTTTACTGCCATCAATTCCTTTTTGCATCGTGATCACTGCTAAATAAGCATGCTCTGAGAACAGCTGATCAAGCGCTGCGCGAAGATCCGTTGCTTTATTTGACACCTCTTGTGATGATGACGACTTTTTTGCATCCCCATGCATATGTCCTTCGTGTGCACTTGCCATTTGAGCAGTTGGTAATAATAATGCTGCACTAAGCGGGATCGTTAAAAATGCTTTTTTCATTTTCATCTGTTTTGCCTCCTCTTTCCGTTTGTTATGTACTTAACGGAGAGAGAAGTGAAATGGATCATTCCCACAGCATATTTTTTTGTTTCATCCATTTCATAAAAAAAAGCCGGATTACCCGGCTGATACGTTACGACTTTTGGATGCTTTTCGTTCTTTGTATATTTTCCTCACCACTGGATAAATCACTGGTGCCCATTTGACAATTTGTTTCAGCCACTTTTTCATTTTCTCCCGCGCCTCCTTATTGTCATTCTTACAAGACAATTCCCGATCTTGTCATGAAATAAACAGGTGCGGGAGAGCAGGAGTTAAATGACGCCTTGTGCGATCATGGCATCTGCCACTTTGCGAAATCCTGCAATATTTGCGCCTACCATTAAGTTTCCAGAGTGTCCGTATTCTTCAGCAGTCTCGGTACACTGACGATAAATCGACTGCATCATTTGTTTCAACTGACCATCTACTTCTTCAAAAGTCCAAGACATTCTCGCACTGTTTTGCGCCATTTCTAACGCCGAAACACCCACTCCGCCAGCATTTGCCGCTTTTGCTGGTGCAAACAAAATATCATGTTGTTCAAATACTTTGACGGCCCCAAGTGTGGACGGCATATTGGCCCCTTCTCCTACAGCGATGACACCGTTTGCCACTAGCTGCTGTGCTTGCGACTCTGAAATTTCATTTTGGGTCGCACATGGCAGCGCAATATCACAAGGGAGAGACCAAATTTGTTCGCAATCTTCAATCAATTCAGCATGCGGGTGAATGTCTATGTAGGCACCAATTCGCTGGTTGTCGACTTCCTTCAGCTGCTTCACTGTCTCAAGTGAAATGCCTTGAGGATCGTAAATGGCTCCGCTTGAATCACTACAAGCCACAACCTTTCCGCCTAATTCCAATACTTTTTCCATCGCATAAATCGATACATTTCCTGACCCAGACACAACAACAGATCGCCCTTCAAATTGCATTCCGTGGGCTTTTAACATTTCTTCCATAAAGTACACCAGTCCATAGCCTGTCGCTTCTTTTCTCGCTAAGCTGCCTCCAAAACCAGGACTTTTTCCTGTCAGGACACCTGCTTCATACGCACCACGCATTTTTTTGTACTGGCCGAACATATAGCCAATTTCGCGTGCACCTACACCAATATCTCCTGCCGGTACATCTTGATCAGGTCCAATATAACGACTGAGTTCACTCATAAAACTTTGAACAAAACGCATGATTTCTCCATCAGATTTCCCTTTAGGGTCAAAATCTGATCCACCTTTTCCTCCGCCGATCGGCAAACCTGTCAGTGCGTTTTTAAAGATTTGTTCAAACCCTAAAAACTTGATGATGCTTGCATTGACCGATGGGTGAAACCGAATGCCCCCCTTATAAGGACCGATGGCACTATTAAATTGAACCCTGAATCCTCTGTTCACCTGTACTTTGCCTTCATCGTCTACCCACGGTACACGAAACATCACAAGCCGCTCAGGCTCAATTAAGCGTTCTAAGATCCCCTGTTTTTCATACTCTGGGTGTTTTGCAAAAACCGGGACGAGGGATTCCAGAATTTCTTTTACGGCTTGCTGGAATTCCGCCTCGCCTGGATTACGTTTTTCTACATCCTCTAGCACACGGTGAATGTAGCTTTGTGCTGTTTGTGCTGCTCGATCTAAGGTCAACATGTCTCATCTGCCTCCTTGTCAATATCTCACTCTTTGGTTGTTAGATTTTCTAACGCATATTGAGATTAATTTAACACCATTTGTAAAAACTGATCAATATTGATAACAGATGAAAACGATGCCGAAATGAGATAGATCAAGCAGGATCACCTTTCATCATGAAGATGACCCGCTCAAAGAATGACTATCGTGCTAGAAATGACGAACTGGACGTTCAACATCCCGCTTTCTTTGACACATTCATGAAACTTTCACTTTTTCTAGATGATGATCATTCAAAAAAAAGGTCAAAAGTTTTACAACGTCTTTCAATCTTTTCTGAGCTTTTCTCCTCTTTTCCGATCAGGTAAGACAACACACAGCCAATATAAAATAGAAGAAGATGGGAAGTTGATTAACCCAATGATGCCCCAGAACCATTTATAACGTCCTCTTTTCTTGGCATCCATAAATAAGAGAAATCCTTGTGCAAACAGTAACGGCAATACGCACAATAAGATGATCATATCTGTCTGACTCATAAGGAAGACCCTCCTTTAATCTGTTGATATTCCTTGATGCCGACAACCACACAGAGCGGCACGCTCACCACTTGGAGAAGAATGAAGATGATGGGCAAATGAGTAATGGCAGCTGCAAAAAGTGTCATGATGGTCAGACTGACGATGATGTACGCCAGCACTTCTTGTTTAAAACGTTTTTTCTCTTTTTCCTTTGCCTGCTTTAGCATCAACATCAAAGCTTGTTCACTCGGCTTTTCTACTTCGATTTGTTCATCGAGCTCCTGCAGTTCCTCTTTTAAACGATCGGCGAAACGATCTTCTTTCATCAGTCCCACTCCTTTCGAATTTTCTTGATCCCATGATGAACCCTCGATTTCACCGTACCTTCTCTCACCCCGAGCATCGAAGCGATTTCAGGGTAAGTAAAGCCATAATAATAATGGAGAAGGATCGGTGCTCTCTCCTGAGCCTTTAACTCATTTAAAGCATCCCACATGTCATGCCAAGTATGGCCTTTTTGCTGAACATCCCATTTGAACCGGCGGATGGCTTCTTGATTCGCCTTTCCTTCTCTCGTATGTTCACGTTTTCTTTTCTTTTGATGATCTAAAAATTGTCTAGATGCAATGGACATGAGCCATGTTGAAAATAATGAATCTCCTCTAAAAGAAGAAAGTTTCATGTACGCTTTGAGCATCGTTTCTTGCATGATCTCCTCTGTCAGCTCTTGTTGAAGGGTCAATTTCATCAAATAACGGTAAAGAAACGAATAATGATGCCGATAAAGGGCGGTAAATGCGGCATCATCCCCCTGTTTTGCCCGCTTAATCCATAAAGTCTCCTCGGTCTGCTCCAAACACGTCCCTCCTTCCTCTCTTTCTCTTATTGATTAGACGACACCGGTGATCGCATCGTTTAAAATAGACCTTCTTTTTTTAAATTGGAGCCTTTTCTACCTGCTGTTCAGCGCATGGATCTATTTGATATCCATTTTTTTCTTATGTAATGATTATGACATTTCTTTGCCTCTAACAAAATGACGCTTTTGTAATCATCTTGATTTTCCTTCAAATGGGGAACGTCCTTTTCATAATCACTAGGTTACCCCAATACCTATCGTCAATGATCCTTGTCTCATGTAGATAAATTGAAATAATCATTGCCTTAGTTTCCTTGAAAATCGTGGAATACTTCGTTTCAATTCTTAGCCGATGATACCTTTTTGCGTGCTATGCTCTTCCTACATTCCGAAAGAGGCGATGCTGGCGAAGGAAGGAGGAGCGATTGAATCGCAGCTTATTTTGGAAACGTTTACATTAAAACGAAATAGAGAATGGAGATGTTCATGTTGAAGAAAAAAGTTCCAATGTTAGCTGGTGTGTTAGCGGTTGGTCTCGTGACTTCATTATTTGCGCCAAATGGAGAGGCAAAAGCAGCAACGAAATATCCAGAAAGCCCTTCGATTATGGCCAATTTTAATCAGCAAGGATTCTCCACATTAAATGGCGGTACAACAGGCGGCGAAGGCGGTAAAACGGTGACAGTGAAAACCGGAAATGAACTATTAGCTGCCCTCAAAAGCAAAGGAACAAATGAAAAATTGAAAATCGTGGTAGACGGAACGATTACTCCTTCTAATACTTCAGCCAATAAAATTGATGTGAAAGATACAAACAATGTCTCCATCGTCGGTAAAGGGACAAACGGCGAATTTAACGGGATTGGTATTAAAGTATGGCGCGCCAATAACGTCATCATCCGCAACCTCAAAATCCATCACAGCAAAATCGGTGATAAAGATGCCATCGGAATCGAAGGTGGCTCTAAAAACGTATGGGTCGACCATAATGAACTCTACAACACTTTGAACTCTGGGAAAGATGACTATGATGGGTTATTCGATGTGAAAAATGACTCCGATTACATTACGTTCTCATGGAACTATGTCCATGACAGCTGGAAAACAATGCTGATGGGCAGCTCCGATAACGATAACTACAACAGAAAAATCACATTCCACAACAACCGTTTTGAAAACTTGAACTCTCGTGTACCGTCTATGCGCTTCGGGGAAGGCCATGTGTATAACAACTATTACAAAAACATCCTAACAACAGCGATTAATTCACGTATGGGCGCGAAAATGAGAATTGAACACAACGTATTTGAAAACACGAAAAATGCCATCGGCAGCTGGGACAGCAGTAAAGTTGGTACTTGGCATGTCATCAACAACTCTTATATTAACAGCACAGGTAGCCTGCCAACGTCTTCAACAGGTACGTACAACCCTCCTTATAACTACTCTTTGCTTAACGTGAACAATGTGAAATCAGAAGTTGTATCTAATGCGGGTGTAGGAAAAGTAAATCCTTAAGTTTAAAAAACGTTCGGGCAGAAATCTACTGTCCGAACGTTCTTGTCATTCATTTTTTACACGACCGAAAATGGACGATCCATCTCATACAGGTTTTGATAACGCAGGTTTTCTTTCATCAAATCATGATGCTGCCCCTGCATCTCAATGCGTCCACCTTCAATAAACATCATACGGTCACATGCCTCACAGCCAGTGAGATGATGGGTGATCCAAATGACTGTTTTTCCTTTTAACACGCGGAAGATCGTTTCAAGCAATTCACGCTCTGTGCGTGGATCAAGCCCGACGGTTGGCTCATCTAATACAACAATCGGTGTGTTTTGCAGCAAAATCCGAGCTAGAGCCATACGCTGCCTTTCTCCACCAGAGAAACGAACCCCTGTCTCTTGTACACCTGTGTGATAACCTTCTGGCAAAGACTCAATGTAATCGTGCAGCTGCACTTGCCGCGCGGCTTCTTTTACTTGCTCTTCTGTCGCTTCTGGAGAACCTAAGCGAATGTTGTTTAAAACAGACGTATCGAATAAATAGGGCTGTTGATTGAGCACAGACACATAAGAGGATATCTCCTCTTGAATGCTTTGTACCGGTTTCCCCTGAATGCTGACAACCCCTTGATTTGGCACGACTGCCCCTTCTAACAATTTTAAAATGGTCGATTTGCCTGCACCGCTTTTTCCTAAAAGAGCGAGCGATTCACCTTGCTTCATGGAAAACGAAAAATGCTTTAGTACATGTTGATCTACTTCATATCCGAAGGTGACTTGATCAAAACAGACCGCTTCAACGCCATCAGAGACGGGTGTCTCGTCTGCTGCCTTCCTCTCCACTAATCCTTCATACGACTGCTCTTCATAATGATTTAATCTGCTGACGGCATGCTGATAAACAGGAATATCGCCTGCTGCATCTGACAGCGGAAGAAAGGCTTCTGTTAATGGAAACAGCACAAGCACAAAAGCTGCGATCAGCGTGTGCGGCATAGAACCAGCCTGAACGACTGAGCCGCTCCAATACACGACAAGGACGACTGCTCCTCCAATGACTAGCTGTGCTAAAAATTGGCGCAGACGGATAAACCGGTGCTTTGCCGATTCGAGCGCTAATAGCTTTGCTTCTTTTCGTTCATAGCCTTCAACAAAATCGTTCTGTCTGCCGCTAAACAACCAGTCACTCACGCCCATGACGGCATCTGTTAAATGGCTGTACAGTTCATTTCTGCCTTTCTTCATTTGAATTTGTCGTGCCCGGTTCACAAGTACTGTGATGTATGGGAATACAAATACGAGCAGCGCCATATAAAGCAGCATCAATCCGGCAAAAGGCCATGAAAAAAGCCCAAGTGCTCCAATCGAAGCGGCATATAAAAGCAGCGCACCGATGGATGGAAAAATTGTTTTTAAATACGCATCCTGTAATCTCTCCACATCTTCTGATAACAGCCCAAGCATTTCACCTGTTCCAAGCTTAGTCTGTTTGGCACTTCGTTCAGCCATGTCATAAAGACGTACCCGCATTTTTTCAATCATCGTCAAAATGAGCTGATGGCTCGCCAGTCTCTCTGCATAACGAGCAGCTGAGCGTGAAATACCAAAGGTACGTACTGCCACGATTGGGACATAGACCATCAAGATATTCTCAGGTCTTGTGGCAGCTTTTGAAATGAGGAACCCTGACGTATACATGAGCATAGAAGCAGAAAACACCGCAATCGCCCCTAAAAAAAGCACCAAGGCAAACAGCTTTTGATTCTCCTTGATATAAGGTATAAACCAGCCTTTACTGACCATGTGTGACCGCCCCCATTTGTTCCTGTACCAATTGATAGTACACACCTTTTCTTTTCATTAATGATTCATGAGTCCCCATCTCTGCAATCGTCCCATGATCCATCACAATGATTTCATCCATATCCGTCATCCAATGAAGTCTGTGTGTGGCTAAAAACACAAGTTTATTTTCAAACAATGGAAGCATTGTTTTCTTCAATTCATACTCTGTCTCAATATCCAGATGAGCCGTTGGTTCATCTAACAGCATAATGGATCGCTGGCCGAGCACTGTGCGAGCGAGGGCAATCCGCTGCGCTTGTCCACCGCTCAGTCCTCTGCCCTGTTCGCCAATGACCTCATCCAGTCCATTGGAGAGATCCGCTACGAGCTGAGACAAACCTGCCTCTTCCACCGCTCTTTCGACGTCTTCATCGGTTGCATTCGGTTCATAAAAACGAATGTTTTCTCTCAGTGTCATGTGAAATAAATAAGGATGCTGCGGCATATAAACAACTTCTTTTTGCCATGCCGCCAGCTGTAAATGAGCAAGCGGCTTTCCGTTTAGGATGATTTCACCTGCAGACGGTTCAACAAAACCGCCGAGAACATCCGTTAACGTCGATTTCCCCGAACCACTGGCACCGATGATCCCAATTTTTTTCTTTCCTTTCACAGTGAGGTCCACATCCTGAATCGAATATGGTGCATGCTCATCATGCAAGACACTGACATCTTGCAGTGTGAGCTCAGATTGCTCATTCCACTCGTTCAGCTGCACGGATTGTGTCTCCTGCTCTCGGAAGCCCTTTTCCTCTAAAATCACTTGAATCGCCTCATTCGCTTCTTTACCGTTTAACGTCGCATGATAATCATTACCTACTTCACGTACTGGCAAGAAATATTCTGGCGCAAGCATCAGTGCGGTCAAAGCGGGCAATAACAAAAGATCTCCTTCAATTAAGCGCAAGCCGAGAAATACAGCGACAGTCGCAATGGACAGCATAGAAAAGAAATCGAGAGCAAAAGATGAAAGAAAGGCGACTTTCAGTGTGCTCATCGTCGCCTTTCGATAACGCTTTGAGACCTCTGCAATATTGCGAGAATGCTTTTTGCTAATCCCTAAGTAGCGAAGCGTTTCAAGGCCACGGAGAGAATCAGTAAAATGATTGGATAATTTCTCATACGATCTCCATTGTTTGGCCGCTTTACGCTGAGCGACAAGTCCTAGCAAAATCATAAAAACAATTAAAATTGGCAGCGTGACAATGAGAATGACAGCAGATGTTTCATCTAATGTCCAAACATAGACAAGCACCATCACCGGAATAACTGCCATGTTCACCATTTTCGGCAAAAACAGCTGTAAATACTGACGATATTGGGCAATGCCCTCCATCGCCAATGTCACAAGCTTTCCTGTTCCTTTTTTCTTCGTGAAAGCTGGCCCTAAACGGAACAGCTGGTCCAACAGCTGCTTTCTGACGTCTGCTCCAATTCGGGAAGAATAGGTGAACATGACCTTCTCCCGCATCAAGGTGAGACCGTGCCGCACCAGAAAGGCAGCAAGAAACAGCAAGACATAAGGTGTTGCCTGCATGAGGCTCTTCCCGTCAAACAGCGTTGTTATGGCATGTGCCAGCCACTGTGCTTGAAAAATAATACTTGCTCCTTGGATGATTGACACAATACCTAAGAGGGCAAGAAGCCCCCTCATTCCTTTTAGTTGAAGCAAACGTTTATCCATTAGTAGGTCATTGGCTCCTTACCGCTTACACGTTTACGGAAGACATAGTAGCTCCAGATTTGATACCCAAGCACAAAAGGCAGCAAAGAAATGGCAACAATCGTCATGACCGTCAGTGAATAAGATCCTGATGCAGCGTTTTGAATGGTGAGGTCGAATGCATGGTTGATCGAACTAATCATGACACGCGGGAATAATGCTGTGAAAAGCATGGTCACGGTCACCATAATACCTGCACCTGTGAATAAAAATGTCCAGCCATCACGCTCTTTTCTCATAAAGAATAGAGCCGCTACATAACAAACCACAATGAGTACAGTTAAAGGGATTGTGATGATCGGACGTACGGTATAAATGTCTGTTTCAAGAATAGACACACCAACAAATAGAACAAGAACTGGTAGTGCAATCAATAAAACACGCTGGCCGAGCTTTCTTGCACGATTTCTTAAATCACCCTCAGTGCGGAGTGTGACGAAAATCAATCCATGCAGGAGGCAAAGAACCGTCACAGCTACCCCGCCGATCACTGAATAAAGATTCACAAAGTCTGTAAATCCAGCGTACATATTCATGCTTTGATCAATGGGCATTCCTCGTAAAATACTTGTGAATAGCACGCCGAGTAAAAATGGCGGAAGCAGGCTGCCAAAGAAGATCACCCAGTCCCACGTTTTGATCCATGAAGCCTTCTCGACCTTCCCTCTAAATTCAAAGGCGACCCCCCGCCCAATGAGTGCTAATAAAAGAACCGTAAACGGAATATAGTATCCGCTGAACATCGTAGCGTACCAGTGAGGAAAAGCGGCGAAAATAGCCCCGCCAGCTGTAATCAGCCAGACCTCATTCGCATCCCAGAAAGGGCCAATCGTATTGATTAAAATGCGGCGCTCATGTGCATCTTTTCCAAGCAGCTGCATGGACATCCCGACACCAAAATCAAATCCTTCTAAGAAGAAAAATCCAACAAACAATACTGCGACAAGAATAAACCAAATCTCGTTAAGATATGCCATGATATGCGCCTCCATCAAATGGATCTGTAGACAGGTCCGTTTCATCCTTTTGATCTGTATTCTCTTCAGAATGTGCACCTTTTTTAATTTCTCGAATGAATAAGTAGGCAAGCACGATGGCAAGAATCAGATAAATGGTCGTAAAGCTAATGACTGAGAATAGCAACATGCCGTACGATACGTTTGGTGAAATGGATTGTGCGGTTGTCATCATACCAAAGACTGTCCACGGCTGACGCCCAATTTCCGTCATGATCCAACCCGCTGAGTTTGCAATAAACGGGAACGCAATCATCCATACCATGAAGCGTAAATACCATTTGTTTGATTCTAGTTTTTTTCTAAAGCTCAAATACAAACCAATCATACTAGCAAAAATCATCAACATGCCGGCACCCACCATGATTCTAAAGCTCCAGAAGGTTGTTTTGACTGGAGGAATGTAATCTCCAGGACCAAACTTTGCTTCATATTCTTTTTGAAGGGTCAGCATGCCTGGCACATCTCCACTAAACTTCGAGTAAGCCAAGTAACTTAAAGCAAACGGAATATTGACCTCCGCAGAGTTTTCTTTTTTATCTGTATCAATATTGGCAAATAGTGTCCAAGCCGCTGGATCTCCACTATCCTTCCAAAGGGCTTCACTTGCTGCCATCTTCATCGGCTGTGATTCCATTAAGTGCTTCGCTTGATCATGTCCAGAGAACGCCACACCTAAGCCAGAAATGAAAGCAAGCACCATGGCAATCTGGAAAGATTTTTTGAAAAAGGTCACTTCTTGTTTTTTGATCATTTTATAGGCACTAACACCCGCAATAAAGAAAGCACCGGTTGCCAATGCACCAAACAGAACGTGCGGGAACTCTACCCAAAGTTGCGGATTTGTCACGAGCGCCCCAAAGTCATTCATTTCTGCACGGCCATTTTTAATCACAAATCCAACTGGCTCCTGCATAAATGAGTTGGCGAGTAAAATCCAAAACGCCGAAAAGATCGTACCAAGAGAAACGAGCCAAATACATAACAAATGAATTTTTTTCGGTAGACGGTCCCAGCCGAATATCCAAAGACCAATAAAGGTCGATTCAAGGAAAAAGGCCAATAGCGCTTCAATGGCAAGCGGTGCACCAAAGACATCACCGACAAACCTTGAATAATCTGACCAGTTCATCCCAAACTGGAATTCTTGCAGAATCCCTGTCACCACACCTACTGCAAAGTTAATTAAGAAAAGGTGACCCCAAAATTTTGCCATCTTTTTATAGATGTCTTTTTTCTTCACCACATAAAGGGTTTGCATCAAAGCAACGATAAATACCAAACCTATAGACATAGGAACAAAAATAAAATGAAATAATGTCGTTGAGGCAAATTGAAATCTTGCTAAAAACAGCTCACTCACAGCCTTACATCCTCCCTTACTTTCGCATGCCGAATGATTCGAGATATTTATGCTCATCATTTCACAAAAAGTTCACTATTTGTTCAATGATTCACAAACGAAAGTCCATTTGATATAGTTCACTCGGTGAAATTTTACTCTTGATTTTCATTCGGTTAGTTATTTATACCTGTACTTTACACCCATGCGCTTCAAAAATAAAGTAAATTTTACCTAAAATTTGGATAGGATTGTGTCAGTTGTTTGAATACTTTGTCAAAAATATGTGACGGAAAGAGACCATCACAAAAAAAATAGCGCTGCTTCTTCGCTGCAGCGCTTTTGAATATTTAGGCTTTTTTCTGTAAAGCGGGTCTTGTGACTTGCACTTCATAGTACGTAATTTTGTTTTTTAACAGGCCTTCAGGTTTCGCCTTTCCATGAGCATGCGCATCACCAAATGCCTGAGATTTTGTCCAATTCACAAAATCTTCTTTTCGATTCCAGCGGGTGTGAATGGTCACTTCATCGTAATCAGTTGTCTGCTGAGTGACCCATACTTCCATTCCTAAAAAGCCTTCCATAAATTCTACTTGTCCCTGCTTGTTAAACCGTTTAACAAGGTGGTCGGCACTGCCTTTTTCTACTCTTACTTGGTTGTTTACAATAATCATGTTTGGTTCATCTCCCTTTTGTTGTTGAATGGAGGCGATTGGGATAATGAGCGGATGCTCACCGTCTAAGTGAACCTCTGCCTGAATCCCAAAAACCTCCTTGAAAAAGTCTTCTGTTAACACTTCTTTTGGTGAGCCAATTTGATGCACCTGACCTCGCTTCATAGCAATGAGACGGTCACAATATTTTGCGGCCTGCTGCAAGTCATGGAGAACCATTAAAATGGTGATGCCATGTGTTTGATTCAGCTGTTTGAGTAGCTCCAGTAATTCAAGCTGATGCGCAATGTCTAAATAAGTGGTTGGCTCATCGAGAATGATGGTTTCTGTCTTCTGAGCCAGTGCCATTGCAATATATGCCTTTTGTCTTTCTCCGCCTGACAATGTATGAAGCATTCTGTTTTCATTGGTGCGGCTATTCGTCACATCAAGCGCCCACTCAATCGCTTCATGATCTGACGTACTGCTTTTTTTCCAGATGGAACGGTGCGGACTGCGTCCAAGTGCGACAAGCTCACGTACTGTCATCGATGGAATGGCGGTTCTTGTTTGCATGAGAACCGCCACCTCCTTGGCGATCTCCTGTGCCGTCATCTCTTTTTGCGGGATGTCGTGAATGTAAATCATGCCGCTTTCGATTGAGGTCAGTCGTGCAGCCGCTTTGATAAAAGTCGACTTACCTGACCCATTCGGGCCAATGATTCCGGTTACACTCCCTTTAGGAACAGCTGCTGAAATGGAAGACAGCCGAAAGCCGCCTTGACTGAGACTCACGTCATCCATTGCAATGACATCCATCTTAACCCCTCCCTTTCTTTTTTAATAAATAGAGGAAGAAAGGTGCACCGATGCAGGCAAGCAAAATCCCTACAGGCAATTCAACCGGTGTAAACCAGACCCGTGCTGCTGTATCGGCAAAGACCACAAGCACGCCCCCTCCAAGCATTGAAATCGGCAGCAAATACCGGTAATCATCTCCGATTAAAAGACGGATAAAATGAGGTACAACAAGCCCGACAAATCCGATTAAACCACTGACACTGACAGCCGCTCCAGCTAAAAGAGCGGCCAGCGCAATGAGAAAAAATCGAGTCCGCTCTACTCGAAGGCCCAATAGCTGAGCCGATTCATCGCCAAGTAAAAGGAGATTGGACGGTTTAATGGCGAAAAAACAAAGACATAATCCAGCCAGCGCATATGGCGACACAAAGCTAAGATGATGCCAGCTCCGTCCGTTTAACCCCCCTGATAGAAAAGGCAAAACAGCCTGCACACGCTCACTATAAAGCACCATAAACCCATTCATCACCGCACCAAGCAGGGCATTGACGGCAACACCTGCCAAGATCAATTTAAGCGGGGAAACCCCTTGATCAAATGACAGCATATACACGACAAGAGCTGCTAATAAGGCGCCCAGAAAAGCAGCTGCCGGAAGCAAATACGTGAATTGCGGGAGAACAATCATGCTGAGTACAGCAGCTAACCCGCCGCCCGCAGTCACACCAATGATCCCAGGGTCAGCAAGTGGATTTCGGACAACTCCTTGTAAAATCGCACCTGATGCCGCGAGACAGGCCCCAACGAGAAAACCAATGAGCACACGCGGCAGCCGTAAATCCATGACAATTTTTTCATGAACAGGCAGACCTGATCCCGTGAACACAGCCATTAAATCCGTCAGCGACAATTGGACAGAACCTACCGCAAGTCCTAGACAGACGCCCACACATAAAGAGAAAAACAATCCTGGTAACAGCCATTTTCGTCTTGACTGCCTTTTTTGAAAATCTAGTTCTGCATTCATCTTCATGATGACAATCGCTTCAATTTCTTCTCTAATTCATCGATCGCTCTGATGACTTCTGCGCCTGGATTTGTCCCAAATAGGTCACTTGGCAGAATCTCAACGTGTCCATTTTTGACAGCTGATACATCGTGCCACGCCGCATTTTGCTTCATTTCACTCATAAAGCCTGCTTTGACATCTTCAGGATTGCTGTGTGTCATCAGCAAAATGAGATCCGGATCGGCCTCGATTACCTTTTCTGCATTGATTTGTGCATATTGCGGAAACTTTTCGAGTGCTGGTTCATTTTCAGCAATATTCGCCCCACCAGCGATCCGCAGCAGATCACCGCTTAAAGATTGCGGAAGTGCCGCCATATATGTGCCGGGCGCACCATACACAACGAGCGTCTTTACTTTTTTCTCAGGCTGCTTCACTTGCTTGATCCGCTGATCGATTTGAGCATTGAGCGCTTTGGCCTTTTGCTGCTTTCCAAGTAAATCACCAAATAAAGTAACTTGACGCTGGATATCCTTCACTGAGTTGGCACTTGTCAAAAGAAGCTGTGAACCAATTCCTTCTATAGTAGAGATATCCTTGCTGTTTAATGATTCATTCCCAAGCACCACATCGGGCTTTAAACTCGTGATCAGCTCGACATCAAATTGATGGGTTGTGCCAATTGATTGTACGGACTTTGCCTTTTGTAGATTGTCTGGCAATTCGGCAGTTGGCCGGCCGACAACCTGGCCACCTAAGGCATAAATGATGCTCATGTCGCCAGTTGACAACGAGACGATCCGTTCAGGTGATTCATGAAACGATAATGTTCTGCCGGCAAAATCCTGAATGTTGAGCGCACCTTGCTTGCTCTCATTCTCGACAGGCGCCGCCTGGCTGCATCCGCCGAGGAGAAGCACGACGACGAGTCCTGCCCAAATCACATGTAAACATTTCAACCGTCTGTCTCTCCTTTTCTAGTAAACTTTCTTTAGCTTCGCCTGTACCACGAGACGCTTGTTTTTAGGTGCCAGCACGTGATCACAGGTCGATAATGTGAGAATCAAGTCATCTGTGGATACGTCTGTTTTCGTTTGATAGATGGACTTCTTACGCACAGCTTGCAAGTAGTGCGCATATTCACCAAGATCCTGAAAATCAGTCTGAATATAATCGAAATCGACTGTCGTCTCATACACAGCAAAAATCTCTGCTTCATAGCTTTGGTACAGCGTATCGTACTGAAATGTGCGATGATCTTGGAAGAAATCTTTTTTCAAATAGTTTGTGAGACCAGCAAACATAGACCCATCCCTCATCCGGTGACCGTACACCACTGTATTGGGACTTTCATGCAAGACGTCATTACGATAATCCATAAAGATACTGCCTGCCCGTGTGTCATCCTTTACATAATTACGAGTTAAATAGAATGCATTATCGTTTGACTGAACAATTGGATACTGAATCATCGTGTCCTTCATATCAATCCAACCGACAATGTCTTGATTCACCTTTCGCAAATCATCAAATGACTGACGGATTTCTCCAGGTTTTCGCTGTTTCATTCCATCCTCGTGTGTGTAAAGTGTCTGAGCCTTTGCAAGCACCTGACGATTTTGATAATAGCCAAAGAGCTCCAAGCCAATGGCAGTACCGCTATATAGAAAAACACCTAAACAGACGATCGTCAGCATTCGCTGCCCGATCCTTTTCCCTCGTTTCACACTGTCTCACCTGCTTTTTGCACAACTTATATGCCTACAGGCACGATATACATCCCTGTTTCTGCATCCTGCTTAATTGTGACGGACACATGATAAATGTGCCGCACCATCTCTTCTGTTAACACATCATTTGGCTGTCCTTCGCAAATAATTTGTCCATCTTTCATGGCGATGATGACATCACTATAGCGAATCGCCTGATTCATATCGTGCAGGACCATCACGATGGTTAATCCATGCTCGACATTGAGCTCTCGAATGAGCTCCAGAATGTCAAATTGATAATACATATCCAAATAAGTCGTCGGTTCATCTAAGAAAAGGATCGGTGTTTTTTGCGCTAAAGCCATGGCAATCCATACACGCTGCCGTTCTCCACCTGACAATGAGGCGAGAGGCACCTTTCGCTTATCCGTCAGCTTTGTACAGGACAGTGCCCACTCAATTGCTTTCTCATCCTCTTCCTTGTCACTGCCGCGCATCGTCTGGTAGGGTGTTCTCCCAAATGCCACGACTCGTTCGATCGTTAAATCGAGCGGCGCTTCATTTTGCTGATGTACGACTGCCAGCTTTCTCGCGAGTTCCCTTGGCTTGAACGCATTCAGCTCTTGTCCATCTAAATGAATCTGTCCTTTATGTGGACAATTGTTATGTGCCATCAAAGAAAGCAGCGTGGATTTGCCCGAGCCATTTGGACCGATAATGGTCGTAATTTTCCCTTTTTCGATCTTCGTGGTGACCGATTGAACAATGTCCCTATGTCGATCATAGGAAAACGACACCTCACGAATGTCCATGCAGACGATCCCCCCTTCTTAATAAAAAGATCAGAAACGGCCCGCCAATGACAGCCATGATTGTAGAAGCAGGGATTTCATTTGGTGCCACAAGCGTTCTGCCGAGCGTATCAGCCGTCAAAATGAGCAAGGCCCCGCTTAACGCAGAAAATGGAATCAGTACCCGGTGGTCAGAGCCGACAAGCCTTCTAGAGATATGGGGAATGAGCAAGCCGACAAAGGCAATCACGCCCGCTACCGCAGCAGTCACCGCTGCTAATAACACCGCCGTGATTGAAATCAAAAGGCGCATTCTGGTCACACGCAATCCTAAGTTTTTCGCCGTCTTATCTTGAAGGGCAAGCAAGTTACACCATCTGCTAAAGAAAAGCGCAACCACAAGCCCAATGAGGCCATAGACACCGATTAAACGGACATCTCCCCACGTTTTCATCGTGAGATTCGACTGTCCCGACTGATTAATGGTGATATTGAAATAGCTGCAAATGGTCACAAACGCTTCTGCCATCCCTGTAAACATGGCATTGATGGCGATCCCCACCAAAATCATTCGAATCGGGCTTAAGCCGCCTTTCCAAGACAACACGTATACGAGGAAGCAGGCAATTGCCCCGCCTAAAACTGAAAATAAAGGAGAGTAGAAATAAAATTGAGGAAGCGCTGTAATTGCCATTAAAGAAAAGAAGCTAGCTCCCGATGAAATACCA
This sequence comes from Bacillus sp. 22483, assembly GCF_052044605.1. NCBI lineage: Bacteria > Bacillati > Bacillota > Bacilli > Caryophanales > Bacillaceae > Bacillus > Bacillus sp. 22483. The sequence continues at coordinate 138,049 of NZ_JBQENU010000005.1, read as the reverse complement.
ATAACACCTGCATCTGCTAATGGATTCCTCATCACAGACTGCAAGAGGACACCGGAGACAGATAAAGCCGCCCCTGTAAACATCGCAATGAGCATGCGGGGGATTCTTAAATCTTTAATGATTTCTACCTGTGCATGTTGACCGGTCATAAGCCCTTCCAATAATTCAATCGGTGTAACATGAATGCTCCCCGTAATGGCGGAATAAATAAATACGCCGGCTAGTAAGAGACTGACTATCAGAAATAAAATCCCTGTTTTTTTCATCTTGAACGTCCTTTTATCATTAAGATTCGCCGCTTATGACGGGTACAACATACGAGTCAATTCATCTAATGCCTCTGCTGCCTTTAAGTTGCCTGTTGTCCCGAATAAGCTTTCTTCGAGGTCGTACACCCGGTCTTGTTTGACCGCATGGAAATGTTTCCAGATGTCATTTGTTTTAAATTCTTGATCAAACATTTTGACGACTTCATCCGGCATCCCATGTGCGGCTCGAAGAATGATATCTGGATTGGCTTTTTGTAAATACTCCGTATTGGATGCCAAATACTCCATTTTCTCACCTTTTACGATGTTCTTTCCTCCTGCAATACGCACAAGATCACCGATATAGGAATTCTCTGTTGCCACTAAATAACTGCCTGGTACACCAAGCAAAATGAGAACGGATGGCTTCGTCTTTCCCTTCGTTCTCTCTTGTATGTCTTTCTTTTTTTGTTCAAAATCATCCACAATGCGTTTCGCTTGTGTCTTTCTATCATATTTTTCTCCAAGCTTTGTGATGGCGTTCTCCATCTTGTCCAGGCTCTCAAGGTTAAGGTATGTCGCAGGGACAGAAGCTTGTTGAAAAGGCGTTTCTAAATCATATTGAAGGGTCGTGACAGACAGGACATCTGTCGGTTGAAGTGATTGGATGATTTCCATGTCCGGGCTCATTGGGTTACCGACTTCTGGGAGTCCTTTGTATCGAGCCGGCAAGGATTTTTGACTTGTTGGCACCCCGACAAGATCCACCTCTAGCGCATCCATGATCTCAGCAGCAGCTACAGTCGTTGCCACAATGCGGGCACTTGATGCTGCGCTTTTTTTGCCTTTCGCTGAGCTTTCAGCTGACTGTGAGCAGCCTGCTAGGAGGACGCACACACATAGAGCAGTAATCAGGGTATATAACATTCGATGCTTCAAAAAACAAAAGCCTCCTTTCGAAAAAAGAGAGTGGGTGCGCCGAGATGAATGGCACACCTCACTTAAAATAGATTCTTTATCTTGTACGAGTTTGATACTTTCTGACGAGCACGAATAGTGACCCGCCGAATAAAAGAATGTACACCCAAAGAAGTGAAGTATCTCCTGTTTTTGGGTTCAGCTGACCTGTCTCAGATTTGGTTTGGTCATCTGATGGTGTAAAGGTCATCTGCTCTGCACCCGTTTCCTCAGGGGCGAGATTCACAAGCTGGCTTGGTTGAGAATCGTGATCATTTGGATTTTTTACAAATCCGATGCTCTCATCGTCTCCGATCACCGTCGCAATTCCGCTTCCTTCACCACTTGCGATGCCTTTCGTATCATAAACAAGTTTGACATCATACTGCTCATGATAATTTGCAGCTGGAATGTCAATTTTTACGCGTGCTGCCTGATCACTGCTTAAACTTTTTGCTTCATATTGAATCACTCGTGTATCTGCTTTTTGATCAGCCTTTGCAACTAGCGTCTCTTCAAATTTACCGCCGGTTCCTACTTGGAACGACGTGATGGCTGAGCTGTTCTTCACAGTGTATGAAACGAAATGGCGGCCATTTTTCACCACCAATGTCGCAGGGCTCACGACGTAATCGTTCATGCGAGAAAGCTCATCTTTGTCTGCTTTCTTCATTGAAAAAGGAAGCTTGTACACCCCGTCTTTTAACTGAACTGTCTCTTGATTCGTTCCGCCGTTCGTTGTGTCTGGTGCTGGTTTATTTGGTTTTGGTGTTTCTGGTGTAGCCGGTGTTTCTTCCTCTATTTGGCCGTCCTTCAGTGGAACGATACTTTTTGAATCAAATTGAAAACGAATATCGTACGTTTGATCATAGTGAGCGGCTGCTACCACAATGTGTACTTTTCCGTTAACTGCTTTTTTCAGATCAGAAACTTCAAATGAAACCACTCTTGTGTTCTTTGCTTGATCTGTGCTCACGTTTTTCACTTCTTGATAAGAACCGTTTTTCTCTATTTTCAAAGAATCAACTGACGTATGGTCCTTCACCGTAAAGGAAACGGTTTGCGTTCCATTTTTAACGGTTAATGATGCTGGATGTGAGAAGTATTGGCTCATCCGAGATGCCTCATCCTCATCGCCCTTCAGCACACTGTAGTTGATACGATACACACCATCTTTTAATTGGTTCTGCGGTGAATCAACTGGTGTTGTGCCGTTGTTATTGTCTGGCGTTTCCGGCTGATCGTCTGGTGTTGTGCCGTTTTGATCATCCGGCCTTGTTTCGCTGTCACCTGGTGTCGTACCACTTTGATCATCTGGTGTTGTTTCACTGTCGCCTGGCGTCGTACCGTTTTGATCATCTGGTGTTGTTTCACTATCGTCTGGCTTCGCAGGCGTGACAAGTGTGAGACTGCTCTCGTCGAAAGCGATCTGTACGTCATACGCCTCATCATAAATAAAGCCGCCTAAGTCCCAGTAAATTTTGACCCAGCCATTTAATTTGGCTGATACATCGGCTACATCAAATTTGATCACACGCGTATTCGCTGTCTCATCTTCACTGACCGTTTCAGTGGTGACGAGAGAGCCATTTTGTTCGACCTTGAAATCTGTGATTTCTTTGCTTTGCTTCAGCGTCAAATAGGCAGTCGTCTTGCCATTTTCGATGACGAGCTTAGCTGGCTTTTCTGTATACGTATCCATCATGGATGCTTCAGTGCTGCCATTTTTTAAAATGGTGAATCCGGCCGTATATTCACCATCAACCAATGATGCCGCCTGAGCCGTTCCTTGAGGCAGCTGAAACGCAGTCAACAAACTGAATAAAACGAGCAGAATAGCTGTCTGTAGATGAAAAAGACGTTTCAAAAGATGACACTTCCTTCCGTTAATGCTTGATGATCCACTTTCTCGCTAAAAACCCGCCTGAACATAAGACAAGCACAAGGAGCCATCCCATCTGGCTTGTATCACCAGTTTGAGGATTTTCTTCTTGTTTTGTTTTGGTGGATGAATCAGTTGTTTTGGTTGTTTCTTTTGATGATTCTTGATGTTTTGCTGCACCTGCTGTTTCTTTTGAACTGTCAGAAGAAAGTGACTTGATGCTGCTTTCATCGAATTTCAGTTGGATGGTATAGTCATGATCATAATCAGCCGATTTGACTGTGACATGGATTTTTGACTTGATTGGTTTAGACAAACTCTGTGCTTGGAATTGGACAAGCCTTGTATTGGCTTTCTTATTCGTTGATAGAACCGTCGTATCGACATAGCCGCCATTTCCCGGCACTTTAAATTCCGTTACCCAGCTGCTGTTTTTAATGGTCATTTGCACAGTCAGCTTGCCATTTTTCACGATCACTTTTGCCGGCTTCAGCCAGTAATCATTTGCCATCGAAACGGCAGTTCCTTCGGCCTTCATCACAGTGTAATTGACGGAGTATGTACCATCATTTAATGAGGCAGCCTGTGCATTTGAAAAAGGCAGTATAAGTGCCAGCAGCAATGCAGCCATGAAGGCTGGCATCCTGATCCATTTTTTCATCAAATGAATTTCCTCCCTTTTTATTGAACAGTTGCTGCATCAAACTTGACGCGAATATCGTAATTGCCTGTATATCCAATGACCGGTACAGTCACACTCACTTTTGCTGGTACAACATCTGTCAGGCTGTTGACATTGAACTCTACCGTTCTCTTATTAGCAGCTGTGTTTGTACTGATCACCTTCGCATCTTTGTAGACACCTTGATCCAATGTTTTAAAGCTTGTAATCCAAGAGCTGTTCGTTAACGTGACTTGCGCTTTGATTTTTCCGTCCTTCACAACAAGCTTAGCTGGTTTTTCAAAATACGTATTTGCTGTTGACGTTGAATCACTGTCTGCTTTCCATACCACATATTGTGCTGAATATTGACCATCTGCTAAACCTGCTGCTGAGGCAGAGCTAACCGGGGCTAGAGCAAACAATAGAACAAAGCTAAAGAATAATAAGACGTGTGATGCTGAACGAAGTGATTTCATATATACCCTCCTAATTGATATTGATAATTATTCTCAATGGACAATAAAAAAAATAACCTTTATCAGCGTATGAATCACACTCATAAATGATTATGATAATCATTATCAATAGAGACCAAAAAATAAATCTTTGCTTTTGACAAGTCAAAGATGTCTGTTGCTACATGATGTAGTGATACACGGTTTAGGTAATCTGTCCCATTCATGATACCATGGCATAACCTCCCCATTCCATTACAGGGAAAAGAACCCTCTTCTCCTTGATATTATATGATGAATGAAATTATTGTCAACATCATTTTTCATACTATTGACTTAGATTTCTGGAAAATCACAAAAAAAATCGATCAGGGACACTGATCGAAATCGATTAAGAAGGGACATGTTCACCCTTTTCACTATTTTTGCGCTCTAAAGACCAAGCATACATTTCCCGTATGACTGGTTCAATTTTCTTTCCTTGTTCTGTTAGTTCATATTCAATCCGCACGGGAATGTCGGGATATACTTTTTTCTCAACAAGGCCTTCAGCTTCTAAATCTTTCAGCCTTTCTGATAATAACCGTCCGCTGATGTTCATTTCATTTTCTAGCTGACAAAAACGTTTTGGCCCTGTCAAAAGCTGATTGATGATCAGAATCACCCACTTCTTCCCTAAAATCTCCATGGCATCTGTAATTGGGCAGCCATCTACTTGAGCCATACTTTACTCCCTCCTGCTTTTCTCTACTTTTTTTCATTATAACATAATTAATTACTTGAAATAAGTCACTAACTATTATATAGTTTAGTTACTAAAAGTAACAAGGTAATCATTTTATCAATTTTCAATAAACCATTGAACATGCAGATGCATATAACATGAAGGAGATGACCGAGCTTTGAATACAATAGAGCAGGTAAGATTAGGTGTAACAGAATTACATGTGTCCAGCTTTGAGCGTTCTTTGCCTTTTTATACAGACATTTTAGGTTTTACTTTATTAGAACAGACGGATTCTACTGTCACGCTTGGCAGCAACGCAAAGGAACCAATCCTTGTGCTGAAAGAAGATGTGCAGCTGAAAGAGAAGCCGGATCATGAGCCAGGACTTTATCATTTTGCGGTTTTATTACCTACCAGAAAAAACCTGGGCACATGGCTGGCGCATGTGCTCAAAAAAGGCTATCCTTTAATTGGAGCAAGCGATCACTTTTTCAGTGAAGCCATTTATTTAAGTGATCCAGATGGCATCGGCGTTGAGATTTATGCTGATCGTCCTCAGGACATATGGGTAGGTGAGCATGGAGAAGTGAAAGGTGGCGGAAATGCTCCGCTTGATGGAGATGGTCTCCTGCAAGAAGCCGCTGATTCCACCTGGGAAGGACTCCCGGCTGGTACAGTCATGGGACACTTGCATTTCCATCTCAACCCAGAAGAAGCCGATTCCTTTTATGTGAACACGCTCGGTTTTCATATCCGAATGGCTCCCCCAGCCAGCTTATTCGTTGCTGGTGGCGTCTATCATCACCACCTTGCCTTTAATGCATGGGGACGCGGGAGAAAAGGAGCCATTGATCCACGTTTTTCAGGAATTAGAAGCTATACACTGGTTTTCCCAAAAGAAGACGATAGAACATCCGTCGTCGAACGTCTGACAAAAGCAGGCGTTCACATGAACACGACAGGAAAAAGTAACGAATTTATTGATCCATTTGGCGTTCTCGTTCGTTTACAGATTGAACAAACAGACAAAAAAGAAGGTGCAGAATATGGACAAACACACAGAGGTTAAAACAGCCATTTTAAAAGATAAAATCAAACGAGTACAGCAAGAAGACGGATTTATATATATCACTGGACCTATTAAACTGCCAGTGAATTTAGACGGTAGAACGGTCATGTTTAACTGGTATTCATGGTTAAAAGATGACGGGAAAGAACCATTATCAGATGAAGCTTTAATCGAAAGCCTTTCCTCCCGTGAGCTTGCAGATCACCAGCAATCAAGTGTCCTTGTTTACGGAGATTTCGAACATGCTGATGAAGCGCTGATCCGCATGCATTCCATCTGCCACACCGGCGATATTTTCGGAAGCAAACGCTGCGATTGCGGGTTCCAATTGAAACAGTCTATGCGGATGATTGAGGACAATGGAGCAGGCGCACTGTTTTATTTAGCCAACCATGAAGGACGCGGGATCGGTCTTTTCAGTAAAGCCATGGCCTACATCTTGCAAGAAAACGGCTACGATACAGTAGAAGCAAACGAAGCACTAGGCTTTGAAGATGATACACGTCAATATGAAGAAGCGATTGCTGTTCTTCAAACGTTGCGTACAAAGCCAGTCAGACTTATTACCAATAATCCGAAAAAGACCGATGCTATCAGTCATGCAGGCCTTTCTCTTTCTGGACGGATTCCTCTTTGGGGTGATGTCTCTGAGTTCAATGAAAAATACTTGCAGACAAAAATTAACCGCTCAGGCCATATGAAGGCGGATCAAGAGGTGCGTACGATTGCCACATCATGAGCGATATATGAAACTAGCCCTTAAAAATGCCGAAGCAATGAAAGGTCAGACATCTCCCAATCCGCTCGTCGGGGCTGTGATTGTGCGAGAAAATGAAATTGTTGGGGTCGGGGCGCATATGAAGGCCGGCGAACCACATGCAGAAATCCATGCGCTCAAAATGGCTGGAGATAAGGCAAAAGGTGCCACGATCTATGTGACACTAGAGCCTTGTTCCCACCATGGCCGCACAGGCCCATGCGCTGAAGCACTTGTGAAAGCTGGCGTCGAAACTGTTGTCGTGGCGGCACTTGATCCGAATCCGCTGGTCGCTGGCCGCGGGATTGCCATTTTACAAGACGCTGGCATACAAGTTATCACGGGCGTACTTGAACAGGAATCCATTCTGATGAATGAAGTATTTAATCACTTTATTACGAAAAAAACGCCTTTCGTGACACTCAAAGCAGGCATTACGTTAGACGGAAAAATTGCATCTGCTACGTCTGACAGCAAGTGGATTACATCAGAGACGTCCCGTTATGATGCACATCACATTCGCAGTATCAACGATGCCATCTTGGTCGGTGCGCAAACCGTCATTCACGACGATCCTTCATTAACAGCACGGATTCCAAACGGTCATCATCCAATTCGAATTGTCTTAGACTCTAAGCTGTCTATCCCGCTGACAGCAAAGGTGGTCACAGATCAAATGGCGCCAACATGGATCTTTACAACAAAACAAGCCAATGAAGAAAAACGAGCCGCTTTAGAAGCAGCTGGCGTCAGCGTCATCATGACGGATAGCGATATCCGAGTGCCCTTACAAGAAGTACTTCAAGTGCTTGGAGAAAGAAATATCTCCTCCCTGATGATTGAAGGCGGCGGACAAATCAATGCCTCATTTTTAGAACAGCAGCTTGTCGATAAACTCGTCATCTACATGGCGCCCAAGCTCATTGGCGGTCGACTCTCTCCTTCTTTTTTCGGAGGCGAAGGCATACGCCTCATGAGTGATGCAATTGAACTGGATCAACTCTCTCTTGAACCACTCGGAAAAGATATAAAGATAACGGGTTATCCTGTTTATCAATAACCTACTTTCATAAAATAAGGATGTCGAGATTTTCTCGACATCCTTATTGTTTCTCACAAGATTTATTTTCTACAGTCTCTCTAAAAATTCAATTCGATTTCCAAATGGATCATCTACATAAAACCTGATGGCTCCATCTAACGGCTGATCTTCCTTTATAAGAATATGATGTTTCATTAATGTCTCTTTTAAATTTGATAATTTTTTTACTTGAAAAGCTGGATGAGCCTTTTTCGCTGCTTGAAACTGATCTTCAATGCCAATGTGAAGCTGTTGATTGCCACACTGAAACCAAACACCGCCACGTTTTGCTAGGTGAACAGGCTTAGGTATTTCCTTCATTCCTAGAATCTCCCCAAAAAACAAACGTGCCTTCTCTTCACTCCCCTTTGGGGCAGCTAACTGGACATGATCAATTCCAAGAAAATTTGACATCTTTGCTCTCTCCCTTTTCACATCATTTAAAAAACATTATGTGTGACGATCACGTCTGAAGAATATACCTAGATGTGTACTCAAGCCCGATGATGTTGTCGATCCACAAAGCATCTCCACGAAACGTGTCGTAAAATGTTTCATGTGAAACATCTGTGATCTAATATTGATCAATTTCCCTCTATCAGCCTGCCAAAGCTTTCGGGTGAAAGTCCCGGTGAAATGCGCAGGCGGTGTAAGGACATCATGCCTTGTTCCTTTTTCGCATGTCCTGGTTCAGTGGTCACAGCCATTTCATATCCTGCTTCCTTCGCCAGCTTCAGCGTGTCTTCGTTATAGCGACCGACCGGATAGCTGACCATGATTGTTTGTTGAGAAAAACGCTGGTCAAAGAATACCTTCGATCCTTTTAATTCTTCTTCCTGCTGCTTCTGTGTTAAACGATTGAGTTCTAAATGATGAATGGTGTGACTCTCTATTGAAATACCATGCGCCATCATATCATCCATTTGAGCATCGGTTAAATGATGCGGACGGCCAATGGACTGCTCGATCATAAAAATCGTGGCTTTCATTCCATATTCTTTTAAAATCGGAAATGCCTTTGTGTAGTTATCCGTATATCCATCGTCAAATGTGATAAGAACATACTTTTCACTTGGTGTCGAATTGGTCGCGAGAACTTGATATGCCTCTTTCGGCGACAGCGTGACATAGCCGTTGTCTTTCAGCCATTTCATATGAGCCGCAAATTCGCTTTTTGGCACACGTAACGAATTACCGCTGGAAATACTGTGATACATCAAGATTGGAAGCGCAACGGGTTCCTTTTGCTGAATCCAGTTTTGTTTGTCTATCTCTGCCGCTTCAATTTGCTGCGTTTCTGTTGTTTCTTTCGTTTGTACTTGACCCTTTACCTCTTTGATGGCTTGCTGGTTTCCTTCTGTTTGCTGTTTCGTACCCATACAGCCCGAAATGAGCAGCATGACTAAACCAACTGCAAGCCACATACATGTTTTTTTCATTCACCAATCCTGCTTTCTCTTTATCTACCGAATGATTATAACAGAAATTGGTTAATAACTGATATCTATTTTGACAGGGTATTCATTTTTTTACACATTTCGATCATTTCAATGGCAAGCAGATGGATGGTCTCTGTTGTGAGCATTTGGTCTTCTGCATGTATGAGCAGTAAAGAAAAGGGAAGCTGTTCCCCTGCCGCCTCTTTTTGTATCAGCGACAAGTGCAGGTCATGGATGCTTCGAAACGCTTCCTCCCCTTTTTCAATCAACTGCTGTGCTGCTTCAAAGTCATCCGCTCTTGCTAGACGAATGGCTTCTACATAATGGCTTCGTGCCTCACCTGCATGGGCAATGATTTGAAAGGCTGCTCCCTGCATTTCCTCTAATACCGTCATCTGCTTCTCCTCCGATTGCTCAAGATTCATTTGCTAGTTTCAGTGCATGTTCTAGAATTTTTTCTCCATTCGCTGTTCCATATAATCTTACATTTACCACATCGACAGGTATATGATAAGGTGCCGCTGTTTTTTCTGCTGCCTTTCTCATAAAGCTAACTTGCGGTCCTAGCAAAATGACCTTTACATCGTTCCCATGCTCTTCTAATTCATCCGCAATGGCCCCTTCAGGTATCGCATAAATTTCATAATCCAGCCCTTTTCCTTCTGCGGCTGCCTTCATTTTAGATACCACAATCGACGTCGACATTCCTGCTGCACAAGCGAGAATGATTCGCTTCATATCCCATCACTCCTATTGATAAATGACATCTGGTTCATCCCTTAATTTCCTCGTTTGGATTAATGTTTTGAACCAGTACCCTGACGCTTTCATCTGACGATTCCGTTCATTCTCCAGTTGGATCTCTACTAATCCGTAGCGATTCTTGAATGCATTCATCGGCGAGACATTATCCGTAAAAGCCCAGAGCATATATCCCTTGCAGTTTGAACCTTCTTTTTTCGCTTGGAGGGCTTTTTTCAAATGCTGGCTGATAAATGAAATTCGGTACTGATCATCAATGATGCCGTCTTCGTTTTTAAACCGCTCTTCCTGCTCGACCCCCATACCGTTTTCAGCCACAAACCACTCGATATTACCGTATTCTTCTTTTATTCTCATGCCCATATCATAGACGATATTCGGATAGATTTCCCAGCCTCTGAATGGATTCATTTTTCTCCCTGGGAGCTCAAATAGATCGTAATAATAAGATGGATGAAACGGTGTATTTTCGTTCCAAGCCTTGCTAGGTGCCTTAACGCGATGCGGATAGTATAAATTAAGACCGACCACATCGACTGTATGATCTTTAATGAGCTGAAGCTCTTCTTCCGTTGCATCGAAAAGAATGTCATGCTTTTTCAACACATCAAGCAGTTCTTCTGGATACTCGCCTTTAATGGAGGGATCTAAGAACACGCGATTAAAAAACAAATCATACATGCGGGCCGCTTCTTGATCATGCGGAGCAGTCGATCTCGCATACGTCACTTCTGGATTGAGAATGACCCCAATTTTTGCACCGGCTGATTCCTTCAAGCCCATTTCCTGAAAAAGCTTCACCACTTTTGATGTCGCCAAGGCTTTATGATAGTTCCACTGCATCCATTTCTTCGTATTTTGCTCGAAAGGATAACGAATAGCATCTAGATACACACGAGTCTGAACAACAATTGGTTCATTAAAGGTAAACCAATGTTTGACCCGGTCTCCATAGCGTTCAAACACCTTTTCTGCATACAGAACAAACAGCTCGACAACATGTTTAGATGACCAACCGCCGTACTTTTCAAGCAAAACGGCAGGAAGCTCATAATGCTCTAAGCAAAACATCGGCTCTACACCTGCTTCAAGTAATTCATTGATGAAATCATCAATATAACGAGCATAGGTCTCATCTACAATTCCATTCTCGTAATCTATGAGAAACCTCGACCAATTGATCGATGTCCGGTAATGAGATAACCCAATTTCCTTCATAAGGGCTACATCTTCAGGATAGCGCTCGTAAAAATTCGTTGCTCCTGCTGGTCCGTACCCTTCGTGCCATACGTGATACCCCTCCTTATACCAAAGGTCTATATACGAATCCTGATGCGGTTTCTTCCCTTTCCAACCCTCCGTCTGCCAAGCAGAAGCCGCAGCACCTAGAATAAAGTCATTGGGTATGTCGATTTTGTTCATGTTGCCACCTGACCTTTCTTCGTGTGAATTTGAAGTCCTTCCCACATCCCTTGTAAATACATAGCTCCAAGTGCTCGGTCGTATAATCCATAGCCAGGTCTGCCCGTCTCACCAAAGATCATTCGTCCATGATCTGGCCGGACATAGCCAGCAAATCCTTCCTTAAACAATGCGTTCACAATCGCTCCCATATCGAGGCTGCCTGCTGACGACAGGTGTGCCGACTCTTCAAAATCACCGTTTTCATACAAATTGACATTGCGTAAATGAGCAAAGTGTATACGCCCTTTTTTGGCATACTTTCTCGCAAGTGAAGGAACATCATTTTTCGCATTACAGCCTAGGGAACCGGAACAAAAGGTCAGTCCATGCTGTGAGCGTTCATCGAGCTGAAGGATACGATCTATTTGTTCTTCACAACTGACAATGCGGGGCAGACCAAATATGTTCCAAGGAGGGTCATCTGGATGCAGTGCCATGTTCATGTTCTCTTCCGCTGCAACTGGAAGGATATTTCCCAAGAAATAGTCTAGGTTCTCAAATAACCCTTCTGCACCCAATGCCCTGTATGCAGCCATCAACTTTCTCATTTCTTCCTGCGTATAAGACGTATCCCATCCTGGTAAGGAAAATCGATCTTTTTCTATATCCATCTGTTCAAGCTGATGCTGAAAATAAACAAGGGTCGTCGATTGATCAGCTAGTGGGAAATCGAGCTGTGTTCGTGTCCAATCAAGGACTGGCATGAAGTTATAACAAATGACCTTCACACCATGCCTTGCTAATCTGCGGATATTTTCTTGATAATGCTCGATATAAACATCCCGGCTAGGCTTTCCCAGCTTAATATCTTCATGGATCGGGAGACTTTCTACGACTTCAAAAGCAAGATCGTGACGTTCGATTTCCGCTTTTAAATGAGCAATACTTTCCTCCGGCCACAGATCACCAGCCGGCACATCATAGACTGCACTGACAATCCCTTTCATGCCGGGAATTTGCCGAATATATGAAAGGGAGACAGGATCTTCTTTGCCATACCATCTAAATTGCATGTTCATTCAGAGCCCTCCTTCTATTCTGAATCAGGTGCTGCTTCTGGCTTCCGGTTGGATAAGAGGACAAAAGGTAAATAGATGAAAACAGCGACAACAATACAGATGAGCTGTGTGATGACAGCCCCCATACTGCCAGCGGTAGACAGCCAAGCATTCACAATCGGAGGTGTCGTCCACGGCACCATCACCACCGCTTTCCCGGCAAAACCTGTAGCGGTTGCGATATAGCCAATCGTACCTGTCACGAGTGGTGTAACGATAAACGGAATTGCCATCACAGGGTTCAACATGACAGGTAATCCGAAAATAACTGGTTCATTGATGTTAAACAGTCCAGGTCCTGATGAAAGCTTGGCAATGCTCCGCATCTCTTCCCTTCTACCCGCTATAAAAATGGCGATCAACAGACCAATCGTCACACCCGAACCACCAATGCTCATATACACATCCCAAAATGGCATCGTGATAATATTTGGAATCTCTTTGCCCTCTTGAAATGCTGTCATATTCACTGCAATTGATCCTAATAACAGCGGCTCGCGAATCGGTTTAATCATTTGGTTGCCATGAATACCGATCACCCAAAAAAATTGAGCCACAAACATTAACGTTAAAATACCAGGCAGTCCCTGCACAACACTTTCAAGCGGACGCTGCACGACGTTATACACCGCTTCATGCAAATAAATGCCTGTCACACGGTGAAACGCAAACCCGAATGAACTAATGATTGTAATCGTAATAATTGATGGGAAAAGTGAAGAAAAAGATGTCGCCACATTTGATGGAACAGAATCTGGCATCTTAATTTGCAGCCACTTCACCTCGGTAAGCTTACAAAAGATCTCTACAGAGACGATGGCAATGATCATACCCAAAAATAAGCTTTTTGGATCGGAGAATTGCCTCGCCAGCACATCGACAACCTCACGCATTGATCCATCGACTTCAAGAAGAAGTGTCGTCGGAATAACGGATATAAATGAAATCAATGCCATTAATCCTGGGAACAATGATTTGTGTCCATTGATTTTCCCGAGCTCAATCCCGATAAGGAACACAGCCCCGATCGTTAAAAAGTTCAGCGTGGCATAATTGATTGCCTTCATAATTGGCTGAAGCTCTGCTAAAAACCTGAATATCTCAAAATGGGCAAGCCCTGTTTCCGGGCTCATGATCATATTTGCGACCAGTACAGCAAATGCCCCCGTAATGATAATTGGCATTAATGTGACAAATGCTTGCTTAATCGCCATAATATATTTCTGATTTGTAATACGATAAGCGACATGTCCCATGACGTCGGCCGCTCTCTCTTTAAAGCTCATGATCCGTCTCCCCCTTTACAAAAACTCGTGATCATCCTCCTTTTTGATGTTATTTTAAAAGCGCTTTCATTAACATCCAATCTTTTTCCTCACAGATGCGGAAATGGGTATCCTTTTTTTTCATCTGGCTGTTCCAACACGTGCAGCGCCGCCGTCAGTTCTTCAAATGAAGCAGCTTTGATGATTTGCTCCACCACTTCCTTCTGCTCTGTCAAACGCACAAGAAATTGATAAAGTGACTGCAATTCTTTCTGATACGTCTTCTGTATACTTAACAAACAGACGACCTGTACCCGATCGTCGCCCCACAACACTGGTTTTCTCAACGTACAGATCGCACAAAACGTATCATCTGTTGCCGGTTTGATTGGGTGAGGGATTGCGACCAAATGACCGAACGACGTAGGTGACACTTCCTCTCTTTCCAGTAATAGCTGTTCAAAATCATCCGGGATTCGGTTTTGTTCTTGCAATACATTCACGAAAAATTGAAGAACCTCTTCCCTTGTTTGTAGATCTTGCTGAAAAAAAGTCATCTTCGGACTGATATATCGCAAGACCCCCATTTCTTGTGACCCCTGTACAAATCGTTTCAGCCTCAACATATCGTCTTCACTGAGGATCGTATGTACATCAATCACTGGCACAGGTAGTGTGTTCTGAAGCGGGATGGTACTAATGATCAAATCGATACTTCTCAAGTCATACGACAAAAGGTCACTGACACTTGCAGTTCCAGCAATCTCTAGCCTTTCGCTAAAGGCGGCCTTCAGCTTATGAAGAAGAAGCTGACTGCTCGCGACACCCGTTGCGCACACAATCAAGCATTTTTTTCTCACAGTCTGAGTTTTTGTCCGCTCTATGGCAGCACCAATATGCAGCGCCAAATATCCGATTTCATCTTCATGAATCTCTACATTCTCTTTTTCCTTCAGCCATCTTCCCATATAGACACCTGCTTCAAAAGCAATCGGATAATGCCTTTTTATGTCTGATAAATAGGGGTTACGGATGTTCATATCATATCGGAACCGATGAATCGCTGATCTCAGGTGAAGACTTAGTCCCACAATCAATTCCTTGTCCGTCTGAATATCAAGTGACATGTGCTCTTCGACATAACCAAGTAATTGGTGAGTTAAACGGAAATGCTCTTCATCAAGCATGTGAAATAGCGTGTGGCCCGTTTCTCCATACGCCATCATTTTTGCACCCATTAAATGAATCGCAATATAGGCCATTTCAGATAATGGAAAATCTATACCGAGCACGTGACGCATATCTTCTGCCATTTGCCTCGCCACTTGAAAAGCGGGCTGTGTTTGAATGTCTTTGAGTTCTCCTTCCGGCATCATCACCAATTTTTTCTCTTCAATTCGTTTGCACGCAATGGCGATATGTGTCACTAAGTTGCTTAAACCGATCTCTGACACATGAAGGCCGCTTGCCTTTGTACGTGAACGCACCATATCTTGAATCAATTGATACGTTTCTTCAGGTAAAAGGGCAGGGTTCGGATGCTCCTGCTGAAACACATGCTCAGCTAGACAATACCTTAATTTCATTTCATCTCCAGTCAGCCTCAGTCCATATTTAGGTCGGTGTGCAACAGAAAGTCCATGTAAAGAAAATAGATGCTTGACTGCTTTCAGGTCATTTTTCACAGTAGATTCACTCACAAATAATTCCTCGGCCAATTCATCTAATTTCATATAGTCTTCGGACAATAAAAGCCTTCTCAATAAATAAGAGATACGATCCTCCGGCTGATTTGGAATAACTTGATTCTTTTTTTCATTTCTTTCTCTCATTGAGTTTTTCAAAAAAGTACGAAATGCTCCATAATCTTCGACAGTCAATGTATACCCTGCTCCACGTTTCATATGAAGTGTTGCCCCGTGTACTTCTAATACTGATTTAAGCGCTTTCATATCTGTTCGAACTGTTCGTGATGTGACGCCTATCAGGCGTGCAATTTCTTCACCTGTCAGCTCCTGCTCTGCCTGCATTAACCGCCTCAACAGCTCCTCCTGACGTAGAGATAACATAGACTCCCCTCCCTTGGTCAATTACTTTTGCCTATCATCATAAACGAAAATAGAACTCTTTGCCCAGTTTTTCTTTCCGACCGGGAACTTTGTTATGGCTCAAACGTATGAATATGAAACAAGAGGAGGGATACATCATGTTTGTTATCATCATCATCATAGCTTCTTTAGGCGCCATTACCGCCCACATGTTTACACCAAAAGATAAGCGTTCATCTTCTAGGCATTCTGCACATCACAGTTCAACAACCAGTAACTATACTGATTCGTATACACATCACGCTTCTGATGCCTCCTGCGGTGGTGATTCAGGTGGTAGCAGCGGATGTGACTAAACCAAAAAAAACAGCCGCTTGTTCAGCCGGCTGTTTCGTTTATTTTATTAAAGAGCTTTCCAGCCCCGTTCAATTAAATGTTTGACATCCTTTGCAAAATCCTCGCCTTTTTCCATCACATCTTGGGCTCTTCCTGCAAAATTACTAGCGACAGCGAGTTCCATTTTTTTTAACTCAAAGTGCATAATTTTTTGGTCTATCTCCGTAATATAGGTTTCATACTCATTGTTCACAATGTCGTGCAGCACGTGATAGGCTTCTTTCCGATGACGGTGAAAGTCCGTTCCTCTCTCACCTTTCCATGACGAATCTAGAGCAGGCTTCTTGATTTCCTTTATGTCAGACTGCGCAAGATCTTGTTCTGTTCGAATATTACTTTTGGCTGTCTTTAACCGAGAGATCATTTCGTCAAATTCTGCACGTTTGTTTTCAATCCCCATATGCAGATGGTGCAGCATCTCGGATAAACTCATGTCATCCACCTCTATTAGACCTCATAAGAAAGCACGGCGTCAGCGTTTTTGAAACCGGGCAGATCATCTGCTTTTTCCAGTCCTGACATTTCTATCGTTCGCTTTCATTAAGTATAGTATAAGGTGAAAAGCCTTAGGCTTAAATAGGGAAAAGGTGTCCTTTTAACATGGTGTTTGGAAGAAAAACGGAATAATCTAAGGTCATAAATCCCGAATTATATATGAGTCTTTACGACTATATTTTACATCGTACTCAGCTACGCTATCAATAAAACGATTGGGGCTTATGATTTTGCCGCAATCGCTTCATCCTGTTCTTTTAGCGTCTTCACATTTGAGCGTGTATCCTGAACGTTTTTGATTAAGGCTTCTTTAAAGCTTGAGACCATTTCGCCCACCTCTGCTTCACGTGCCGTCCATTTGGTTACAAATTCAAGGCTGTTTTCACCAGCTTTATCTGCTGCTTTTTTCATTGTTAAAGCTTCAACTGCTTGGGAGACTTCATCTAGTTTATCCATCACTGTTTGGTAGTTTAACTTAATTTGTCCCATTATGATATCCTCCAGATTGGTTCAGCATGAAGCTCGCTTACAAGCTGCTCCATGCTTTTGAGATCAAGCGTTTTGCGTCTTCTACTGCGTCTTCTCCTTTTTCAGCCAAACGTGCGGCATCTCCAGCTAAAGAGCTGGCAAAGGATAAGGCAGCCTGCTCTGCTTCTAGTGTACTGATTTTGAATTCGATTCGGCTCACGTAGCGTGGATATTTATCGCTTACGATCGTTTGCAGCGCATCATGCGCTTCATTTCGTTCTGATTTGAAATCTTGGCTCCGCTCCCCTTTCCAAGAGGCCCCAAGCTTTGGCTGCTTGATTTGTTTTAGGTCTGTTTCTGCGGCATCTTGTTCACGTTCAATCTTACTTTTTGCCTTTTTGAGTCGAGCAATTTTCTCTTCGATCTCTGCCTTTTTATTTGAAATGCCACCGTTAAGGGCAGACAGCATATCCGATAAGCTCATATGGGTTCCTCCTCCTGTCAAAAATAAAAACGCTGCTTAGAGTCCCTCTAAACGAGCGTAATGGTGAATCGCACTTTTTCCAATATTGTTATTATAAGGTTCAAAGACTCATGTTTGAATAGGGATTTGTGCCCTTTTTATGGTATAAATATGCTTTCAATCTGCTTCACACCACACCTTAAGCCCTCTTTTATAGGGGGTCAAAATACACAACCACCCTTCTGGAAACACACATAGTCTTACGGTCCTAGGACAAACAAAAGCCGCCCGGGGGAGGGGCGGCTTTTGCAGTGGCTTATGATGCCGATTCTTCTGAGTCTTGTTGATTTTTCACGTACCAAATGAATTTCCCTGTATATCCGTAGATGATGGCAAGACCAATGGCAACAAAGCTCAGCCACATAAATGGTAAATAAGAGAATGTCGAGACGCCTAGAATCCCTGCCATGTAAATTCCGTTATCTGACCATGGAACCATACCAGACGTAAGTGTTCCACCAACCTCAGAGTTTCTAGATAACACACGTCTGTCTAATTTTAATTTGTCATAGCTTTTTTCCATGATTTTTGGTGTAAGAATTAATGAGACATACATTGCACAACCAAAGATATTCGCAAAGAATGCTACTACAAGTGTAGACAGTGTCACATTTCCTGCATTGTGCAATTTTTTCTCGAATGTTGCGACGATCACTTTTAACACGCCTAAGTATTCAAGAACTCCACCAAAACCAAGTCCAAGAATAATGACCACTAGAGATCCTAACATATTGACAATACCGCCACGGTTCAACAGTGTATTTAAGAAATCTACATCTGAATTAATAGAGAAGCCGTTATAAGCTGTACCAAGCGCATCAGCTGGGTTCATTCCTTGGAATGCCATCGCCCAGACTGCCCCAAGCAGTGCACCAATTGCGATAACAGGCATTGACGGTTTTTTCAATACAAGTAATAGGACAACAATGACTGCCGGAATGATCATCCAAATATTAATCGTGAATGTATCCTGCAATGCTTGTTTCAAAAACTCTACTTTATCTTGATCAATATTTCTTCCACCATACATAAATCCAGTAATTGTAAACATAATAGCCGTAATAACAAAGGCCGGTATGGATAAAACCATCATGGCTCTTACATGCGCCAGCACGTCCACTTTTGAAAGAGAGGAAGCGAGCACAGTACTATCAGATAGAGGAGATAATTTATCACCAAAATAAGCGCCAGATAAAACAGCCCCAGCTACGATCGGTAATGGGATACCCAATCCTTCACCAATCGCAATCATCGCAATACCTGCCGTTCCAACTGTACCCCAAGACGTACCAGTAGCAACAGACATAATAGAACAGATAATCAGTGTAGCTAATAAGAAGATATTAGGATGAATAAATTCCAGTCCGTAATAAATTAACGTGGGTACAACACCGCCAGCAATCCATGTACCAACAAGTGCACCTACTGCAATTAAGATTAAAACAGCCTCTAATCCATTCGATATCCCTTTTGTGATCGCATTTTGAAGGTCTTTGTACGAATGCCCTAAACGAATTCCTAAAGCAATAACCATAAACCATGAGATGAACAATGCTAGCTGAATATCTAATTTGAAGTAAAGAGTGAATGATAAAACAATTGCTAAAAATAAGCCAAGTACAGACACGACTTCTAAAATAGACGGTAGACGTGGTGTTTTCATTTTGTTTCCTCCCTTTGTGCGTGCGTTAAGCGTTTTCAAAATATTGTGAAAAAAGTGTGTCAATTCGAAAGAAAGTGAATTGCCTGTTTTTCTCTTTTTCACAGGCAATTCAACATATTAATAAAATAAAATTTTTGATATTATCATCGCTCTAGGAGCTCTGCACCCGCAATGCCAGGCTTTGTCATCTCGTAAGGATTCAAAATAATATCAAGTTCTTCTTCTGTTAACACATCATTTTGCAGGCAAAGATCTCTGATCGATTGTCCTGTTAAAATGGCTTCTCTTGCGATTCTAGCCGCGGCTTCATAGCCTAAGTGAGGGTTTACCGCAGTAATGACACCTGCACTTTTTTCGACATATTCTTTCAAACGTTTTTCATTTGCTTCGATGTCCGCTAAACAGTGATCTGTGAATGAGCGGAATCCGTTATTCATTATACTAATAGATTGAAGCAAGTTAAAGACCAGAACAGGCTCCATCACATTTAACTCAAGCTGGCCTGCTTCAGAAGCAAGACAGATGGTGTGGTCGTTCCCAATGACCTGGAATGCGATTTGGTTAATGAGCTCTGCCATGACTGGATTGACTTTCCCAGGCATAATGGATGATCCCGGCTGACGGGCTGGCAATGCAATCTCAGCAAGACCTGCACGTGGGCCAGATGCCATTAAGCGAAGGTCATTCGCAATTTTAGACATGTTCATCATGCATACTTTTAAGGCAGCAGATACTTCTGTGTATGCATCTGTATTTTGCGTCGCATCGACGAGGTGCTCTGCGCCTACTAATGGCAGTCCAGAAATATCAGCAAGCTTCTTCACTACGATTTCGATGTAGCGAGGATCTGCATTGAGGCCTGTCCCAACAGCTGTCGCACCCATATTTACTTCATATAAATGCTGTTTTGATTGGTTGATTCGTTTAATATCACGGCTGAGCACACGGCTGTATGCTTCAAACTCTTGTCCTAAACGGATCGGAACAGCGTCTTGTAAATGAGTACGCCCCATTTTGATGACATGATCGAATTCTTTTGCTTTCTTTTGAAATACGTCCTGCATGGCCTGCATCGTCTCAAGTAAAATGTCTAACTGCTTGAGCACTGCAATATGGATCGCCGTTGGGAACGAATCATTTGTCGATTGTGACATGTTCACATGTGTGTTTGGACTTAAATGAATGTATTCGCCCTTTTGATGTCCCATGATCTCGAGGGCTCTGTTTCCAATGACCTCATTGGCATTCATATTCATAGACGTTCCTGCGCCGCCTTGAATCGGGTCTACGATGAAATATTCATGGAATTTGCCTTCAATCACTTCATCTGAAGCTTGAACGATCGCATTTCCAATTCCTTCATATAAACGTCCGACTTCCATATTGGCTTGAGCTGCTGCTTTTTTGACAATGGCAAATGCTCGAATGAGTTCTTCATGCATGCGATATCCTGTAATCGGGAAATTCTCTTTTGCACGAAGCGTTTGAACACCATAATACACGTCTGCGGGAATTTCTTTTTCACCTAGAAAATCCTTCTCGTAACGATAAGTTGCTTGAACCATCTCGTATGACCTGCTTTCTATAGAATAGTTAAATCACTAAATCTTCTGCGATTGGCGTTTCCATAATCTTTTTCACTTCTCGTGGATCTGTTGTTTTACCTAATGCCCACATGAGCTTTGGCACGATGGCTTCTGTGTTCATGTTTCTTGAACGAGCAACCAGTTCTTGATTGATTTTACGTCCTACTTCATACACACTCATGTCTTCTCCTTCTTCGAGACACTGAGTGGTGATCACAACAGAAATGCCTTCTTCCAGCAATTCGTTGATTTTTTCTAAAAGGTTTCTTCCTTCGAAAGGAATTCCGCCGCTGCCGTAGCTTTCAATGACGACCCCTTTGTACAAACCTTTGATTGAATCTAAAAACTCAGGCTTCAGTCCTGGATGCAGTTTTAATAAACAAACGTCTGTGTTCAAGGATGCATCTAATTTAAGCGGTTTCATTGATGATCTTTTTACTTTGCTATTGTATTCAATTTGATGATTTTCAATCGATGCAATATATGGGTAGTTAATACTTTCAAATGCATCGTAGCTTTTCGTTCTTAGTTTGATTGCGCGAGTTCCTTGAATGACTCTGCCATCAAATACGACGTATACGCCGCCAACACCGTCACATGCAAAACGAATCGCATCTGTAATGTTTTTCTTCGCATCTGTTTTCTTAAACGTAATTGGAATTTGTGACCCTGTAATGACAATTGGCTTATCAGGATTTTGCAGCATATACGATAGTGCTGCTGATGTATAGGCCATTGTGTCTGTTCCATGCGTGACGACAAATCCGTCATATTGGTCATAATTTTCATAAATGGCTGTTGCGATATCAACCCAGTATTCAGGTTGCATATTGGTACTATCTATACTCATTAGGGACTTTGTGTCCATTGTGTAGTCTGCATTAATTTCGTTTAAATAGCTTAAAAGGTCCTCAGCTTTAACACCTGGAGCTAAACCATTTTCACTTTCTACAGATGCAATCGTCCCACCAGTGGTTAAAAGCAATAATTTCTTCAACAGGTCCACCTCTTTCAGTAAAATTACTTCGTTTGTCACACATATTATAAGCCAGCTTGTGCTATTCTATAATATACGCTTTACGCGTACCTTCATTGCCATTATAGTCACATAACGCGAATTAATCAAGAAATTATTACGCATAACGCGTACACTCTTTGTCAAAATATGATATACTGTTGTTGTATATAAAGGAGCGTTCATGTATGATACTCGATCGTTTAACCACCCTTAGAAAAAAGAAAAAATGGTCTCTCCAGCATACGGCAGATCGCCTAGGTATCGCCAAAAGCACCTATGCCGGTTACGAATCTGGGTACCGACGACCTTCGCTTGAAGCAGTGAAACTGCTGGCTGATTTGTATGATACGTCCATTGATTTTTTACTTGGTAGAACGGACGAGCCAGAGATACAACGCAAAATCTCTGATATCAAAATTGAGCTGACGGAAGCAAAAGAAGGAACCATCCATGTAGACGGCGTTCCACTAACAGATGAAGAAATCAAACAGCTTGTTGCCTTTATTCGGGCGAAAAACACTCTGAAAGTATAAACAACACAAAAAAGAGAGGTCCCTGTCATAGAGGGACCTCTCTTTTTCTGCTTACGACAGCTCACTTAATTCCTCTAACCGCCGCTTCGCTTCTTCTTTATTAAAGGAACTATAATAGCGATAATTCTCATCATCTAAGATGCGGTAATGCTGGCTTAGCACATTCTGCTGAAGACGAAACGTACCTTTTTTCACAGACGTCCGCCACCAAACCTTTCCGCCAATCGTACGTTCAACAGATAAATGCAATTCATCGTGGGCGACGACTTCCAAAATCTCAAGCGGATCATCCCCAAGTGTCCCTTTTAAAATGTCACTATCCCTGAATAATGCACATACGGCCGCAGATTGCGTCCAGTTGAGGCGAAGACGATTCTTTTCTACCTGCTGCAAATGCCGTTTGGATAGCCCAAGCACCTCAGCCATGCGGTCCTGTGTATAGTTTTTTTCTTTTCGAATTCGTGCCATTTGTTCTGTGACGAGGTCGATTACCATTTCTTTGTCCATCTCTCATCACCTCTTGATTGTTCAGTCTTTACTGACATCATACACGATTTCTTAAAAAAAGTGGCGTCTCACCTCATGGAATGATGGCTAAAACATCTATTGATTCTGCTTTTCACCATGACCATGCTGCTGTTTCCAATTTTCTTGGGCAGTCTCATGTAAATATGGATAAATGTTTTGTTTCACCGTTTGCTCAAATACTTCTTCATCTAAAATACTGTACGCCGGAATCTTGATCAATTTCCCATCCATTTTCCGAATGAGCACATCCATGAACAGAAATCCCCTGATACTGTAACGATGCCTGCGCATATCAATAGATTGAATGTCTTGAAAAGGGATTGTTTGTTGCCGGTATAAAACAGCGCCATTCTCTCCTCGCTGAATGCGAAAAATCACATTTCCCCTCTTCGTAAAAGCCGGAAGAATCATCAAAAAAGAGATCCACCCATAGACAATGCCTAATAATCCACCTAAAAATAAAAACAACGTATAATTCGATTCAAATGTAAGAGCTTCTGAAAATAACCAAATACCGATGATGCCAAACCCGCCCGTTGCTAAGAATGCCCATACTCTTAGAAAGGGTCTGCTCCTCACTTCTATTACTTCACTTGGATTCAAGCGCCATTCTCCTTTTCTCCATTAGAATATAGAACGTAAACCGTCCATATGAGCCGTCTCTATCCGAAATTCATTTTCCTTCATGCCCGACACTAGCCAAGAATGCTTCTGCCCCGGAATAACAAATATCATAGACTCTACATCCGGCGTATTATTTTTATCATAAGTGACCTTCATCAAAGAATCCATTTTTCCTTTTCTAACCCTTACATCAGAAGCAAATGCCCGCACAAGCTCTTGGTTCTCTGCTTTATTTAGAAAAGAAGGGCAATCCTCATTCCCTTGACTGGCTTGTTCTAACAGCAGTTCAAATTCTTCCGCCTGCAAATTGATGACTGGTGTGAGGTGTTCACTCATGTGTATGTTCAAAAAGGTTGTCACTTGCTCCACAGTCTGCTGATCGTCTTTTAGTTTGTGAATCTGATGCACTTGTTGATCATAAAGCGTATGGTGTGAATACATACCTGCCTGAGTCGTATGAAAGGACGTACTGACCTCTTCATCTAATGCACCAAACCTTGAAGCTTTCACGGTATGTGATGCATCATTCATGGCTTGAATGAAATGCCGGTATTCTTCTTTATAACGGTATTGTCTATTTCGAAATTCCAGCACGTCTTTTGCCAGCAAAGAGCGGCATGCAATTTCAAATAAAAATCCAAGACGTTCATCCTCTACATCTGGATAATAGGCTTCCTTTAAAGACATCCCTTGCTCAAAATAGCCTTCACTGTAAAAACTAAAGATGAGTTCCTCGATACTTAGACTTAGCTGATCCAACTTGATCTCTCCTTATCCAAAAGAAAATGCGCCCTTCAAGAAATCACCTGCACCTTTCAACAGCGAATCTGCGGTTTCTTTTGTTTTTTCTATTCCTTTATGTATCACCTGATTTGCTTGATCAATGGTGTCATTGACTGCTTTAACACCTTGACCTGCCAGTTCAAATGCTTTTTTTCCTTTATCGACAACCGCATGAATTGGGTCTTTTAATTTCACTGCGACCTGTTCTGCAAAACCAGAAGTAAGCTTGGCGACTTTTTCACCAATAAAGCCACCTACTGCTGATCCTATCGCACCGCCAACCACTGTTCCAATCGGTCCTGCAAAGCTTCCAAGAGCGCCGCCCACAACGGCACCTGCAACAGATCCGCCTGCAATAAAGACCGTATTATTCACTGCATTTCCAACAGCCTTTGCATTTTCACGCTTGAGAACTTCTGGCTGATCCCCAAATTCCGCATAGTTCTCCGCAATTTTCAGACCGCAGCCAACCGTTTCTGTTGCACCCGTGACGACCGTTGCAATGATGGCATTTCCTTTCGCAAACCTTGCACCATTTTTCAGAACAGACTTGATGCCAGCTGTGTCCTTCCAATTGATACTTCCTTTTGTGAAATCACGTACACTGTTCGTGAACGCAACTGTATCGCTAGGATAAAATTTCGTAAATTTCTTATGGACTAGGTCAGCCATCGACCAATTCGATCGTTTTAATAATTCTTTTTTGCTCAGCCAAATCCTTGCCAGCCGGTCAAATCTCGTTCCTTCTACCCGTCCGGTCACATCAAGAAGGAGCTTTGAATGTTGCGCAGCATAGCGGCCATTTTCTTTGATAAAGGTTGTCATGCCAAGCCCATAGTATTTCGCCTGCATCATCACAATACCAGCTAAGCTCGTGAGTGTACCATATTGATCATACAAACTGTACATTTTCCTTAAAATATCATCAGCTTCGACCATTTTATCCGTTGCATGACGAATAGCAATGTCGTCACTGCTCAATTTGCTCATTAAGGCTTGTCCAGAACCCCACGCATCTCCTACTCCAGAAAAACAGCTTCGATAACGGGGATCACAGCCTAGGATGAGGCCATCCAGTTCACTATGTAAATCGTGGTGCTTTGTTTCGATGGCCGAAAGCTCTCCTACAAAATCATTCGCCAGCCCTGTCAGCTGATCTGGATCTACTACAATGTCACGCGCCATCACATCATCTCCCTTCTCGGTTTCTTTCTCTCCGTTCTTCTCGCCTTTTTCGCTCAAGCTCTTCCATTCTGGCGATTTCAGCTTTACGTTCCTCGATTTTGACAGCAGCATCCCGCAGTTCCTGACTTGTTTCAAGCAAGTCCTTTTCAAATTGATCATAGCGTGTCACTGTTTCCTCAAAGCTTTGATCAAATTTATCTCTTGCTTCCCCTTGCCAGCCTGATCCAACTGCCTTCAGCCGATTCTCAAGTAGCTGCTTCGACTGCCGAATGCCATCAGCGGCTTCTTGGAACTTTTGAGCGAGTGCAAGTGTTTGACTAGAATCCAACTTTCGCACCCCTTTCTCCCAAATTAACGTACAAATGGATGATTTTATATGTCCTCATTATAAATAAAAAGACACCCAAAAAAATCACCCTAAAGAACCATTCAGCACATCGCAAAATAAAAGTAGGTCTTTTTCCTCTCTAATTGTCAGAGAAAGCCTTTCTTGTTATGAAGCGCATTCAAGACATGATAAAATGAACATATTCTACAAAAGGAGTGACGTATTGATGAAAGAGGAAATGATCCAGCGATTCACAAGTTATGTAAAAGTGGATACACAGTCTGATGCAGACATAGAGAGCTGCCCATCCACTGAAGGACAGCTGAACCTAGCAAGGCAGCTAGTTGAAGAGATGAAATCCATCGGCATTCAAGAAGTGACAATGGATGAAAACGGTTATGTCATGGGCACGATCCCATCTAACACAGACAAAGAAGTGCCAACCATTGGCTTCCTGGCTCATATCGACACAGCCACTGACTTCACTGGCAAGAACGTGAAACCGCAGATTCACGAGAACTATCAAGGCGGGGACATCACGTTAAACGAAGATCTACATATCGTATTATCTCCAGCACAGTTTCCAAATTTACAAAAATACCAAGGACATACGCTCATCACGACTGATGGCACGACCCTGCTCGGTGCAGATAACAAAGCTGGTATCGCAGAAATTATGACCGCCATGCATTACCTGATTGAGCATCCAGAAATCAAGCATGGAAAAATTCGTGTCGCCTTCACACCAGATGAAGAGATCGGCAGAGGACCTCACAAATTCGATGTTGATGCCTTTGGCGCTTCCTATGCTTATACGATTGACGGTGGCCCGCTAGGAGAGCTTCAATATGAAAGCTTCAACGCCGCAGGTGCAAAAGTATCAATTAAAGGAAACAACGTCCATCCAGGGACAGCAAAAGACAAAATGGTCAGTGCTGCAAAGATCGGCATGCTCTTTCACAACAAACTTCCTTCAGATGAATCTCCAGAATACACAGAAGGATACGAAGGCTTTTTCCACCTCACAAGATTTGTAGGAGAAGTAGAAGAAGCAGAGTTGCAATATATTATTCGTGATTTTGATAAAGAGAAATTCAACAAGCGCAAAGCACTATTTGAAAAAATCGCAAACGACTTAAAAGCAGTCTACGGCGAAAACAGCATCACCCTTAGCATTCAGGATCAATATTACAATATGAGAGAAAAAATTGAGCCAGTTAAACATATCGTAGACATCGCTCATGAAGCCATGGAAAACCGCTCAGTGACACCTGTCATTGAACCAATCCGCGGCGGTACAGATGGCTCACAGCTTTCATATAAAGGACTTCCAACGCCAAACATCTTTACTGGCGGGGAAAACTTCCATGGTAAATATGAATTCATCTCTGTAGAGAACATGCTGAAAGCGTCAGAAGTGATCGTGGAAATTGCACGTTTATTTGAAGAAAAAGCATAAACATGTTTACAACCGTTCCTGTTCGGGAACGGTTTTTTAATAAAAGTTTACAATTTTCTGAAACTTTTATGACACTTAATCGTACTAATAGAGACAACCCCAGAAAAATTCTTCTTGACGAGTGAAATAACTGGAAATATAATAGTTAAAAACAACCAGTATTTTAGACCTAAAAAAGCACCTAGAATAAACCTTTAGAACTAAACGCGATTTGCTAACTATTTTCAGTTATAAACATCACTCACCCTGTCTACACTTAAAGAATAGGATGAATTGGAGGAATGTCATATGATGATTTTATTGATTATCGCTTCACTTTGCTGCTACTTACTATTCTCTTTCAAAAAAGATAACCGCACCCAAAAACGAAAAAGCGCAGAGCTTTCGGAGTTTGAAATCTTTCGTATGCGCCGCCACTACAACGGCAAACGCCGTCACCCACTAAACGATGCACCCAAACAAGTATAAATGTAAAAGAAGAGCCTCATCATCAGGGGCTCTTTTTATGTATAAAAAAACGACCAAATTCATGGCCGTTTCTCTTGTTTATTTATACACCTTCGCAGGTACTTGAATCATAGGAATTCCTACATAGTACGGTGAAATTTCATATGGCTGGAAGACAACAGCGATTCCCTTTTTCGTGAAGTAGTACTGCGTGTCGTAGCCGATTTGAATATCGCTTTTTTTCAGATTCGCATAGAATTTACTTTTATGCTTCTTTGTGTAGTTATAGATATAATCTCTTACTTTTGTACGCTTTTTCTTTGTTTTTACCACATCTGTAAAGTACAGTTGCTTTGTTTTTTTCTTTGTTAACACATAGTTCATGCTCGTAACCATCGTATCCCCATGCGCTCCACCGTTATACATGTAATCATAGTTTAAGATACTCAGTTTCTTACCATTGTTAAATTTCGTTTCATACGTTCTCTCATACGTGACCTTCCCGTAGCCTTCCTTTTTCGCTTCGTCCTTTAAGAACAAGTACGTAGAATAAGAGAATGCAATATCTTCTTTTAAATCACGATTGATGGTTTTCATATGCGCTTTACTAAGGTTTTTCACCTGTGCATATTTAAACGTTTTTTTCTTTTTATAATAGTGTGTACTTACTTTTGCTTTTTTCACTTGTTTGGCATCCGCAGATCCAACTGGCGCAAACAACGAAACAATCAGCGAAAAAATGAGCAGGCTGATCGTTAGGCCTTTTTTCATTGTCATAGTAAAAACCCCCATTTTTGTCTATTACCAATTGAGTATACCATGACAAAAGAACCAAAAGAAGTGTTTTCTTCCATATTATTCTTTATTTTTCATGTGAGGTTTGTTTACCGTTTTCATAAGTTCCTGTATGCTTAAGATAGAATGTTAGATGAAGTGTGGTGTTTATCATAGAAGAGAATATTTTTAGTCATATCCGGACAACATTTCATAGTTTGTCCCCTACCCAGAAAAAGATTGCCAATTACATTTTACAAAACCCTCAGAAAGTTGTGCTTCATTCGATTAGTGCACTCGCTGCTGAATGCAACACAAGTGAAACGACGATCTTTCGTTTTCTGCGAAAAATTGGCTATGAGTCCTATCAAGTGTTTCGTGTCCATGTCGCGCAGGATATTGCGACCAATACACCTCAATCCATATACGGTGAGATCGAAGCATCTGATAGTGTCGCAGATATTAAACATAAGGTCATAGAGTTAACCACCAACTCTATTCAGGATATGAAACATATTTTAGAAGACCAAGCTGTGACACAATTTATTGAGCAAATGAAACAGGCTCATAAAACCGTCTTCTTTGGAGCAGGTGCCTCCAGTTTTATTGCCGGAGATGCCTATCATAAGTTTCTCCAGCTTGGCTTTGAAGTGAGTCTATGCAGTGATCCTCATATGATGAATATGATTGCAACACATGCAACGGAACATGATTTTATCGTCGCGATCTCACATTCAGGAGAAAGTAGAGAAATCCTTGATGCCGTGCAATTTGCAAAGGAAAAAGGTGCAACGGTCGCCTCGATTACGAGCTATCCGAAATCAGAGCTCGCCAAGAAATCTGACTTTCATCTGCTCAGTTCATCGAGAGAAACAACCTATCGTTCTGACTCAATGATTTCTCGTATTAATCAGCTTGTGATTATTGATGTTTTGTATGTCGCAGCTGTTTTAGAATTAGGATCAAATGCGATCGACAACGTCAAACGTTCTCGATTAGCTGTAGCTAAAAATAAAACATAATCGACAATAGACCGGAGCTGTTTCCGGTCTTTTTTTTGTGACTTTTCTCATATTTTCCGTTGACACATTCCTATTTCGTCATGTACATTAAATGAACAATAGTTTATTTTCTACTATTAAATTAAAAAGATAGTATATATACTAACAAAAAGAAAAGAAAGCGCTTTTTGTAAGGGGTTTCTAAATAGGAGGCGGACAAAATGGCAAAGCAAATTGGATTCATTGGATTAGGCATTATGGGGAAACCTATGGCACTCAATCTATTAAAAGCCGGTCATACTGTGACTGTTTTCGATATTCATACAGAAGCTGTTCTAGCATTAAAAGAAGTGGGCGCAAATGCCGCTGCATCAGCTGCTGAGGCAGCATCTGAAAGCGATATCATCATCACGATGCTTCCAAAAGGTGAGCATGTAGAAGCAGTCGTAGCAGGTGAACAAGGCATATTGGCTGCAGCAAAACCTGGCACGATCATTATAGATATGAGCTCTATTTCACCTGTTACTTCTAGAGCATTAGCGGCACTGGCAAAACAGCATCAGGTCGAATTTATCGATGCTCCTGTCAGTGGCGGAGAGCCAAAGGCGATAGACGGGACACTTGCGATTATGGCGGGCGGAGAAGAAGAGATCTTTGAACAAGTAAAGGATGTCCTCTATGCGATGGGCACAGATGTCGTATTAGTTGGATCAAATGGAAGCGGGACAACCGCTAAGCTTGCGAATCAAATCATCGTCAACTTAAATATCGCTGCCATGTCCGAGGCACTCGTCCTTGCCGCTAAGTCTGGCATTGCGATTGATAAAATGTATGAAGCCATCCGAGGTGGACTGGCAGGAAGTGCTGTACTCGATGCGAAGGTTCCTCTCATTTTAGAACGAAACTTTGAGCCTGGCGGACGTATTGACATCAACTTAAAGGATTTAACCAATGTCATGGAAACTGCCCACGATATCGGCGTCCCTCTCCCGCTTTCTAGTCAGCTGCTGGAAATCTTCCACGCCCTCAAAGCGGACGGAAAGTCTGGACTTGATCACGGCGGGATCGTTCAATATTACGAAAAAATGGCTCATGTTGAAGTGAAGAAAGGATGAGGTTCTATGAAACAAAGCATTGAGATACTAAATGCCATTCCGAAAGCGGATTCAGCCCGCATTCAATCAGCATACGAACAAGCACTAAACCATTTTCACCATAAAGTGATTGTATTAGACGATGACCCAACAGGCATTCAAACGGTACACGGCGTCTCTGTTTTCACCGATTGGTCAGAGAAAAGCATTGAGGCTGGTTTTCTTGAAGACAGCCGTATGTTCTTTATCTTAACCAACTCTCGCAGTATGACAGAGAAAGAAACGGCGGTTCTTCATGAAACGATCGCATCAACGATTGTGAAAACGGCTGAACGGCTTGATCAAGATTTCATCATTGTCAGCCGGGGGGATTCCACCCTGCGTGGACATTTCCCACTGGAGACTGAAATTCTCAGAACGACCATTGAACAGCAAAGCTCCCGCCAATTTGACGGCGAAATTCTTCTTCCCTTTTTTAAAGAAGGCGGCCGCTTTACGATTGGCAATATTCACTACGTACAGGAAGGTCACAAATTAATTCCTGCTGGTGACACAGAATTTGCATTGGATCGTACATTCGGATTTCAATCTTCTCACCTCGGAGAATGGATCGAAGAGAAATCAAACGGATCGTTCACTAAGGAAAACACTACTTATATTTCTTTAGAAGATATCCGGGCTTTACGTATTGAACAAATAAAGGATCAGCTGATGACCGTGAAGGATTTTCAAAAAGTGGTTGTGAATGCAGTGGACTATGACGATGTCAAAGTCTTTGTCGTTGCCCTCATAGAGGCTATCAAAGCAGGTCAGCACTTTCTATTTAGAAGTGCGGCAGCTCTCACAAAAGTGCTTGGCGG
The DNA here is from genome assembly GCF_052044605.1 of Bacillus sp. 22483. Taxonomy (NCBI): domain Bacteria; kingdom Bacillati; phylum Bacillota; class Bacilli; order Caryophanales; family Bacillaceae; genus Bacillus; species Bacillus sp. 22483. The sequence goes on along the minus strand of NZ_JBQENU010000005.1, from coordinate 106,408 downwards.
TGTTGAGGATCAAGCACTATTAACTAGACAAGACTTAATACAGGAAGAAAGCAGGCACGGTGGCCTCATCATGGTCGGTTCCCATGTCAAAAAAACAACCGAACAATTGCAAGCGCTGCAGCAAAATGAAGACATCGCATTTATTGAATTTGATACACACCTCGTGTTAGAACCTGAAGCATTTCAAGAGGAAATTGACCGCGTGATTCAACAAACTGAAAGGCTTTTAACAACCGGGCAATCGGTTGCTGTTTATACAAGGAGAGAACGGCTTGATCTTGGAGACAATCGCCGAGAGGAAGAATTGAAGCTCTCTGTTCAGATTAGTGATGCTGTGACAAGCATTGTTCAGCGCCTCTCCATTCGCCCTAAGTACCTCATTGCCAAAGGTGGAATCACCTCAAGTGATATTGGCACAAGAGGACTCAGTGTCAAACGTGCGACTGTCGCAGGTCAAATCAGACCAGGTATTCCCGTTTGGCAAACAGGAGAAGAAAGTAAATTCCCATTCATGTCTTATGTGATTTTCCCGGGAAATGTTGGCTCAAAGGATACGTTAAAAGAAGCAGTAGACATACTTGAAGGATAAAGCAGAGGGAGCGTTCACGCTCCCTTATGCAGCACAAAGGAGGAAAGATCATGTCGTTAGTTTTTATCGGACTTGGCGTTTTGTTATTACTTTTACTCATGGTTGTCTTTAAGTTAAACGCTTTCATTTCGTTGATTATTGTCTCTTTAATCGTTGCCGTTTTAGAAGGCATGTCACCACTTGAAGCGATTGCTTCAGTCGAAAAAGGGCTTGGAAGTACACTCGGCCATCTGGCGTTGGTTCTTGGCTTTGGAGCGATGCTTGGTAAATTGATGGCTGATTCTGGCGGTGCTCAGCGTATTGCCATGACACTCATCGACCGCTTTGGTATCGGGAAAATTCAATGGGCAACGATGCTGACTGGATTTGTTATCGGAATTGCTCTATTTTATGAAACCGGATTCATTATTCTTATTCCATTAGTCTTTACCATTGCTCAAGCCGCAAGACTCCCTGTGTTGTATGTGGGAATGCCGCTCGTCGCTGCACTCATTACAACACATGGCTTTCTCCCTCCTCACCCAGGGCCGACAGCCATTGCCAATGTATTTCAAGCCAACATGGGACAAACCTTATTGGTTGGAATTATTTTAGCCATTCCTGCTGTTTTAGTAGGCGGACTTCTGTTTACGAAACTATTTAAGAAAGATCAACTGCATGCACACATTCCAAAGGACTTGTTTAATCCAAAGGAATTTACAGAAGAGGAAATGCCAAGCTTCGGCATTAGTATTTTCACCGCTATTTTACCTGTATTGCTCATGACATTCAGAGCATGTTTAGAAATTTTCTTCCCGTCCTCTCCACTGCTACCGGCGGCTGAGTTTTTAGGTGAGCCGGCGATTGCCCTATTAATCTCTGTGCTGCTTGCCATCTACACATTTGGTCTTGGCAGAGGAAAGAGCATGCAGGACGTCATGAAGTCGATTACGGATTCAATTGGCTCCATTGCGATGATTCTATTGATCATTGCAGGCGGCGGCGCCTTTAAACAGGTGCTCATTGACAGCGGCGTTGATCAATACATTGCAGGGATTATGCAAGGAAGCACACTGTCTCCTCTGCTCCTCACTTGGCTAATTGCAGCTGTCCTTCGTGTCTCTTTAGGGTCAGCGACTGTCGCGGGTCTCACAGCAGCTGGCATTTCTGCACCGCTGATTGGTTTGACGGGAGTCAGCCCAGAATTAATGGTGATTGCAACAGGCGCCGGCAGTATAACATTCTCTCATGTGAATGATGCAGGTTTCTGGATTTACAAAGAATACTTTAATTTGTCGATGGCTCAAACTTTTAAAACGTGGACATTGATGGTGACTGTTCTATCACTTGTTGGATTAGCAGGTGTTCTCGTCGCTGATTTGTTTATGTAGGAAAATAAATAGGAAAAACCATTGACTTTTTCTCGAAAAGATTGAATAATTGTGTTTATTAAGAAAATTGAATCAAAGGTAACCTTATTAAGAGTGGTGGAGGGACTGGCCCTGTGAAACCCGGCAACCGCTGTTCCTAGGAACAGAATGGTGCTAATTCCTTAAGCAAGCTGAAGCTTGTTTGAAGATAAGGCAGAGATCTCACAGTATATGATGCTCTTCCTTATCCAAGGAAGAGCTTTTTTATTTGATTTATAACCTGAAGAAAGAAGGGATTCAGCATGACACAAGTACAAACCATTGGTAAGAAAACAACAAAGCCGCCATTTCGCGCAGATCAAGTAGGGAGTTTACTTCGTTCTGAACGCATCAAAGAAGCCCGCAAGCAAAAAGCAGACGGTACACTGACAGCAGAACAGCTCAGACAAATTGAAAACGAAGAAATCACTCGTATTGTAGAGAAGCAAAAGGAAATTGGATTAGAGGTTGTCACAGATGGAGAATTCAGACGTGCATGGTGGCATTTTGACTTTCTAGAAGGGCTTGATGGGGTCGAAGGATTTGAAGCAGACCAAGGCATTCAATTCCACAATACGACGACAAAAGCGAGAGGCATCAAAGTAACAGGTAAGATTGATTTTACTGATCATCCAATGCTGGAGGATTATCGCTTCCTTCACAGCATCGCGGGTGATCATACGGCTAAAATGACGATTCCAAGTCCGAATATGCTCTTTTTCCGTGGAAAGCTTGAAGAAGGTGTGTACGACAGCTTAGATGATTTTCACCATGACGTGGCACAAGCTTATAAAAAAGCCATCCGTGCTTTTTATGATGCAGGCTGCCGTTACTTACAGCTAGATGATACAGCTTGGGCTGTGTTCTTTTCTGAAAAAGGACATGAACAAATCAAAGCTTTTGGCCGCGAAGAAGATGAACTGCGTGAATCGTTTGCGAAAACAATCAATGAAGCAGTTGCCGATCGACCAGATGATTTAGTGATCACCATGCACATTTGCCGTGGTAACTTTAAATCAACTTGGGCAGCCGAAGGTGGTTATGAGGCAGCGGCAGAAACGATTTTTGCAGGTCTCGATTTGGATGGTCTCTTCTTAGAATTCGACGATGACCGTTCTGGCGGATTTGAACCCCTGCGTTATGTGAAAAATCCAAACCTTCAAATCGTACTAGGTCTTGTCACTTCAAAGTATGGGGAACTTGAACCCGTTGATCAGATCAAAAGACGAATCGAGGAAGCGGCTCAATATGTGGACATCAACCAAATCTGTTTGAGCCCACAATGCGGATTCGCCTCAACAGAGGAAGGCAATTTGTTAACAGAAGAACAGCAATGGGAAAAGCTGCGTCATGTGATTGAGATTGCGGATCAAGTGTGGAAATAGGCGGAAATCTGCAGAAAAAGCTTACCGTCATAATAAAGAACCGCTTTTTTGGCGGTTCTTTATTTTTTGTCATCTCTATCAACATTATATGAAGTTTAATCGTCATACTTCTATAGTAGAGTTAAGAAGATAATGAATATAAGTTATCTTCTTAAAAACCATCTTTTATACTCATAAGTTGTCTTACAACAAGTTGTGTAGATTGATATACATCTAAGTCATCTTTCTTTCTTGCCAGTATATCCCCTACTGAAATTCCCTTGAAATCGTTTGGTAAATTATTTATCATTGATTTTAATTTTTCTTCTACCTTTTTTCGTTCATTTTCATCCAAAAGGTCAATATTAACGAGTTCTCTCCATTCGTCTTTTTGAATCAATCGATTCCTTAATTCTATTAAAATTAGATCTAGCCAAGCTGGCTGACCGAAGGTAAAGTTTAATGCAATGGTTTCTTCAGAAGAACTAGTTGAATGCCAACAACCTCTTGGAAGAAATAAAAATGATCCCGTATCCAAAATCAATTCCCTACCATTAGATAAATTTTCATCAGGAAAATCACCATTCCAATACGACTTTAATGGATCTGGCAAATGAGGAGCCTCAATTAATTCATAATGTTGAAGTGGATTCACTGTATTAAAATTTTCAGCCAACTTCCATTTCTTTTTCCCTTTAAGTTGAAAAATGAAATTACAATACGCATCAAAATGTGCTGAAAATCCAGCTGATTCTTTAGCAGCATACAATACTGCTTTTGCCATTGTTCCCTCAGGCAAGCCTAAAAGATTATCCTATACCATTTAGAATTCAATTTAGTGGATATACAGCTCTCTAAAACCATAAACGCCTTCCTAGATTAAAATAACCGATGATTCTAGCCATCTTTTGTATTTTCTCCAATTTCTTTTTTACAAACTATCAATCTATTTGCAACATCAATCTACTCATCACTATTACTTTATAAACATAAAATTTGTCAAAAAATCATTGTTTAAATATTGAAAAAAAATATAAATGACATGCTATTATCTCTTTTGTTAGGATATAAAATAGGAATTTAATACATATATAAGAGGAATGTTACATCAAAAAAATTATAAAACTCCATGTCTTGTTGAGATTCGTAATGTAGTTGTTGCTGGAGGACATTAATAACTAGTTTTTCATACCCTAACACTTTATGAAAGGAGTGTACAATCTTTGCTGACTCATGATGAATGTTATTTATATAATGATTTTGTCAAAGAAAATCAACTATACATATATCCTTTGAAGATAATAAAATCTTAAATCATACCCTGACACAAACGAGCCAAAGCTACAATCTTGGTACCTTGTTATAGAAAAAAGAATGAAGGGAATCACAATGAAGAATAATACAATTTTCGTAAAAAATCCTGATAATGAACAAGAAAGTACTTAAAAGGTATCATTATCGAACCGGGCATGTCCCTAAATCAAGTCGCAGCTGATTTTTATGAACGAATTGACGGACAAAGAGAGTTTATTTCAATAGTAACGGAAATCGCTGAAGAATATGATACAGATGTTCAAACTTGTATCAAAGACCTCCAAGCATTGAGTAAACAATTAATTGAAAAGGAAGTTGTATATGTAAAATGAATAAACTGAATGATGATATTCTAGAAAACATCTATAAAAACATTTCAACTAAGAGAAGCAAAACAATCGTTAATTACATTGCAATGCTAATGGCACTAGCAAGAGATCATGAACTAAACGAGGATGATTTAATTAATTGGATTCACAGTAAATTAAGTGCAATAGGATATTTTCAAGAAAAAAACCGTTTATTTACTCAAAACAAATTAGATGAATTTGTCGTAGAGTTTATTGAAGGAAGAGCACTATTATATGATGATATCAACATAACTGAAACAAAACAAAACGAATATGTCATCAGTAGCAAATTGTGGTACAAAAAGAATCCACCTGAAAGTTTTTTTTATTTTGGTATTGACCCTGAAGATTTTTCGAACTACGCACAAAAACTTGCTCAAATAAACGCCGAAAAACTAGGTATCTCAATCAATTTTTCTAAGGATCAAGCGAATGACAACGAAATAGCTCATATCCAGCTTTCAAAAAAATGGTCTCTTTCAGAAGAATTGACAGTAACTCAGCCAAGTTCAAAAGACTTTTCTTGGTTAACATGTTTTTTCAATGAACATTGGGGTGGAACGACTATGGTGTCTAAAGGGACAACTTATAATGTTTTAAATGAAAACATTATGTTGGCTAAACGTGGAGATACTATAGTAGGAATATTAGTTTACAAAATATTCAAAGAAGAGGCGGAAATCCTGACTTTAGAGGCTCTAGAAAAGTACCATGGGGTTGGCAGTAAATTGCTTTTTGAGTTAGAACAACATCTAAAAACACAAAATATACAATCTATTAATTTAATCACTAGTAATGATAACTTAAATGCCATTAGGTTTTATCAAAGAAAGGGATATTCTTTCAAAAACATCTATATCGGTGCAATTGATAAAGCAAGAATGCTTAAGCCGACAATTCCCTCTATAGGAAATTACGGAATAAATGTCAAAGATGAATTAGAATTTGAAAAAAGGTTGATACGATGACTATAAAAAGCAGATTGATTGTTATTGCGATTTCACTTTTAACTTAAACCAAGACGCAGCTCTCACGATTAATACATTACACATTCCAATACTAAAAGAAAACATAGATGTTTTAATGCCTTTACAAGAGGATAACTTATTATATATCACTATTAATAATAACATTGAATACCTTGTTGATTCACGCGATGATTATGAATGGTTTACTTTTTTAAGTAAAATCAATGGTATCAAATCCATAAAAGATATTTTATCTCAAAATAATCAAAATTTTAGAGATATAAAAGAAAGACTTGAAGAATCAGTATTACTTGATATTATCGAATTAAAATCACTTTTTGAAGATCAAAGCTCTTCTTCAAAAGCATAAATAAATATATTCGAAAGATCATATGATTTATTTGAACCACGCAAAAATTTAAAGTGTGGTTTATTTTTTGTGCAATTTTGTCTTTTTCATAAAACAAAAAGCATTATCATTCCAAAGTGACACCTAAAGAATGATAATGCCTCGATTCAAATTGTTTTCATCGTTTTATGACACCGTGTGTTCTCAAAGAAACCAAATATTTTCTCTATTTAGTCGTCTAAATGCTTTCCATTTGTCGCGATCACTTGTTTATACCAATCAAAGCTTTTCTTTTTCTTTCGATCTAATGTACCGTTGCCTTCATTGTCGCGGTCGACATAAATGAAGCCGTAGCGTTTTTTCATTTCAGCTGTTGATGCACTGACAAGATCAATTGGGCCCCAGCTTGTATAGCCGATCAGATCAACGCCGTCTGCGATCGCTTCTCTTGCCTCAAGCAAATGACTTCTGAGGTAATCAATTCGGTAATCGTCTTGAATGGAGCCGTCTTCTTCTACTTGATCCACAGCACCCAATCCATTTTCTACGATAAACAATGGTTTTTGGTAGCGGTCATATAGTTGGTTTAGTGTTGTACGAAGTCCTTTTGGATCAATTTGCCAGCCCCAATCACTTGCTTCTAGATAAGGGTTTTTCACGCCTTCAAATAGGTTACCACCAGTAACTTGTCCAAGAACCTCTGGATCTGTACTTGTCACAAAACTCATATAATAGCTGAAGCCAATATAGTCGACTGTATGGTTTCTTAGAATGTCTTCGTCACCGTCTTGGAACTCAATGTTGATGTTATTTTCCAGGAAATAACGTTTCATGTATCCAGGGTAATAACCTCTTGCCTGTACATCTGAGAAGAACAATGTTTTACGATCTTGTTCAATCGCAGCAAACATATCTTCTGGTCTTGAGCTGTACGGATAAGTTGTCATCGCTGCAATCATACAACCGATTTTCGCATCAGGAATGATTTCGTGTCCTGCTTTAACAGCTAGAGCACTTGCAACAAATTGGTGATGCGCTGCTTGATATTGAATGCTCTTCTCGTCTTCGCCTTCTTCAAATACAAGGCCGCCCCCTGTGAAAGGAGCATGTAACACAACGTTGATTTCATTAAAAGTCATCCAATATTTCACTTTATCTTTAAAGCGAGTGAACAATGTTTTAGCGTATGTTTCATAAAGACCCACAAGCTTACGGTTTCTCCAACCGCCGTAGTTTTTCACAAGTGCAAGTGGCATTTCATAGTGAGAGATCGTGACAACTGGCTCAATTCCATGCTTATGCAGTTCATCAAATACTTTTTCATAGAAAGCGAGGCCCGCTTCATTCGGTTCCGCATCGTCGCCATTTGGGAAAATACGTGGCCAAGAAATGGATAGTCTGAAGCACTTGAATCCCATTTCTGCAAACAGGGCAATATCTTCTTTGTAGCGATGATAGAAGTCGATCGCATCATGATATAAGTTAAGGTCCTTCATTGATTCATCGAATGGGTGCATAATACCGTGTGGTGATACATCCGCTGTCGATAAGCCTTTTCCATCTTTGTTATAAGCGCCTTCAATTTGGTTGGCGGCTACCGCGCCGCCCCATAAGAAACCTTTAGGAAATGTTTTTTCTAAATTGGTCATGTTGAATGCCCTCCTCATTTTCTTCTACACTGACTGTAAGCAATGTCTCTTTTACTGTAATCGCCCCATCTGTTTTCGCATCAACTTGTGCAAAATCATTTGTGTTGGTGACGATAATTGGCGTTGTTACATCATAGCCATCTTGCTGAATGCCCTTGATATCAAATTCAACTAGCAGATCTCCTGCTTGAACGAGATCACCTGACTGCACATGACTTGTGAAATGTTTACCGCCAAGTTTTACTGTATCAATCCCCACATGGATGAGAAGCTCTGTGCCTTGATCACTCTTTAAACCAATGGCATGTTTCGTTTGGAAAATGGTTTCAACCTTGCCGTTGAACGGTGCTACTACACGTCCAACTGTTGGGACAATGGCTGTTCCTTTACCCATGATTTCATTAGAGAATGTTGCATCATTTACTTGATTGAGCGGCTTTAGTTGACCTTCAAGCGGGCTTTGTACCACTTCATTTTGAAGCGCTACTGTGTCTTTCTTTTCTTCTGGTTTGTCTGCTTTTGTATCATCTTTCACTGGTACATCTTTGAACCCTAGAACAAGTGTCATGATGGTTGCTACAACAAAGCCGATCACTAATCCAATGATGGAGTACACAAATGTCGGTCCAATGAATGTTGGGAGACCTGGAAGACCTGCTGATCCTGATATCACATATGACTTTACTTTGAAGATAGACATGAACACGCCGCCTGCTGCTGCACCAATGAGGGCTGCAAGGAACGGTTTTTTCAATCGCATGTTCACACCATACATAGCAGGTTCAGTAATACCCATTAACGCAGTGATACTTGTAGACATCGCCAATGATTTGAATGTTTTGTTTTTTGATCTTAAGAAGACACCGAATGCTGCGCCTGCTTGTGCCATATTCGCTACAAACATCATTGGAAGAATGAAGTCAAAACCGTTTAATGTAATGTTGTTGATCATGATTGGAAGTAGTGCATAGTGCATGCCCGTAATGATCAATGGTGACATGAAGCCACCGATTAAGAGTCCGGCCAAAATACCTGCATGTTTGAACAATAAATCAATTCCACCTGAAAGACCATTTCCGATAATCCCTCCAAGTGGTCCAACCGCGATGAGCATAACTGGTACCACGACAAGAAGTGTAACTGTTGGAACAAGAATGATTTTTAGTGATTTCGGACTATATTTTTCTGCGAATCTTTCCACATAAGAGCCGAGCCAGATAGTGAGTAGAATTGGAATCACCGATGAAGAGTACACAACGGCAACCACTGGCAAGCCTAGAAATTCTGTATTTCCTGCACCTAGTAAAGCAGTGAGCTGCGGGTGCAGTGCGGCTGCTGCAATGGCAGCGGCGATATATTGATTTGTGCCAATTTTTTTGGCTACGCTTACAGCGAGCAGAATCGGTAAGAAGTAAAAGGCTCCGTCTCCGATAGCTGTTAAAATCGCATATGTGCTGCTTTTATCTGAGATCCATTGGAACGTCAGCATTAATGCTAAGATCCCTTTGATCATACCAGCTCCAGCGATGGCTGGAAGAATCGGTGTGAAGACACCAGAGATAAAATCGAAAAGTTTAGAAATCACATTTTGTTTTGAAGCTTCTTCTGAACCGCCTGATTTCACATCGGCTGATAACCCAGAATCAGCAATCATTGCTTGATAGACGTTTGATACGTCGTTGCCAATAATGACATGGTATTGACCGCCGCTTTGATTCACGCCCATGACGCCGTCTGTTGATTGCAGCTTCTCTTTATCCGCTTTGCTTTCATCGTATAGGTTGAAGCGGAGCCTTGTCATACAGTGCGTGACTTGCTTTACATTCTTTTCACCGCCGACAAGCTCTAGAACTTCTTTTGCTGTTTGTTTGTGGTTCATTGTGTTACCCTCCAATCGTTGATTTCATCTTGATATAGAAAAAACCTAAACATCCATTAATGCCCGAAAAATAGCGATTCAGACATTAATCGATATTTAGGTTTTGCCTGCTTAACCAGTAACAATCCTTCATAGCGATTGATCGTTATTCAATTTTATAAGCCTTTAGATACAAAAAAACCTAAATCATGCCTTATCAAAGATAGGGACAATGATTTAGGTTTTGCCTGCTTGACCAGTAACAATCCTAAAAGATTGTGGGTTATTGAGTTTATAGTTATAAATTAGCATGTTAATTTTGATATGTCAACGCTTTCTTTTTGATTTATTTTCTTTTTATGACTCGATCGATGTGTAAAGTTAAGTATAACATCTCATCTTCTATGAGACTTCGGTTGTATTCTTTTTGCACATAGTCATTAATTTTCTCCGCACATTGAAAAGCGGCTGTATTTTTTTCTTTTACGACTTCATACAGAAACTCATTTTGATTTTCCATTTGTGTTTCGTTAAACAGACGCTGTCCAAAAAACTTCAAATGCGTGACAAAACGGAAATAATTTAATGATTCTTCGTCCAAATCAATTTGGAAATGATACTTTACGATGTTCAAAATATCTTGAATCAGTTTTGTAATTTGAATGACATTCGGCATTTCCTCATTCAGTTCTGCATTGACAATATGCATCGCAATAAAGCCTGCTTCATCCTCGGGAAGATGGATGTTGAGCTTGTCCTGTATGATCCGAATCGCTTCTACACCACACATGAATTCCTCTTTGTACAGCCGTTTGATTTCCCAAAGCAAGGCATTTTTAATGTCCATTCCTTTTTGATGACGTTCAATAGCAAAGGTAATATGATCCGTTAATGTGACATAGATGCTGTCATTTAAATTTTTGTTAAGGGTCGTTCTTGCGTGATCGATAATTGCCTCACACACTTGCATATACTCGATCGGAATATCATAAAGCAGGGTTTTGAATTTTTCTGATATATCTTTATTTTGAATGGAAAATACTTTTTCGATACGTTCTTCGTCAATCGGGTCTCCGCTTTTCTTTTGAAACGCAATCCCTCTGCCCATAATGACCAGTTCATGCTGCTCGTCATCATACGCACTGACCACATTATTGTTGATTACTTTCGAAATGATCAATTGATCCCCCCCAGTACATTCCGCTTTTTCGAGCATTTCATTGTTGATTGATATGTCATTTTATTATTATTTTCAAAAAAGAGGACTTTAAGATGATTTTACATTTTTTTTTGATACGGTCAACTAGAAAGAATGACATATTACCTCTCAGAAATGACGATTTAGGGGCAAAAAGGCTAAAAATAGACAAAAAACACTCTTCAAAAAGAGTGTTTTTTACAAAATTAGGAGCAATCCCAGTTATAGACGACATTTTCGAAATGTTTTCGTTTGAGGTCTTCTGGTTTGATAAAAAAGTTGGCAATGCCGCAATCTCCCCACAACATGTCCACTTCATCATCTGAGTCAATTTGCAATAATAGCACAGTATGTTCTTGGTCTACATAGGTACGCGGGTCTTCTTGTGTAAAACCTGGGTATCCGCCAACTTTATGGCCAAAACCACTTGCTGTCTCATAAAATTCATCTAGCAAATGATCTGCTTCATCACCATCAATACCAACAGCATCTTCGAATAGATCCCAGCTTTGCTTTCCTGTGACTTTTTCAAAGCGGAAATCTCCTACACTGATCGTTTCGCTTGATAATTCACCTGTAATCGCACCTTCCTTCGTAACTGGAAAATAAAAATCGTCAGGAATTTTCACGAATGAAAAATCAGTCAATAAGTCTTCTTCAGCTAAGAAAGGTTCCTCAATAAATTTGATCCGAAAATCTTTTTGCTCTGTTTTTTGGTCAATATTCATCCCATAAAGATCATCATGTACAGAAATAAACACTTGCAAAAGTCCTGTTTCTGGGTAATCTTTCAGCTTTGGCAGCTGGCCGAAATTGATTTGTGCCAGCAGCTTCATAGGATGGCCTTCTCCATCAACGGGATATTCGTCGTTTTTTGGGAAATAAGGATCACCTGCTATTTTGCTGTCATATGGTCCTGTTTTTCCTTGTTTTATCTGTAATTGAATCAGTGGTTTTTCGGTTTGATCTAGCAATGGACGGTAAGGCGCAAGTACTTCTTGCAGCTTTGCTGATTGTGTCAAGATGGTCTTCCTCCTTATGAATAGGTCTAATGATCAATACAGGTCTCTCTTTTTCTATCATACAGAAGTGTAACTTCCCTGTCAGTGAAAAACCCGTCAATATCATGACAAAAAACTCACTTTAACACGTTAAAAAACCTCCGATACGGCTGGAGGTTTGGTGATTCGTTTATTTATTTCACTTGATAATTCACTAAGTCTGTTGCCAATGATTTCATCGTTTCGTTCGTTTCGTGCAGCCCCTCAATAATTTTTGTGAAAGTGCCAACGAGTTCTGCTTGATGTTCAGAAGAAGCCACGATTTGTGCTATTTCTTCTTCCATTCCTTTGATAGAGCCTTGCACATCTTTTAGCGCTGTTTCAATATCAGTCGTTGCTTGCTTCGCGTGAGTAGACAGCTTTCTCACTTCTGTAGCAACCACCCCAAAGCCTGCTCCTGCTTCACCTACTCTTGCAGCCTCAATGGATGCATTGAGTCCAAGTAAGTTCGTTTGATCAGAGATACCTTTGATGAGATTAGACACTTGGTTGATTTTAGAGGAATTTTCGACAGTGGTTTTTGTATTTTGTAGAATTTGTTCACTTGTCGCTTGTAGTTCCTCTGAATGTGCGGCCACTTGCTGTACCATCGCGACTAGTTTTTCGGAAGCATCGTTACTTTCCGTCATAATGTGTTCTAATCGTTGTTGATTCGTTTGGTCATATGCTACACAGAAGGCAGCGATCACTTGACCTTTGTCATCTTTAATCGGGATGGCGACGATGTCCATAGGAATTCCGTACACCTCTTTAGGAATCTGGATAAACGATGGCTCTCTCCCATTTTTCAACATCGAAAAGTTTTGGAACCCGGGAGCTACAACATCCCCAGCTTTAAACCCTAAGTCAATGTTCCCGTGCTGCTGATAATAAAGAACCTTCTCTTTTCCTAATACAGAAAAGGTTAGCTGCTCTCTCATAGCTAGTCCAACGATTGGTAAAGCGTCTATTATGTTATCAATTCTCTGTGACATTCGCTCACGTTCATCCTCTCTTTTTCTCAGTACACTCTCTTTATCGGTTCTTTATATGATCTATTACAGCCTGCAATGTGTACTAATATCAACCAAATGACCTAAGACATATAAAACAGCCACATTCTATCAAGAGAATGTGGCTGTTTTTAAAAGAAGAAGATGCATATCAACACACTAATGACGATGAAAAAAAGATACATGCAGTCGATCCATGATGTGCTGATGACATGATAATATGTTCTCTCCCTCGTCCCTGTGAAGCCTCTTGCTTCCATCGCAATGGCTAGTCGTTCAGATTTCCGTACACCTTGCGTGAAAAGGGGGAGTGCATAACGTATAAAGGCTTTCCAACTGTTTTTTTGCTTGTAGCCTCTAATTTTATGTGCAGCCTTCATTTGCTTCAATTCACTTTGAAACAACGGGATAAACCGGAAGCCTGCCAGCATCCCATATGCCCATTTGGGTGACATTCGGCATTGATGGATTAAGCTCATCATAAAGGCCGTCAAATCAGTTGTTGATGTAAAAAGGAGACCAAATGTCACAAACCCAAGCATTCTAAAAGAAATGGTCAGCCCATTTCTTAAACTCTCCTCCGTGATATGAAACCATGCCCACTTCCAAACTGTATGATCTCCCTTGCCAAAGGCCGCCATCATCCAAAACACGAGAATGAAAAAGAGCAGATAAGGTACAAGTCTGGTGATGAGGTATTTCAAATTCCAGCCGCCTAGGACAAGTCCAATTCCAAGTGCAAACAGCCAGATGATGAACGTCGTTTTAGGATCAGAAATCGCCATCAGACAGCACATCGCAAGGAGATGGGCGAGTAATTTCATGACTGGATTTACAGTGGATAGAAAGGAGTGATTACTTTGCAATCGTCATCACTTCCTTTCTTTCAGCCATATAGCGATAATGTAACGGCACTCTCAGCCCACAGGAAGTGACAAGTTCCTGATGAGAAAATAAATCAAAAGGCGTACCATCATAAACATGCTCCCCTTGATGAAAAACAAGCACCTGATCAGCGCACTCATCAACGAGTTCCATATCATGTGTGACCATGATAATAGTGGTGCCTTGTCGTTGACGTTCTTTTAAACGCCGGATTAACTCCCTCGCCGTTTTCTCATCCTGCCCGAAGGTCGGCTCATCTAAAATGAGTACATCCTGATCAAAAAGAAGCATCGTGGCAACACTTAATCTTCTTTTTTGTCCTAAGCTTAAGGTGAAAGGATGCACGTCTCTATGCTTCTCTAGGCCGAACTCTGCCAATAGCTGATTCGTTTTTTCTTGCACAACAGACTCTGGCCAATTTGGCTGTCTCCCACCAAATGCGATTTCATCAAACACTGTGTCCTGTATAAATTGAAGTTCTGGATTTTGAAATACAAAGCCTGCTTTTTCATATAATGTTCGGTCAGACCACTTTTTCAGGTGTTTTCCTTTTAAGAAAATGTGACCTTTCTTTATTGGTTCTAAACGGATGACATGTTTAAGAAACGTACTTTTTCCGCTGCCATTTTCACCGATGATCGCAACCCAATCTCCTGCTTTTATATTAAGGTGCAGGTCATCTATAATGCTTTTTTTCCCGTAGCTTAATTGTAGATGATCTGTGCGAATAATGACCTCTCGATCTGTTGATGACAATTTCTCATGACGTTCTTTTCTCGCCTCAAAGGTTTGCAAGAGTGTTTGACTCAGTGGATGAAACGGATCTTGTACGATAGTGGACCATTTCTCGGGAAATATTTTCGGACGCCAAATGCCGGCTTCTTTCATTTCTCCCTCAAATGTGTTCATCACGTCTTTTGGCGTTCCATCTGCTATGATACGACCTTGATGATCTAATAAGATCACCCGATCCATCCACTCGATGACACCGTCTAACACATGCTCCACAAAAATCATCGTCTGATTCTGTTCAGCTGAAAGCTGCTGAAGTAATTGAAATATCTCCATTCTTCCTGCTGGATCAAGCTGTGCTGTCGGTTCATCAAAGAACAGGACATCTGGCTCTAATGCTAGTAAACAAGCAAGCGCCAACCGCTGCTTCATTCCGCCAGATAAGGTATGAATATCTGTGTTTGGGTCGACATCCAGCTGTACTTTTTTCATGAGATGCTGAATCATATCATCCATTTGTTCTCGAGGGACAGATCGATTCTCTAAGCTAAACGCAATTTCTTCATTGACTCGGTGCATACAAAACTGCGAATCTGGGTCTTGAAACATGACACCAGTATGCCTTTGCCGCATCACTTCTCCCTGTACTTCAGCTTCCATATGCTCTGGAATAATGCCAGCAAGCACAGAAATCAGCGTAGATTTCCCGCTTCCACTTGG
Source organism: Bacillus sp. 22483 (assembly GCF_052044605.1). Classification (NCBI taxonomy): domain Bacteria; kingdom Bacillati; phylum Bacillota; class Bacilli; order Caryophanales; family Bacillaceae; genus Bacillus; species Bacillus sp. 22483. The sequence continues at coordinate 90,991 of NZ_JBQENU010000005.1, read as the reverse complement.
TCCTAATATCAGCACCTTTTCCCCCTTTTGAATAGAAAGAGATACTTGATGAAGAACGGGATTCGGCTGTTCATAAAAACGGACAGTGAGATTACTGCACGCGAGAAATGAATCCATGCTGGTCACCCTTACTTCGTTTTTCTTTCATGATGGCATATTGATTCAGCACACCCGTTTTAGATAAAGCATCCACCACAACCTTTGCCAAGCAACCGCCGAGTAACATACCGCTGATGACTTGAGTGACAAGTGTCATGAGTAACACTTGAGGCGTGTAATAGCCGAATCCATTGGCAATGAGGCTATATGCCATTGCCCCTACTGCTGCAAAGGCACCAGACAACATGAGTGTCCACATGCGATATCGCTTATAGCCAAATAGAGCGAAGGCGATTTCTGCTCCAAGTCCTTGGCATACACCAATCAAAAGCGCAGAAAGACCGAAGTGGCTGCCTGTCAGTAATTCCACGGCAGCGGCAGCTGTTTCTGCGATGAGGGCAGCGCCAGGCTTTTGGATAATGTAAGCAACGATTGGACTGGCAATGACCCAAATTCCGAACATGATGTTGCCTCCTGCTGGACCGACAAGGGCTGTAATCGGTAAATAAAGAGTCGACCACCCTAAATAGATGACTCCGCATGCCACTGATAAAATGACAGCAAGAACGACTTCTTTCATCTTCCATGTCATGAAGAATGCACCTCCATTTGGACAGGCCACTCTTCGACAGTAAAGGCCATGTCCCAAAATTTATACTCAAGCTGACAGCTTAAGATGAAGTGCTGTTTCATTTTCTCCTTTTCCTTCTCACTTGCTCCTTCCGCCCACTGATCAAGCCGTTTGCAAAGCTCCACTGTAACAGAGTCCGTTAACCCGCCATAAAACGTAATCCACTCATAGAATGGATGGGCAGGGTCGGGCTCAACATCTTTAAGCATTCGTTTGCCTATTTCCCAATAGGTCCAAGGGCAAGGGAGCAAAACCGCAATGATTTCTCCTAGCGTCCCTTCCTCGGCGACTTGCAGCATGTGATGAATATAGTGATGGGCACTTGGCGCCAAAGACGCCCCTTGCAGTTCATCATAAGCGACACCTGCCACTCGGCAAAGGTTTTGATGAGGATGTGTCTCACTATCAAGGACAAAAGCCATTTGTTGATGGAAAAAGGTAATGTCCTCTCTGTCTGTACATCTGCTGATGGCTGCCGCATAAATTTTAATAAAGGCATTTAAATATTCTGCATCCTGTTTGACATAATGAATGATCTGTTCCTTTTCGAGTTCTCCTGCTGCGAGTCCTCTCACAAACGGATGCTGATAAATCGCTTCAAATAATGGTTCTGCTTCTTGCCTTAATTGGGTTGAAAATGTCATAAAAAAAGCCTCCTCTTTTTCAGTTGAATAAATGAAAAAGCCACCCCAAATGGAGCGGCCTTCTTATCGATTCAATCATGAATAAGACAAGGTCCAGCTCCACTTCCCTCCGCTAGTACAAACTAGATCAGGTTCAAAGGGTCCAAAATTTCCTCTTGTCTCAGTCATACATGACTCCCCTAGTGGACTTTTGTCATTTAATTATCTTTACTCTACACATGTGGCGATTTGATGTCAACCGCCGATCTTAATTCAATGTATTGATCGTTGGCAGCTTCTCGATCCCTGCTGCATAGTAGAAATTAAGGACACTGAAGAAATCAATTGGCTTTCCTGTCTTTAAATCAACAGCCAAAATATGATCGCCGTAATTTGTCAGGTCATCAATGTCTAAACGCCTTGGCGTTGTCTTTCCGAGAGTATCAACAAAGCTGCTATGGTAGTACTGCCCACTAGCAAACGATGATTCATGATACATAAATAATGTCTCCACATCTAAGTAGACAAGAATGGCCTCAGAGGAACTCGCATATGGAGCAGAGTACGATACTGGTGCCGAAATACTCTTCACTTTTACACTGTCAACAGAATGCGTTCTCTGTTGATATTTTCCATCATATGAGAAATAAAATACACGCTTCCATTTATAATCGGCGGTCTTAGATTGTTTGTTATACACTTTTGTACCATTTGCGAAAACATCCCCATTGGCATACGAAGCAACAAAGTATTGCAATGTTGATGACAGGGATTCAGCACCTGTGAAATTTGGTGGGTTTTTTGCATTCACCTGTAATGTATATGAGTCTCCAAAGTCTCCACCGCTAGTAATACCAAACGCATAATCCCCCGCTGGTAAATTGCTTAACGCAAGCAGACTGCCTGCCGGTTGAATCAGATCGGTTGGATAAGCTTGTCCTTCTTCATAATCAATAACAAATAACTGAACGAAATAATCAGCATTTGGAGAGGTAATCCGGCTGATGAGCGCCTGAGGGGACGATGTACTTAAGAACCATAAATCAACTGGATCTTCCTCGTTTAAAACTGCCGATTGATTAATGGCTAGTCCATCAATAGAGCGAACGGCAGACGTGCGCATCTTTCCATCTGCAGCCGCTTTTCGTTTAATACTTATTCCCTTTTTCTTATCTACTTTAAATGATTTTTTTACTTCCTTCTGTTGAACCGCAGTCCCTTTATCCTGCTTTTCAAACGACTCTTGCACTTGCTGAATGGCTTTTTCAGTCAGTGGCGATACTTTTTCACTTGATTTTGGTGCATCTTCTGCTTTGATTGCTGGTGAAAATAAACCTGTTGTGATCAATAAAATAGACAGTAAGGCGGCGGTGATTTTGACATAAAATGCTCTCACAGGAACATCCCCTTTTCCCTAATTTGGGTTTTTTACCCTGTGATTATTTTACCATTTTTCTAATACTTGTTTTGGGCTTTTTTAGGAAATTTTTATAACAAAAAACCAGCCGTATGCGTCACGACTGGTTTTTTGATGATTTATGCAATGGTTTTGACAAATAAACGTGCTGTTTCTGCACTTGATCCTGGATTTTGTCCAGTAATGATTTGTCCGTCTACAACGGCGAATGGCGCAAATGCATCGCCTTTTTCAAATGCTGCCCCTTGCTCGCGAAGTTTTGTTTCCAATAAAAATGGAACTTTAGATGTCAATTGAACAGCATCCTCTTCCTCATTTGTGAATCCTGTTATTTTCTTGCCGTCGATAAATGATTTTCCATCACGATCCTTCACATCAACAAAGGCAGAAACGCCATGGCAAACTGCCCCAACGGCTCCATTTTTGTCTGAAATCGCTAAGATCGCATCGGCAACCAATTGATTGGACGCAAAGTCGATCATTGGGCCATGTCCTCCAGCAAAGAAAATGCCATCATACTCAGCTGGGTTTACATCGGTCAGTGCCTTTGTGTCTTGAAGTAATTCATACACATCTTGATATTGTGCTGGAACTCCTTCAGGAATTGAATTTTTATCGATCGGTACTGTTCCACCTTTTATTGAAACAATTTGCACGTTGAGTCCATTTTCTTTAAAAATATGAAATGGCTCGGCCAATTCTTCTAGCCATAAGCCTGTTGGGTGTCCGTTCATTTCTGAGCTGCTTGTGGATACTAATAAAACGTTCTTGCTCAACTTTATCATCCTTTCTATTTATCATGTGACTATTTTATATTTTGCACAATTAAATATCAAGCAATCAGACTTGGATACAACTCTTTATGTTATACCCGATTTTTTAAAAAATATAGCCTCACTTCAAATCTAATCATTCTGTCACATTCTATTGACAGGGAATTTCATGTAAAATTGTGATGAAATGATATAATATGAGAAACAATTGACAGACCTCTTGCGCTAGAGGGAATTTAAAAGGAGTGGAAAAAGAGATGAAAACCTATTCGATTGTGATGATTATCATCACGCTCTGTATCATATTGGCTGTCTTTTTAATGAATCTTACGGGCGTCATGTATGGAAAAATCATATTGGCTGTCGCTGTTGCCCTTTGTCTTACGTCCATTATTCGTTTGATGGGAATGCGTAAAAGATAAAAGCCGCCCTCTAGGGCGGCTTTACCGTGTAGACAAACCCTCGCATTCAGTGTCAGTCCTGCGCTTCGGTGCTCACCAATGTCAAATTCACTCCGATGCTCGTCCTTCCTAAACTGCAAAGGTTTTCTATCACGCTGATAGGATTATATAGCCAGGATAAGTGCAATTAATGCAAGAAAAGCTGGTAACCCTTGTTTGATGATAATCGATTTATTAGACGTCACACCGCCAAATACTGCTGCGATGAATACACAAAGAACGAAAAATAGCTGAATCATATATCCTACGGTATTCGAACCAAGAATGAGCCCCCAAATGAGTCCAGCAGCTAGAAAGCCATTGTATAGCCCTTGATTAGCAAACATCACTTTCACATTTGGATCCTTTTGTAAGTGTTCAGGCAGATTGAAAGATCTTTTCGCCATTTTTGATTCCATAAAAAACATTTCTAGTAACATGATGACAATGTGCTCTAAAGCGACAATTCCTACTAAAATCATTGCTAAAATATTCAATTTAGTGAATTCCTTTCTGATAGACGGTCTCGTATTTGTATTTTGTCCGTGTATAAATCAAAGTCTTGGATTAGCTCTAACGCCTCATGAAAACGACTTTGTGGAATGTCTTTCATTTTTCTTACACCAAATTCCTTTTTAATAAAAGCCATGATGGTATTAATATGAAGCTTACCGTGGCCATCATACTCTAAATGGCTGCAAAAAGTCTGCATCGTCCCTCGAATCACCTTTAATTGCTTGGCAGTGACACAACTCATTGGTAACGCTCATCCTTTCTTGGTTTTTTAACAACTAAAAAGAACATTGAATGAAAGAAAAACCTTCCAACCTCTATTATATAATGGTTTCATTCGGATATCAAAATAAAAAAGAACAAACATTCGATCAAAGACGAGTCATACGCTAAAAATCCATGTCTTAACGTATCAAAAAGCCGGATTCATGGATAGAATCCGGCTTTTTGTTTAGTTGCTTTTAGAAATTAATACCTTTCCAACAGAACGGTCCTTACTTTGTCCGACGACTTTAAAGGATAGGCCGTATGTTGGCACATCACGTCCTGCATCCGGGTTATTTGGATTCACATAGTTCTTTTTATCACTAAATGTACGCGTTGGGCGGATATAGCGATCCTCTAAGGTTAAGCCTGTTGTCGCTGTATAATCAATATTCAGCTTCGTGCTTGGATTCAAAGAGAATGCTGCATCATGTACTTGGAAACCTGTCGCTGCAATAGAGCCGTCACTCCATTTCAACACTTGTTGATCTGCATCTACGACTCCAAGGAAGCCGTTCCCTGGATGTTTTCCAACCCAGTTATCACTGTACGATTGATCGACGTACCACACGACCAAACCGTTATTATAGCTCATCAGACTTGCTCCTCGTTTGATATGCTTTAAGCCTTTATCGACATCAGCATAAGAGCGCCATTCTAGTAAATAATACTGAGCGGCATATTGTTTTCCATTAGATTGAGAGAATCCATTAAAAGTGAACGTGGACGTTCCCTCGGCATCATCTGACCACACTTTTGCTCCATCTGCTGTAATCTTTAGATCATCTACAAATAAACCTGGCAGTGAATATCCTGCATCTGTTGTATAGCGGAATTGCAGATCGATCTTCTTCCCTGCATAAGCAGAAAGGTCAAAAGATGCATCTACCCATCCATCTGATTTTCCATCGATGCCATTGCCTTCATTCGCTCCTGCCTCATTTCGATCATTCGTAATATTACCAGCAATGGTTGTCCATTTGTCTGTCCCAGTTTCACGAACTTCTACATACGCATAGTCATAATCTTCTTCGATATCGTACCATGCTTTAAACGTGAGCTCGGCTTTGCTTCCCTTCGACAAATCAATCCCAGATGTCGTCATGGTAGCATTCAAATTGTCACCTGTTCCGCTGAAGTATGAATATTGCCCTTGTGCAGGCTGAGTGACCACAATCTCTTTATCTGGCAAATCGACTCGAACCGCATCATGGTTGGTTCCTTTTGTTGCTGCTTCATCGATTAAAACTGTTTTGCTTTTTGTTAATGTCTTACCATCAATGGTTTTTCCAGAAAGCCAGTTGCCGCCATGCAAGTTTTGAAGCATTTCTTTTGCATATGGACTAAAACCTGTTGGTTCCGTACCAGGTACTTTACCTGCCCAGCTTCCGCTTGACATGATAGACCAATAAGAAACGGGCTCTCCTCTGCCTGTGTATTGTGTATCGTATTCATCAGGCAGACCAAGATCATGTCCAAATTCATGTGTGAACACACCTGCTGCGCCATCTTCAGGCTCAATCGTATAATCTAGAGCGCCTAACTTTCCGCCTTGACCCACTTCTGATTCAGTGTTTGGAATCTCAAATACATCACCAAGTGACCAGCGATGCGACCAAATCGCGTCAGAGCCAAGCTGTCCGCCGCCAGCTTCTTCACCTACGCCAGCGTGTACAACCATGAGGTGGTCAATGATACCGTCCGGCTCATTATAAACACCGTCCCCATCCATATCATAGCGGTCCCATTGATCATATTCACCAAGGTCAATGTTTGGATCCTTTGCCGCTGCTTCGAGGGCTTCTTTCACCAATTCGCGCGGTCTGCCGTCACTGCCTGATTCGTCTGGTACGTTCCCGCCATAATATGCTGCTTCATGCTTGGCTGTATACCATCCAGCTACTGTTCCACTAATCGTATAACTTCCACCAGACTGCTTTTCATAATATTGCTTCATAGAAACTTTTCTTTTACCATCTGGACCGATGTAGCCATTTTTTCCGAAAAGCATGTCTTGGTAATGCTGCTGATCATACTTGTCATAGTACATATCAGTCTCTTCTTTTTTAATACTATTATGCTTATAATCTTTAAAATCTACTAATAATACCAAAACTTTATCATTACGGACGTCGCCTTTATATTTTTCCTTTTTCACCGGCTTTACTTGATTGCCTTCTTTTCCTTTATGCTTCTTTAACTTTTTCTTTTTGGCTAGTTTATTATGTACATTTTGTTTGTATTCTTTTAGGAATTCAGGTTCTTCTGTTAAGGTACTTGCGCTTTGTTTCATCGCTGCTTCTTCTTTTTTCTTTAGGTAGTTCTTTAATGCTTTTTGGGTTTCTGCCTCATTGGCATTCTTTTTGATCTTTCCTTGTTTTTTCAAGGCTTTGATGAGGCGGTCTTCATTGACAACACTTGCGTCGAATGGAATACCTGAATAATGACCACCATCTGAGGATGTTGACTTTTCTGAGGTGTGGGCAGATAGAGGGGTGCTGAAAGCTGTCAATGTGCCTAAACTGAGGACAGCTGTTAGTGCGATGCTCGTCCATTTCCCTTTTTTCATATTGGTTCCTCCCTAATTTGGTAATAAATAATATCTAATTCTAGCATATTCCAATATACTTAAGTCGAAAAACATTTTATTTTCAGAAACTTTGTGGAAAATGCACAATACGAGATTGAAATAGGTGGAACGAATTGTCGAAAATAAAAGAACCCTAGGCTATAAATGCCTAGGGTGTTTGTTGTTTTTCTATGAAAGCTGCTCTCCTTGATATGCAACAACATCAAGTGGAGCGGCTAAAAATTCTTTTGCCTTTGCGACGAAAGCTTGGAAATGTGCACTTGCATTATGGCTTTGAACCGCTGCTTCATCTTTCCACACTTCGACCATTAAAAAGGTGTTTTCTTTCTCTGTATCCTTGAAAAGCTTGTAGGACACATTGCCTGCTTCTTCCTGTGAAGCTTTCATTAAACCGTTGATTTCTTCTAGAAATACGTTTTCTTTCTCTGGATGAATGGTCATCCCTGCATGAATAATAATCATATGATCGTCTCCCTTTTTTTAAAAATTATTTCCACTCTGTGATGCGATCGATCGGTAAACGGTAAGAAGCATAACCTTCGTCAGCCGCTTTCCCAATGGATAGAAGCATAACTGGTACATAGCGCTCTTTATCCCAGCCGAATGTTTCAGCGATGACTTCTTTGTCATATCCGCCAATTGGGTTTGTATCATAACCATGCGCACGAGCAGCAAGCATCAGCTGCATTGACACAAGTCCACCGTCAATTAAGATCGTTTCACGATTCACTTGCTCTGGAAGAGCTTCAAAATGTGCAGTTAATGCAGCAATTTGTCTTTCTTTTACTTCCTGCGGCATGTAGCCATTTTCTACTGCTTTTGAATAAATTTCTTCTAAGTATTCATTGTTTTTCATATCTGCAAACACTGCGATGACAGCTGATGATGTAGCTACTTGTGTTTGGTTGAATTTTGCGAGTGGTGCAAGCTTTTCTTTTCCTTCTGGGCTGTCAATGACCATGAAGCGCCAAGGCTGTGCATTCACTGATGATGGTGCTGTTGTTGCCTCTTCTAAAATCTCCGTCATTTCTTCTTTGCTAATTTTCACTGCTGGATCATAGTTACGAATGGAGCGGCGCCCTTTCATAATATCCATAAAATCGTTTGTTTTTAATGTTGTAGCCATGTGTAACACTCCTTTAGGTTGTTTGAATCTTTTCGATGTTTTGTTGTATACGGATGAGCACATCAGTGAGAAGCTTTCGTTCTTCATCACTTACGTTTTCAAGCATTTCTGAGATAAATCGTTCTTTTTCTTTTTTAGAAGCTTCGATTCTTGTTCTGCCTTCATCTGTCAGACGAACAAGCGTGACGCGATTATCTTCCGGCTTTCTTCTGCGCGTGACCATTCCTTTTGTTTCTAACTGTTTTAAGTGACGCGTCACAGCCGCACTATCAATATTTACTTTTTTCTGCAAATCGGATTGGCTGATTTCGTCGGCTTGGAATAACAGTGATAGCAACTCCAGTCTTGATTGGCTGATGCCCGTGCATGCTTCGAACTTCACACCCATCATACGGTTCACGCACTGCAAACGATATAATACCTCTGCTTCTTCAGAGCAAAATGCAGTCAATGCCATCCCCTCTTTTCTATTCAGATCAATTAGTTGATATATCAATCATTGACTCGTCAACTAATATACACCCATTATTTCATGATTGCAAGAGGTTTGTTTCATAAAGTGAAATTTTTTATTTCAATTAAAAAAGACGAGCTTTTGCTCGTCTCAGACAGTAGACAAAGGGCTAAAATGTAGTTTATTTTAGCCCTTTGTCTTCTTTTCAGCGTGAAAGAAAACCTTTGCAGTCTAGGAAGGACGAGCAATGGAGCGGAACGAATTTGACATTCGTGAGAACCAGCGTGCAGGACTGACACCGAATGCGAGGGTTTGTCTTCACGCTGGGACGAGCTTTTGCTCGCCTTAAGAACTTGGTGTCGATGTTGGTCCCACATAGTAGCTGATAAATCCAATAATCATCAAGACAACAAAAATAAAGAGAATGAGTTTGAGCATTCTCATGGTATATCCCCTCCCACTCATCTAACTTATCATATCTAGAAGAAGCGCTACCTAAAATTTACATAAAAAAAGACAAAAGCGATTCATCACTTTTGTCTTTTTCTCTTTATTCTGTAATTACTGTATGAATCAAAGTCGGAGCATCGGCATGGTCAGCGATGCGGATGTTGTCATAAATTTTCTCCATGACATTCGCTACATCCTCACGGTTTGCATGCAGCGTCACGAGAGATTCGCCTTTTTCTACACGATCGCCTACTTTTTTGTTGAGCATGATGCCAACAGATAGGTCGATATCGTCTTCTTTTGTTGCACGTCCTGCTCCAAGAATCATCGCTGCAACACCGATTTCGTCTGCGACGATTTCAGCGATCACACCTGATTCTTTTGCCGGCACTTCGATTTGATAAGGTGCTTGTGGCAGTTTTTCCGGTTGATCTACAATCGAGCCGTCTCCACCTTGGTTTTCTAAAAATTCCTTGAATTTCTCAAGTGCTTTGCCGTTTTTCATGACTTCAATTAGCTTTTCTCTTGCTTCATCAAGTGTCTCTGCTTTTTTCGCAAGAACGACCATTTGACTTCCTAATGTGAGCACAAGCTCGTTTAAGTCTTCAGGGCCTTCGCCTTTAAGCGTGTCAATCGCCTCTTTCACTTCAAGGGAATTTCCTATCGCTAATCCTAGCGGCTGAGACATGTCTGAGATGACAGCCATCGTTTGTCTGCCAACATTATTTCCAATACGAACCATTGCTTTTGCAAGCTTCTCAGAGTCTTCAGGTGTTTTCATGAAAGCACCTGCACCTGTTTTCACATCTAATACGATTGCATCTGCGCCAGCAGCGATTTTCTTACTCATAATCGAGCTTGCAATGAGCGGGATGGAGTTAACAGTTCCTGTTACATCACGAAGGGCATACAGTTTTTTATCAGCAGGTGTCAGGTTGCCTGATTGTCCAATGACCGCTACTTTATGACGGTTCACCAGCTCGATGAACTCGTCTTTTGTAATTTCAACGTGGAAGCCTTTGACTGCCTCTAGCTTGTCGACTGTTCCACCCGTATGTCCAAGACCACGCCCAGACATTTTTGCAACAGGTACATCAAGTGCTGCAACAAGAGGAGCGAGTACAAGCGTTGTTGTATCGCCTACACCGCCTGTTGAATGCTTGTCTACTTTAATGCCGTCGATAGCAGACAGGTCAATTGTGTCCCCTGAGTTTGCCATAGCGAGTGTTAAATCTGCACGTTCTTGATCCGTCATATCTTGGAAGAAAATCGCCATCGCCAAGGCACTTGCTTGGTAGTCAGGAATTGTTCCGTCCGTATAACCTTTGACAAAGAAAGAAATTTCCTCTGAAGATAATTCTTTTCCGTCACGTTTTTTCGCAATGATATCTACCATTCTCATTGTTTTCACCATTCCTTTTTTAGTTTAGTAAATCAAACCGACAACGCCTGCTGTTAAGAAGCTGACGAGTGTTGCACCGAATAACAGCTTTAATCCAAAGCGTGCGACAACGTTTCCTTGTTTTTCATTTAAGCCTTTCACTGCTCCAGCAATGATACCGATAGACGAGAAGTTCGCAAATGACACAAGGAATACAGAAATGATCGCTTCTGTACGAGCAGTGAAATGGAAGGCATCGCCAGAAAGAATTTGCATCGCCACAAATTCGTTAGACACCATCTTGGTCGCCATAATACTTCCTGCTTGTACTGCTTCGCTCCATGGTACACCAACAATAAACGCAAATGGTGCAAACACATATCCAAGTACATCTTGGAAAGAAACACCGATGGCAGCTGTGAAAATACCATTAATCATCGCAATTAATGCAACGAATCCAATCAACATCGCAGCCACAACAATGGCTACTTTGAAACCATCCATAATGTATTCGCCGAGCATTTCGAAGAAAGATTGTCTTTCTTCTTCTACGACTTCAAGCATGTCTTCGTCTTTAGACACTTCATATGGATTGATGATAGACGCAATAATAAATCCACCAAATAGGTTCAGCACAAGTGCTGTAACAACGTACTCCGGTTTAATCATTTGCATATACGCACCGACAATGGACATTGATACAGTCGACATCGCAGATGCACACAATGTATAAAGACGCTGTTGAGGTAATAATCCAAGCTGTTTCTTAATGGAAATGAACACTTCGGATTGACCTAAAATCGCTGACGCTACGGCGTTGTAAGATTCTAGTTTCCCCATTCCATTGACTTTACTAAGCAAATACCCAATTCCGCGTACGATCAGCGGAAGGATACGCCAATGCTGCAGGATACCAATCAAGGCAGAAATGAAGACGATCGGCAGCAAGACATTGATAAAGAAAGTTGATGCATTATCATTCATTAAACCGCCAAATACGAAGTTGATCCCTTCACCTGCATAGCCTAGAAGCATTTGGAATCCTTTTGCAAAGCCCCCGACTAGGAAGTTCCCAACACCTGTATTGAGCAGAATATAACCTAAAATAAATTGCAGTACAATCATGACAATGACTGGACGGAATTTCACTCGCTTTTTCCCGTTACTTGCCAGCCATGCAATGGCGAGAATCACCAGCAAACCGATAATACCAATGACGTATTTCATGTTTTTCCTCCTTGAATGAATTCGTTTACATTAATGTGCTTGTATGGAACAAACCCTATTTCGCAAACAAATTGCGGAAGAAAATCCCAGAAATGAGATCCTTCCGCATATGACTTTTTCATCATCTAATGAGTCATGATTGTTATCCTACCATAGGATCGTATGAATTAATAGTCTTTAGAAGGAGCTGATTGATCCCCTTTAATAATGGAAACGCCTGCACTGGCACCAATACGGGTTGCGCCTGCAGCTGTCATCGCTTCTACGTCTTCTTTTGTTCTCACGCCGCCTGATGCTTTGACACCGATGTCAGGTCCAACTGTTTTACGCATTAATGCGATGTCCTCAGCTGTTGCACCGCCTGTACTAAATCCAGTCGATGTTTTGACGAAATCAGCGCCAGCTTTTACAGAAAGTTCACAAGCTCGTACTTTCTCTTCATCTGTGAGTAAACAAGTTTCAATGATGACTTTCACTAAGGCTTTACCTTTTGCTGCATCTACAACGGCACGAATATCTTGTTCAACTGCATCATATTCGCCATCTTTCAATGCCGCAATATTGATGACCATGTCCACTTCAGTTGCACCGTTTTCAATGGCATCCTTTGTTTCAAATGCTTTCACTGCTGTTGTGTTTGCACCTAACGGGAAACCGATGACTGTACATACATCAACGCCTGTTCCTTCTAGTTCTTTCGCCGCAAGAGATACCCAAGTTGGGTTCACACAAACGGAAGCAAATTGATATGTCTTTGCTTCTTCTAGTAACTGCATGATCGCAGCTTTAGATGTATCTGGTTTTAGTGCTGTATGATCAATGAGCTTTGCTATTGTCATGATTCACACTTCCTTTTAAATATGATACTTTCATCTTAAATGACTATTGAACAATTGTAAATATAGTTATGAAATTTTGTTCATCTATTTTGTGACATTTAAAAGAGCTCTTGCTGTGTGCTGATCGATCATCAATACGTTCGCATATTTTCCTCTCAGCGCCCCATGGATAGAGGCAACCTTTCGATGTCCACCAGCAACAAGAATGGAGCGCTCTTTTGTTCTCAAATCATCCAGCTCCACACCGATTGTGCGATTGTTAATCGCTTCACTGCAAATGCGTCCTTCTTGATCATAAAAACGTGAACAGATATCTCCGACACTGGATGTCTTGAGCAACGCCTTTTCTTCTTCACGGAAATAACCAAGCCTAAACAAAAGCGCCTCATCTCTTACCGTCCCAACAGTAAACACAGCGATATTTGCCTGTTTGCCCATTTCAATAATGCGATGAATATGTCTGTCCTGTTCGACCATCTCTTTAACGGCGGCACTATCGAACACAACAGGCAGTGGCAAATAGCGTGGTGCCGTTTGAAAAGCTGATGCAAACAGCTGAATCGTTTCCGCAGAATATGTATTCACATGTGAATGGCTGATTCCACCTTTCAACTGAACAACTTCTACCCCTTTTACCTGTTTAGGTTGCATCTTTTGAGCAATTTGATACATCGTGGTGCCCCAGCTCACTCCAACGATATCGCCGTCTTTCACCGTATTCTGAAGATAATCTGCACCAAACCGGCTCAAGTAATCCGTAATCGTTGGATAATCGTCCTTTGGTGAAAATACCACATGAGCCTCGAGCAGATCATATTTTTCTTTCAGCAATAAGGACAGCTCATTTAAATCCTCAAATGGGTCCATCACTGTAATTTGGACGTACCCTTTTTCCTTCGCATACTGAAGCAGACGAGACACCGTTGGCCTCGACAGGTCAAGCTGCTTGGCGATTTCCTGCTGACTGTAATCAGATAAGTAATAGAGCCTTGCTGCTTCAATACTTAATTGCTGTTTGTCCCGATCCATTCGTACGCCTCCTTTTTTCCTCTATCATAACAAATTGTTCACTTCACCATGCACAAATGTTCATTTAAAGAAAATGGTGTAAGCTGCGTGAAAGGTCTCTTGCTTCTCTAAGGTTTGAATGCCGAATTTCTCCTTATACTGCCCATTTGTCCCTTCCATATCAGCGATCCCATACCAAGGCTCAATACAAACAAAAGGAGCCATTGTTCCCTTTTCTTGATCATATGGAGACCAAATACCAACGAACGGAAAACCACTGAGATCGACCTCAACGCCGTGACCTGCTTGAGAAATCAATGATACTTGATCAATATGACTAAAGATCATTGCATCGTTCTGAAAAAGTTCTGGGCGAAGTTGAATCGGCTCAAACTCAACACCTTTCTCCTTCTCTCTCACAAGTGAATCATGAAGTTCATATTGGACTGGATCATGTTCGGTGGAAGGTGCCAATGTGAGTGAATAATCAGCTGTCTGCTCGCCTTCAACAAGCGGGACATGAAATGCCGGATGCCCGCCAATCGAGAAATACATCGTGCCATCTCCTTCATGAACAATTTCCCAGGAAATCGTTAGTCCATTTTCCGACAGTGCATAACTGATGCGCGCTGTAAATTCATACGGATATTGTGACGTGTGACGGCCATTTGATTGATATTGAAAAACCACCTGATCTTTTGCTTCTTCAAATAGTTCAAAATCAACATCACGCAAAAATCCATGCTGCGAGAGTTGATACGTTTGATCGTCTATCTTGTATTGATCATCCTTCAACCGTCCGACAATCGGAAATAAGACGGGCGACACCCTGCCCCAATAAGCAGGGTCACCAGACCACATATATTGACGTCCACTTTCTTTATGAAGCACCTCTCTCACCTCGGCACCTCTCTCATTGATTTGAACCAATAACAGATCATTTTCAATCGTTCTCATTCAACACATCCCCTTTCCTTCTTCTTTTATTATGACAGGGATTTTCGGTTTGAGTATAAAAATAAGAATCCCTCAAGCCTTAGAATAATTCTTCATATAAAAAAATTTTAAAAAAGACAGAAATTCGCCAACAAAATGTAATGCTGATTCGTCTAATCTTATATAAAATAAAAGAATCGTTGTTCTTTTGGAGTGACAACAAAAAAGACGCGTTTGACATTGATGGGGGATTCTTTTTCATGAACAGCAAGGAAAACCGTTTACGTTACATATTAGGATTAGATGGGCTGAGAGCTGTTGCCGTATTGGCGGTCATTGCTTATCACTTACATATTGAACCCGCAAGCGGCGGGTTTCTTGGCGTTGATTTGTTTTTTGTGATTTCTGGTTACTTGATTACAACCATCTTGCTGCATAAGCAGGATTTGGGCTATCAAGAGCTTCTGCCTTTTTGGATGGGCCGCATCAGAAGGCTGCTTCCAGCTGCCTACGTCATGATTTTTTTAATCGTCAGCTGGTGCGCCATTGCTGGTTCAAATGCATTAATGTCCATTCGTGGCGATGCCTTATCGTCCTTTTTTTATGTGAGTAACTGGTGGTATATTTTTCATCAGCTCTCTTACTTCGATAGCTTCAATGCTGTATCTCCACTAAAAAATTTATGGTCTTTGGCGATTGAAGAGCAATTTTATCTCATTTGGCCTGTACTGTTGATTGCTGGACTGAAATGGGTGAAAAATAGATCCCATCTTCCTATGATCACCTTTGGTCTGGCACTTGTATCTGCGTTATGGATGGCCATACTCTATTCACCGGATACTGACCCAAGCAGGATCTATTATGGAACAGACACACGTGCGTTTGCACTCCTCATCGGGTGCAGTCTTGCATTTGTCTGGCCCATGCACAGACTTTCCAGCAGAAAGTTACTTCCTGTCGGCAGACGTATGTTACAAATAGCCGGATTCGGTTCGATGGTCATTTTCCTCTTATGTGTTTATGCAGTCGACGAATTTGACGGCTTTCTCTACCAAGGCGGTATGCTTTTATTCTGTTTGAATGCAGCGATCTTAATTGCGTGTGTCTGCCATCCTGCCAGTCTTATTGGGAAATGGCTGTCTTTTCAACCACTCGTTTGGCTCGGAAAGCGGTCTTATGGCATCTACTTATGGCATTATCCAATTATCGTGCTGACCACACCGGTCATTGAGATTGGACAGCCTTCCATAGGACGTGTCACATTGCAGCTCATCGCAATTCTACTCATATCAGAGGCTTCCTATCGTTTGATCGAACAGCCGATTCGTAAACTCGGGTTTAGACACTATTTTGCCTCTTGGTCGATTTGGAAAACAGGAATCAAGCAATGGTCTATGTCCAACAAAGTGTTTCTTGGGATTGCCGCAGTCCTTTTGATTTTATTTACCATTGGCATGTCTAGCTCGTCTCATACATCCCCACATGCCAAGGAAGTAACACAAATTAAGACAGCGCCCCAAAAGGCAGGCGGTCAGACAGAATCAAAAGTGAAGAAAAAGAAAGACAAACATGAGAAAAAAGCAGCGGATCCTAAACAATTTAACCAAGTTCTTGCCATTGGTGATTCCGTCATGTTAGACATTGCTTCAAATTTAGAAAAGGCCTATGAACCCATCACCATTGACGCAAGGGTCGGAAGGCAAATGAACGAAGCCATCCGCATCGCCCCTCAATATGCTTCTTTTAACAAGGCTGATGCCGCTGTTATTATTGAGCTTGGCACAAATGGTTATTTTACAGAGGGGACTTTGACCTCATTCATTCAACATTTCTCGAAGGCTCATATTTTTCTTGTGAACACTCGCGTTCCAAGATCTTGGGAAAATGATGTGAATGCAGTCATTGAGCGTGTGGCCAATCAACATCACAATGTGAGCTTAGTCGATTGGCATTCAGCCGCTACCGGACAGCCATCCTATTTTCAGCCAGATGGTGTTCACCTTTCCACAAAAGGCTCTGACACATTGACTGAGCTCATTAAAGCCAGTATCAAGAAAAAAGGAGATGTGTCCTCAGCATCATAAGAAGACTAGAATCCTGTGAAGAGAGATTCAAAAAAGACATGCTTTCCTATGATTGGAGGCATGTCTTTTTTGTGATGGATGAGCACAGAGCTGCATTATGTTTTACTTTTAAAAGACCAAATGATGACAGGGATGAGAATTAATGATAAAATTCCTCCACTTAAAGATAATGTAGCATAACTCGTATTCGCAACGACCATTCCTGAAAGGGCACCGCCAGAAGCACCTGCTAACGCAACAAAAACATCGAGTGTTCCTTGGGTTTTTGCCCGGGTTGATGGTTCTGTAGCATCCACTATTTGAGCAGTACCACTAATTAAACCAAAATTCCATCCCAATCCAAGTAAAGACAAAGCAATGATTAATAGAATCATTGAATCACTTGGTGCGAATGCGGCTAATAAACCAGCAAATAACAATGTGATGCCCGACGCTATGCTCATAGCTGTTCGTCCTAGTTTATCTACAAGTACACCCGTGATAGGTGAAGGAAGATACATGGCCCCTATGTGAAAACCAATCACAATGCCCACTTCGGCTAATCCATGACCATGATGCTGCATATGCACCGGTGTCATGGTCATGAGTGCCACCATGACAATTTGAGTTAAGATCATCACTGTGGCACCTACTGTAAGCCCTTTTTTATCTGTTTTTTTATCAGCAGCATCTGCTTTATTTCCATGCCCATGTTCTGCTTTGTAAGTTGCTATTCTTCGGGCAATGTCTAATGGATCAGGACGCAGCAGAATAAAAAGAACAAGACCAGCTACAATAAATGCTGCTGCTGATAAAATAAAAGGACCGGCAAGTGCTGGAACACCAATGGACACTGCAAATTTACCCATCACTTCAACTAAATTCGGACCTGCTACTGCTCCAAATGTTGTCATGACCATTGTTGTACTAATGGCAGTTGCACGCTGTTTAGAATTCGCTAAGTCCGTCCCAGCATAACGCGCTTGTAAGTTCGTTGATGTTCCTGCGCCATAAATGAAGAGCGATGCAAATAATAAAATGACACTATTCATCATAGCTGCCAGCACAACGCCAATTGCTCCGAGCCCTCCAGCAACAAAACCTGTCGATAAACCGATGCGTCGTCCATAACGTTGCGAAAGCTTTCCTACAATGAAAGCTGACCCAGCTGACCCCAAAGTAAATAAAGCGATTGGGACTCCTGCATAGGCTTCAGTTCCAAGCATTTGTTGCGCTAAAATGGCACCTACTGTAATTCCTGCAGCTATTCCAGCTCCTCCAAATATTTGCGATAGACTGACAACGAACAATACTCGTTTATATAATTTTTTCAATTTTTGGGGTGAATCTATATAATTCCTCACTACATCTTGTTCTGTATCTAACACTTGTAAACACCCACTTGAGATTTATTTGCCCAATGTAACCATTATATCAGCTCCGACTACAACACTTGATTGCCTTTCGGCCATTTACATGGAGAGCAAGCTGTTGTTTTCGAATCATGAATAAAGCGCCCACATGACTGACCTGTTCTTTTGAGCTGATGCGTATCTTTTGTCGTTTTCTTTTATGCCGTTAAAAGGCTGGCTCTCAATGCTAATGCGTGCTTTTCCTTCGTTTTTTGATCCACCAACGCAAAATTACCATTCTCATACGCTAATGAAAATAATTCTTCGATATGAAAAACACCTGCCTGAAACTGCTTGCTCAATACATGCAGTGCCGCAGCACTGGCGACTTGAGCCGTTGCTTGAGACTCATCGCGACCTTTTATTCCAAGCGCTGCTTGATGAATTTCGTTACCCTTCAATCCTACCGCTTCCACTTTCACTGCATATTGATCTGTACCCATTTGAGCAGATTGAATTAGTGAAATGGCTCGTTCCTTGATTTTCGGCATCGTGAGAAGGGACGTCATTCCGAGTTTCCTTGTGAGAGCAAATGCACGTGTCGCTACACCAGAATCAAAACAGAGCCTTGTTGTCACAGAAGGCACATGGAGCGTTGAAGGCAATGTTTGCTGGTCAGAGAAAGGAAACTGATAGGCTTGCCGCTTTCCAAGCGTTTTGCCAAAATCAATGCGTTTCCCTCCAGTAAAACTTTTGACTTTCTTTCGCTGATGATTCTTCGTCAGCTCATAATCCGTATGCACATGATCAAGCGTCCATTCAATAGCTGCTTTTCCATGCTGGTCACCTAGCCCAAGCATGATACTAATATCAATTTGCTCCACAGAGGTCAGAATAGATGCCGCCTTCGCTGCAAGCAAATTGGTGAGACCAGGTGCAAGACCTACGCTCAGCACAGCCGTTGCGTTCAATTGCTGTTGATGGACCTTTGCTAGCTTCTCAATATAGGCTCCTTTTGCCGAAATATCGAGATAATCAATACCTGATCGTAAGCATGTTTCAGCAAATGACGTGTCATCTTGATCAAGACACATGATCACGAGTTTCGTTTCATCCATCCAGTCCGTATCCACTGGTTGTCTTACGTCTATCTGAAATGGATGTACACGCCCATTCGTTTGGCGTGCAAATTGTTCAGCCTTCTCATAACTTCGGCCAGCCGCAAAGACTTGCCCAGGATACACGTCACTTAATTGAAGACATATTTGCTGCCCCACATGTCCATAACCGCCTATCACCATCACTTTTGACCTCATTTTCCAACCGCCTTTCTATCGCCTCTTTTACAAACAATCCCTTTGATCATGCCCGCTTGAAAATAAGGTCTGATGTCTTGAAATCCTGCTTCGGTTAATTGTGCTGTCATCTTTTCTTCAGACACGGGATATGTTGTGACACCCAGCCTTTCTCGGAAGGACGTAAACACTTCCTTTCCCAAGCCTTGACGCTTCATGAATAGAGAAAGCATATGAAGCTCCTGCTGAAATGTCGGCGTTTCCGGGTCTCCTTGAATAAACGCCAACACGAGTGGTGCCCCTGGTTGAAGCCGGCGGGCGATCTCCTGTAAAAAGGTCAGCTGATCTTTTACAAAATGAATGACAAGCAAACTTACTGCTGCATCGTACGACTTTTCAACCGGCACTTTGTCTAAGGCCATCTCATACCATGTGACACGATCTTGCATATGAAGCTGTGCCACTCTGCGCTTGGCCATCTCAAGCATAGTTGGAGATGGATCAACCCCTGTGATATGCCAGTCTTTATTTCTTTGAAGCATGTTGATAATCTCTTCGCCCCCACCTGCTCCGACTGTTAACATGCGAGAAGCCGCTCCCATTAATTCGATTTCTACTCTATCCACTGTCAGCTCATGCAAAAGATGATAGCCCGGTACTTTATGTGCAATTGTCGCTGCATAGGATTCAGCAACAGGATCATGCCAATGTTGATTTACACTCATATGTCTTCTCCTCCAGTTTCCGCTTTGCTTCGTTTCCTTTACACTAACGGTATGTTATCTTCATTGTAAGAAGATAGATGAGAAAAAACGATCCCTAAAAGTAGGGATATTGAGGAGGAGATCAAATGAACAATCCAGCCGCTCATTTTCAGCAGCTGAGAAAAAGCATTCGAGATGAACTTGCTGCTATCTGTGATTTTGATGCTGCCTGTATCACAACCATTGATCCAGCTACTCTCCTCTCGACGGGTTCTTTTACAGATGAACCGATTGAAGCCATACATAACGAGCTGTTTCAAAATGAATATTTAAAAAAAGATGTGCACCAGCATGAAGATCTAGCGAAAGGTCCTGTCCACGTTGCCAGTCTCGTCCAAAGCGGAGAATACCTCAATAGTGGTCGATACCAGCACATTTTGTTGCCTAACGGATGGGCAGATGAATTGCGGGCAGCCCTTGTGATTCAAGGTGAATGCTGGGGAATCGCCAGCCTTTATCGGAAAAAGGAGAAGGAACCTTTTCATGAACAAGATATACAAGCGGTTAGTCGCCAAACACCAGCACTCGCAGCCAAGCTGAGAGATGAACTTTTTAAAAGAAGAGAAACGGAAGAAGATGAAACGGCGGAACACCAAGGCTTCCTCATTCTTTCACACGATTACCATCTTCTTTATGGAAATGAAACCGGTCTTCATTGGCTCCACACCTTCCAAACCTTTGAGCAAATTCATGACGGTGCCATCATGCCCCGTCCGTTTAGAGCATTAGGTGCTAAGCTTTTATATGGCGGCGGTGACCAAACAGCGGTCAGCATCACCAGAATGCCGACAGGGCGTTTTCTCTCTCTTCAAGCATTTCGTTTAGCACAAGCAGCCGGGCAGGAAGAGGCTGTCATGATTCATATTAAACGAGCTCAAACAAGTGACATCCTTCCTTATATAGCGAAAACATATCGGCTAACAGAAAGAGAAATGAACGTCCTTGACTGCTTAATAAAAGGACAATCCACAAAAGAAATTGCCAGTACGTTATTTATCTCGCCTCATACGGTGCATGATCATGTAAAGGCGATGCTCGAAAAAACAAATTTGAACAGCAGACGTATGCTTGTTTACTTTTTCTCACACATATAAAAAAGCGGCTACCTCATTGGTAGACCGCTCTTTCTTTATTTTCCGATGACTCGCTCATGCAAGATATGTGCGACTCCTGCTTCGTTATTGGATTTTGTCACAACATCCGCAACTGCTTTGACATCTTCAATGGCATTTCCCATCGCAACGCCACAGCCCGCAAATTCTAGCATCGACACGTCGTTCCCATTGTCACCAATCGCCATCACTTCTTCACGAGAAATCCCCAGTTCATGCGCTAGAAGCTTCACTGCATTCCCTTTGCTCACATCAGGATGAAGAATTTCTAGGAAGAAATCTGTGCTTTTTACCATCATGTACTGATCCTTCACTTCAGATGGAATGGCTTGTATCGTCTTTTCCAAACGTTCCGGCTGATCAATATACATCATCTTCGGAAGTCTCATGGATGGGTCTGCCTCTTCGACAGGTAAATACTTAAGCGGCAATTTCGTTAAATACGATTCAAGTACCGTGTATTCACTAATATCCCGATTTGGTGTGTATAGATGAGCCGAATCGAAATAATGCATAGGTGTATCCAGCTGACGGCTCAGTTCATATAAAGAAGTCAAATCATCATAGGATAAAGTTAATTCTGATACGACTTCATTTGTATGGCTGTTTTGTACAAGCGCTCCATTATAGGCGATGACATAATCCCCCTCTTGATCAAGCTGCAGCTCTTTTAAATAGCGATGCACCCCGCCAATCGGCCGGCCTGTACATAAAACAATTTTAACGCCTTCTGCCTTCGCCTGTTGAATGGCTTCAAACACCTCATCCGGCACCATATGCTGATCATTTAATAACGTACCATCCATATCAATTGCGACTAATTTATACATTCACTGCTCCCCTTTTCTCAGCAAAACGTGCTGTCACTATTTTGAGTGATCATCTACATGATCACATGCTGTTCATCATACTATGTACCTATTTTAGCCTATCGTTTTTTTCTCACACTGTCTACTTGTTCATATCTGTAACAAAAAATCACTTCATCCTCATCTATTATAACCTATTCTATGAAATCCGCTGTGAATAGAACAGACCTCTCATTTTAACAGTATGAAAAGGAACAAATGTTCATCGGAGAATATTTTGAAACTAGCAAATCTAATTGTATGATGGATAGCAAAGAAAGGAGGTGCAGGGAATGATTACATTTACGAGAGGAAAATTGTCAAAAATGTCTGGTGTACATATTGAAACCATTCGTTTTTATGAAAATGAGGGTGTGCTCCCCGAGCCTAAGAGAGCACATAACGGCTATCGTTTATATGATAAAAAATATGTACTCATGCTATCCTTTATCACTGAAGCAAGAAAGCTAGATTTTTCACTCAAAGAAATTCGAGAAATTATCACGTCACTATTCGAGAAACAGTCGAAAACAGAAGCGGAACAGCTGCTCGAACAAAAAGTAGAAGATATTCAAAAATCCATTCAAGAGTTAAAAAAGAGGAAGGCGGCCATTCAACTGTTAACGAAACAAACATTAGCTAACATTAGTTAATTGTAGAGGCTGCCAAAGATGTGCCGGTATTTTTTACTGGCACCCCTCTGCGCCTAGCTGTTAAGTACACGTTGGATGAAAACATCAGGTATACTAGAGACAGCTTGACGTGACATCATTCGCATGAAAGGGGTTATGAATAGAATGAGAATAGCAACCATTGGAACAGGTGTGATTGTGGAAGGTTTCCTCCAGGCAATTGAACAGCTTGAAGGTGCTTCTTGCCACGCTGTCTATTCAAGAAAGGAAGCTACGGCAAAGAAACTCGCAGATCAATTTGGGGTGCAAACGACTTATACGGATTTAACCGCTATGTTCGAAGATCCCCACATAGAAGCGGTATATATCGCATCACCCAATCGTTTACATAGCGAGCATGCCACGGCTGCATTGAAACACGGAAAACATGTGATTTGCGAAAAGCCTTTTACCTCTAATGTGAAAGAGCTAGAAGCCTTAATCGCTCTCGCAAAGGAAAAGCAGCTCTTCCTATTTGAAGCCATTACGACCGTTCATATGCCCAACTATCATTTAATCAAAAAACACCTTCATCAATTAGGCAGAATCAAACTCGTTCAATGCAATTACAGTCAATATTCAAGTAAATATAATCAGCTGCTCGCCGGGGAAACGCCGAATGTCTTTAACCCAGAGTTTTCTGGCGGTGCCCTCATGGATATTAACATTTACAATGTTCATTTCATTATGAATCTATTTGGTTCACCGAAAGACGTTCGTTACCAGGCCAACCGCCATCCAAACGGCATCGACACATCTGGTGTATTAACTTTTACTTACAATGATTTCATCGCCACAAGTGTTGGCAGCAAAGATACAAGCAGTATGAATTTCGCTTTGATTCAAGGGGAAAAAGGGTTCCTGCATGTGAAAAATGGTGCGAATGGCTGTGAGGAAGTGTTGCTGCATATAGGAGACCAAGTCACTTCACTCAATGCACAAACCAATTCAAACCGCCTGTTTTATGAAGCAGAAGCATTTCAGCATATCATTGAAACAGGAAATGTCGAAAAGTGTTATGAATGGCTTGATGACAGTCTTTCTGTCATGAAGGTTCTTGAAGACGCTAGGAAAGACGCCGGTATTGTTTTCCCAGCAGATCATGCTTAAATAAAAAAACCGCCTTCTGATGAAAAGGCGGTTTTTTGGCATTAGATACTCTTTGAATATGCCACCAGACGCTGAGACATATGATTCACTTCATCAACTGAAGCGTTCACTTGCTCTGTCAAAGCAGCCTGTGTTTGCGTAAGAGCTGTCATATTGGAGATATTTTCAAGAATTTGATCGATTTGTGTTTTCATTTCAGTTAAACTAGATTCGATATTTTCTGTCGCATTGGCACTATGAAGCGCTAGCTTACGCACTTCATCGGCAACGACTGAGAAACCGCGGCCCTGCTCGCCTGCTCTTGCTGCTTCAATTGCGGCATTCAAACCAAGCAGATTCGTTTGGTTTGCCACTTCTTTGATTAAGTCTGAAATGTTCTTCGTCTCATCTGCACTGTTTTTCGCCAAATTAGCAGCAGATGTTGACTGCTCTTGGGCGACAGCAAGCTCTTGTGCTTGGTTTGTTACAGAACTGATACCAGATACCATTTCACTAATAGAACTTGAAAGCTGCTCTACTTGGGAAGCCATTTCATTGGCTGTTTTTTCTTTATTTTTTTCTAACGTAATATCACGAATCGTTCCTGCGACACGTAAAGGGACACCCTTCTCATCACGAATGGTTTCACCACCCGCATGATACCAGCGGTACTCGCCATTTTTACTCTGCAATCTATAATCAATGTCAAATGGTGTACGGCCAGAATGGTCATTTAAGTGATCCGCAAAAGCTTGGAGAGCCGATTCTTTATCTTCAGGATGCAAACGATCACTCCAGCTGCTCAACACGTTCGGGAAATCCTTTTCATCTGTAAAACCAAGCGTTTTTCTAAACTGTGGAGACCACCAGAATTCATTGTTTGGATTGACAGGATCGCCAGCCTCTACAACCATATCCCAAGGCGCTTCCACAAGCGCACGGTTGATCAAGTCATATCTTGTCACGAATGCTTGCAGCTCTTCTTCTTTCAATTTCTGATCATGAATATCAAAAAGAGCCCCTGCCACACGAAGAGGTACCCCATTTCGATCTCGAATCGTCGTTCCAGTTGCTTTGAACCAGCGATACTCGCCATTTTTCAACATCAGACGATATTCGATATCATACGGTGTACGGCCAGAATGATCCAATAAATGCGTAGAGAATGCATTCAAGGTGTATTCCTGCTCATCTGGATGAATTCGAGATGCCCAGCTGTCTAAGACATTCGGAAAATCGTTTTCATTTTGGAAACCTAGCATTTTGCGGAAATCATCCGTCCATGTGAATTCGTTTTTTGGATTCACAGGATCTCCTGCTACAACCGTCATATCCCATAGACCCACTTGAATGGCTTTTGTCACTAAATTCATACGCATATGAATATCTTCTTGCGCTTCTTGCATCTTTTGCAACGCTTCATTTATTTGAGCAACTGCTTCTATTGTTTGACTAGAAGAGAATGCAGCAGTATCAATTCTGGCTGAAAAATCTCCCTTCTCAATTCGTTCAACTAATTGACTGCTTTCACTAAGAAGGGCCCCCGACGATGAATCACTTGCTTTTC
This sequence comes from Bacillus sp. 22483, assembly GCF_052044605.1. Taxonomy (NCBI): domain Bacteria; kingdom Bacillati; phylum Bacillota; class Bacilli; order Caryophanales; family Bacillaceae; genus Bacillus; species Bacillus sp. 22483. The sequence goes on along the minus strand of NZ_JBQENU010000005.1, from coordinate 65,459 downwards.
TCATAAACATCTTCAATAACTCCTTTCATTCTTCCATACTTTTTTGAAATATTTTACAGTTATAAATAATTCTTTATTAGGACTTTAGTAATACAAAAGATATATCGACAAAAACTGAAAATTGTTTATGTCAGAATGAAGGCAAATGATCATTTTTTCACGAAGTTTCAGATTTTGGGGATGGGTCATGGAAAGGATTTATGGAAGAAAACGGCTCATTTGATAGAATCAACCGCCTATTTTGTCTGAAAAATCTCTTTTTTTATATTGACACTGACCGCTCGAAAAAAGAAAATGGAACATAAGCATTTTAAAAAAGGAGAACGTCATGAGCGCGAATCAGGAACAACACGAATTAAAAAAGCTTTTATCGCCGCGTCATATTCGCATGATTGCGATGGGCGGGGTCATTGGTACAGGAATCTTTAAAGGAAGTGCCGATACAATCGGCTTAGCAGGTCCTGGAGTTATCTTTTCCTATGTATTTGCTGGATTGCTTCTTCTCATTGTCATGGCGGCTTTAGCTGAAATGGCCATCGTCTACCCGGGGAATAACCTTCGCGACCTCATACAGATTGCGCTTGGTCAACGTTTTTCATTTGTTGTCGGATGGGTTTACTGTTTTATGTGGCTCACTGTATGTGTCATTGAAATCATTGCAGCGGGGAGTTTGCTTCAATATTGGATGCCAAACGTACCATTATGGTCTTTATGTTTACTTTGCTCGCTCTTAGTCATCGGAATTAATTTAAATAATGTAAAATACTTTGGTGAAATTGAGTTTTGGTTCGCTGGAATGAAGATTTTCGTTATTATTGTGTTTATTCTTCTCGGTGCTGCATTATTATTTGGAATCATTCCGAGCGAACAAAGCACGCCTGTTCTCACCAATTACCAAAACTTTGTCCCGAACGGATGGGGTGCTGTCTTTGCCTCATTATTAGTGGTGATCTTCTCGTATGGAGGCTCTGAATTGATCGGGCTGACCATTACAGAAACAAAGGATGCAGAAAAGGTATTACCTGGTGTTGTCAAAAGTATGATGTGGCGCATCATCTTGTTTTACACACTGCCGATTTTGATTATTTGTGGACTCATTCCTTGGAATCAAATTGATCCGAATAACAGTCCTTTTGTCCAAGTCTTTTCAGCAGCTGGCATGCAAGGTGCCTCTCACTTCATTAATTTCGTCTTAATTACAGCCGTTCTATCTGCCGCCAACTCTGGTATTTACGGCACGACGAGAATGATTCATTCTCTATCTAAATCAGACGGCGGTCCAAAAAAGCTGGCACAGGTCAACAAAAGAGGTGTACCTATTTTAAGTTTATGGGTGACTGTTCTGTTTCTTTTAATCGGAACATTCTTTGCTTACTTGTACCCAGATCAAATTTTCAGCTATATGCTGGCTATCCCTGGTTTTGCGGTCTCTCTTATTTGGATTAGCATCTGTCTGGCTCATTTGAAACTGCGTCCAAGATATCCGCAGGAGCCGTATTTCAAAGTTTGGTTATTCCCGTATTTCACTTTATTTGCTGGTCTTGTACTCAGTGTCAGTTTTGTTCTGTTCCTATTCAGACCAGAGAACTTACCTAGCTCGATTATCAGTATCAGTTTCTTAGCAGCCGCCATCATTGCTTCATTCTTAATGAAAAAGAAAGCTTAGAAACGCAAGCAAAACCCGCCTCAGTGGCGGGTATCAGATTGTTGATAAAGGGCTAAAATGAACTTGATTTTAGCCCTTTGTCTTCTTTTCAGCGTGATAGAAAACCTTTGCAGTCTAGGAAGGACGAGTACTGGCGCGGAGCGAATGTGACATTCGTGAGCACCAGCACGCAGGACTGACACCGAATGCGAGGGTTTGTCTACACGCTGAAACCCGCCTCAGTGGCGGGTTTTTTCATGAGCAGCTGCTGTGACTTCGAAATCAACAGACGCTTTTGGGATGCCGTTGATGATGATGGTTAATGTATGAATGCCCTCATAGTGCTTTCTCGTTGTCATATTTTGAAACGACTGTGACCGGACAAATTCTCTATACAGCGCCGATTCTGTTTCAAATTCTGTGATTTTAAATACCTTTTGATTGCGTGTACCACGAGCTTTCACGTAATCAATGGCATACTCTACGCGCAGCTTTAATGGCTTATCAGTTTGAAGAATAAAATGAAACGTCAGCTTCTCTCCAATATGAATGGGGTCTTGCGTCACCTTCAAATCCGTTACTTGGATAGACGGATCATCTCCATAGCCAAATAAAGCCATGATATCTGGATCGCCTTTTTTCAATAACGTACGGGATGCATGTTTGACAATCCAGTTTGTATGTTCATTGGTTCCATACCAGCTTTTGACCATTTGCTTCATGAGGTCTGGCTGAATTGCAGAAATATCATTTAAATGATTCGCTACACTTTTTTGCACATACTTGGCCGAATCTGACTTCAAATTTTCTAGAATGGGCAGCGTGACAGAAGGGTCCTTTTTCAGCGCAGGGATGGATAATCCCCACGGCAAACGAGGCCTGCACCCTTCACTAGCGAGACGGCGAATATGTTCATTTTGATCCTGTGACCACACAAGCATCTGCGTCAGCATTTTCTCTTGATCTTGAATGAGAAAAGGTCGAACGGCAAATTCAGCAGTGGAAAACGGTGTAAAGAATTCAAGTGCTTTGATCGAGATATCCCAATGGTCAACACCATATATCTCGACGTAGTCTGGAAATACGAGCGCACTGAGCCCTGTAAAATGCGGTGCTGTCTGACGCAGTACATCGATTGCCTTCTCATAATCCTCAGGCAGACAGGCGTGCATCGATTCAGTCACTCTTCTCATTCGTCCTTTTAACTCCAGCTGCTCCCAATCCTCTTGAAACACGAGCTGCTGAAAGTGATCAGCATCAAATACAGTTGACGCTTGCACAAGTTTTTCTGCTAAATGTTGAATAAATGGTTCATTATATACATGTTTTAAAGGTTCGATCGTGTCCGCCTCCCATAGCTCAATATCATTATTTTATCCTAAATTGTCAAAAGCGGCATAACAACAAACCAAAAACAGCCCAATCCCGAAGAATTGAGCTGTTGTCCCGTTATATAAACATATTAATAATCATAATAAATGCAATGGCGCTAACGGAAATGATGGTCTCCATAGCCGTCCAAGTCAAGAACGTCTCTTTAATGGTCATACCAAAATACTCTTTGATCAGCCAAAAACCAGAGTCATTGACATGAGACAAAATCAATGAACCCGCTCCTGTTGCTAAAACAAGCAGCTCTCTGCTCACATCCGGCATGGATGCAGCAATTGGGGCTACAATTCCGGCCGCTGTCATCATGGATACTGTAGCAGATCCTGTTGCCACACGAATAACCGCAGCAATCAGCCAGCTAAGTAAAATCGGTGAGATTGGGGAGTGTTTGGCTAAATCAGCAATATAATCCCCAACGCCTGAATCGATCAGTACATTATTGAACGCTCCACCTGCACCAATCACAAGCAGAATGGAAGCGATCGGTCCCAAACAATCGTTACTGAATGACAGCACTCGGTCACGGCTCATCCCTTGTATAAAGCCAAGGCTAAAGAAAGAATACACTGTTGCAATCAATAAAGCTGTTATGGGATCTCCAATGTACTTGAACATCTGATACCACATACTATCCTCTGGCAAAATAATATCCGCCAACGTGGCAAGCAGCATAAGAATGACCGGCACCAAAATGGTAAACATCGTATTCGCAAAACCAGGAAGCTTCCGATCAGCATGTCGTTCCGTGAATTGCTTTCTGAGCATCTCTGGAACTGGTTTATGTATCCGTTTTCCAATCCACTTACCATACATCGGTCCAGCAATAATAGCTGTTGGCAAACCGACGATGATTGAAAAGAAAATCGTTTTCCCCACGTTGGCATGATAGATGCCTACTGCTGCCATTGCAGCTGGATGAGGCGGAACTAGCCCATGCACAACAGACAATCCTGCGATTAATGAAATCCCAATCGTCACGAGCGAAATGCCCGTTTCAATCGCAATGGTAAAGAGTAAGGGAATGAGAAGAACGAATCCGACCTGGAAAAAGACAGGTATCCCCACGATAAAGGCTACAAACATCATCGCCCAATGCACATTCTTCGTCCCAAAACGACTGATGAGTGTTTGAGCTATCCGCTCAGCGCCCCCTGACTCAGCCATCATTTTCCCAAGCATGGTCCCAAGCGCTAGTACAATCGCCAGTAACGATAACGTGTTCCCTAATCCCGTTTTAATCGATTGAATGATTTCCTGTAAATCCATTCCTGTAGCAAAGCCTACTAGCATAGAGGTAATGATCAAACTCACAAACGGATTCAACTTAGCGACTGTAATGAGAATGAGTAAAAGGACAATAGCCGCAATCACAATGAATAAAAGCATGTTCTCCCACCTTTTCCCCGATGTTTAACGATTTTGTTTTAATTGCAACGCACTAATGACATCAAATTCATCCTTCAGTTTGTCATAGAGACGCTCATATAAATAAAACAGCTCTATGTATGTTTCGTTGTTCTTCATATTTGGTTCATGGCGGGCAGAAATACGGATCCATTCCTGTACCTCTTCTATCTCTTCCATATGACCTAAACTATGAAGTGCAAGGACAGCCGCCCCAAGTGCGGAAGCCTCGTAGCTCTCTGGAACAAGCACTTCTCTGCCCATTGTATCCGCCAAAATCTGCCGCCATAGCGGGGATCTCGCAAATCCACCAGAAGCCCTGACATCCTTCGCTGGACCTGTTAAATCTCTTAGTGCCACACCGATCGAGAAAACACTCATAATGACGCCTTCTAACACGGCTCTAATAAAGTGCTCGCGCTTATGCTGAAGACCGATCCCGAAGAACGTGCCTCTTGCGTTTGGATTCCAATAAGGTGCTCGCTCACCTGTTAAAAATGGTAGAAACAGCAGTCCTTCTGAGCCAGCTGGAACCTTTTCTGCAATATCAATCATCAGATCGTAAGGGTCTACACCTAGACGCTTTGCTACCTCCACCTCGGAAGACCCAAATTCATCCTTGAGCCATCTCAGCATAATTCCGCCGTTATTGGTCGGTCCTCCGACGACCCAATGCTTGTCCGTCAATGCATAGCAAAATGTTCTTGATTGCTCATCTGTAATTGGCTGATCTACGACTGTACGTACCGCACCACTTGTCCCAATCGTGACTGCTACCTCACCTTTGCCAATCGCACCAACACCAAGATTCGCTAGTACACCGTCATTTGCACCCACAACAAATGGTGTATCTTCTTCAATGCCCATTCGCAGCGCAATTTCTGGCTGAAGACCACGCAGCTGATGCGTCGTTGGAACAAGTTCAGACAGCTGATTCACCTGAATTCCTGCAATACGTAGTGCCTCCTCGTCCCATTGAAGCGTTTCCAATCGGAACAGTCCTGTTGCTGACGCGATTGAATAATCGACCACATACTGACCAAAGAAATGATAAAGAACATACTCTTTGATGGAAATGAATTTTGCTGCCTGATTGAAGACGTCAGGTGTCATTTCCTTGATCCATCGTATTTTTGAAAGCGGTGACATTGGATGGATCGGTGTTCCGGTTCTTTTATAAATTTGAAAGCCATCTAAGTCCGTTATGATTCGTTTCGCTTGTTCTGCACTTCTGTTATCAGCCCAAATGATACTGTTAGTTAATGCTTTTCCATTCTCATCCATGATGATTAAGGAATGCATCGCCGTACTAATTCCCACACCTATGAGGTTTTTTGCATCAAATGCTGCTTTCGTCAATGCGCCTCTTACACTCGCAATCACAGCATCTAAAATATGTTCAGGGTTCTGCTCAACCCATGCTGGCTGGGGGTGAATGAGGTCATAAGGAACAGAATGCTTTGATATGACTTTCCCCTGTGGTCCAAATAGAACCGCCTTTGTACTTGTTGTTCCAATATCCAAACCAATTACCGCCTGGTTTCCCTTCATCTGTATCACGCCCAATCATTGATTTGAAATAAAGTGTCGTGTTGCCGGTGTACCTGATAAATCCCATTATAGGAATATTTTTTTCGACATTCAACGACCAAAAAGAAAATAATTTTCATTTAAAACCTTAGAATCATTACCACAACAGCATTTTTCACTAATAGAAAAATTTATTTTTGAAACCATTACACTCTTTTTTGAGAAATGGTTTCTCTCATTTGCTTTAAGTTTGTTAATGTTTCCTGCTGCCTTAAATGTGCAAGCGCAAAATATAGCACATCAATCACAGTAAGCTGGGCAAGCCTAGCGGACATCGCTTCCGTTCGGAAAGCCGTTTCTTGCGTTGATGTATACAGCGTGACATCTGCAAGCTGACTCAATGGAGAACGCTGATAGCTTGTAATGCCAATGGTTTTCGCTCCTTTTTCCTTGGCTGTTTTCATCGCATCCAGTAAATCCTTATTTCGACCAGAATGAGATATACCAAGCACTGTGCTCTTTTGATCAAGCAGACCTGCCGACATCGCTTGAAAGTGAGAATCTGTATGAACAATACAGTTGATGCCTGTTCTCATAAATTTGTGAAAAGCATCTGTGGCGATGAGGCCAGACCCACCGCTGCCATAAAACTCTAAGCGCTCTGCTTCATGGATTAATTGTACGGCTTTTTCTACATCTTCTGGATTCAACAATTGAAAACTATCCTTTAATGCAGTGATGTTTGCCTGAAATACCTTTTGCATAAAAACGGCAGTATCATCGTCAAGACTCATCTCTTCATCTACATAATCAGGCTTCGTTTGGTCTATTTCCTGGGCAATAGCAATCTTCAAATCTTGATACCCCTCAAATCCAAGCCTTTTACAAAGACGAAAAATCGTTGCCTCTGAGCTCGCTGTCTTTTTGGCAAGCTCGACAATCGACAAATGGATGATGTCGCGGGGCTCACTCGTAATGTGCTCAGCAATTGCTTTCAGTTTTGGCGGCAATCCTCTGCTTGCTGCCCTTATCTTATCCATACTACTTAAACTGACAGAAGCCAATTGACTTCACTCCTTCCTCATTCATGTGAGCGCATACATTTCCTCATGTTCCCATCTTATAAAAAAGAAGCCTGTTTGCACAGACTTCTTTTTTAAGAATTCAAGACTTTGCTCATTAAATCAAAAAACCCTTCAGCATCTACATCCATACACACTTGAAGATTGCGATCTTTTCCCCATTGATGCTGAAAATCACATATCATTTGACCATCACAGAACTCACTCTTCGTCTCCACTTCTACATGAAAAGCCTGTGTATTCACAAGTTGTTTATCAATTGCAAGACTTACAGCAAGCGGATCATGCATGGCACATGCCCACACCCCATTCCGCTCAAAATAGCGCTGGCGGTAAATGCTTGTGCTCTCTCTGATATAACTAGCTAACGTTTCATTTTGAATGGCATCAATTCTCTCATCCGTTAACAAAACCTGTCTCGTGACATCCAGCCCTACTTGGGTCAATGAAGGGAAACCAGCCTCCAGCATCAATTTCGCCGCTTCTGGATCTGCATATGTATTAAATTCCGCAACCGGTGTGACATTCCCCTGTCCCTGCACGACACCCCCCATAAAAATGACTTCTTTTACGTGATGGATCAGCTCAGGGCATTTTTTTACCGCAAGGGCTAAATTCGTTAACGGTCCTGTCAACACGAGCGTAACCTGCTTCGAATACTTCAGCACTTGGTCAATGATAAAATCAGGCGCAAAACCTTCATCTGCGGTCTTCTTAGGCCGGGCGTCCTTTAAAGCGCCGCCAATTCCATCCTCCCCATGCACCCGATGTTCATAATGAGGGGCTCTCAAAAGAGGCGTTACTGCACCTTTGATGACAGGGATTTCCTCTGCCTCAACCAGCTCAAGCACTTTACACGTATTCAACGTCGCCGCTTCAACAGACACATTCCCGCACACCGTTGTGATCCCCAACATATCAAACCGCTTACTTTTCACTGCAAGCAAAATACCAATCGCATCATCAATTCCAGTGTCTACATCCAAGATCAATTTCTTTTTATTTGCCATGTTTGAAAGCTCTCCCTTGTTTGTAAGTGTTGTTAGGGGAATGATAGCATATTTTCAAATTGATTTAGGGAATCAATCGGCTTTGTCGACTTGTTATTTCACTTTTTCTCCAATGTCTTTCAAATATTGTTCGCGTTCTTTTTTAGATAAACTATTCAGATAGTCTTCTTTCACTTGAGGATCAAAATCTTCCCAGTTCTCAAAACGATCTCCTAGTTCTGCTGAATAACTCATTGAACCGATTTCTTTTGTTCTATACTTTAATGAAGCGGAGAACTCGTACTTTTCTGGCTCATCATTTATATATCCTCTAATTACGATGTAGCCCATAGGATTAATAGTTACCCTCTTCTTAAACGTTATGGTCTTAATAAAGTGATGGATGTCTTCTTTGCGTAAACATTCTTCTATTTTAGGCTTCATTTTTTCTGCGAGCTCTTCTGCTTTTTCTTGATCGCTCTTTTCTTTTACCACATCATTTGTTTTACTTTGCTTATTGTGCTGAGTGATTAACGAAGTCACTGAGACAATGATGATAACGACCAAAACAGATACAAGTTTTATTGTGTTTTTCATGTCTACCGTTGCCACCTTCTTAATAATGAAAAATTAACTTTTTGTTATTTATCCCCAATATCCTTGAGGTACTGTTCACGTTCTTTTTCAGAGAGTCTTTTAAGATAGTTTTCCTTTATTTCAGGCTCATCTTTATATTTATCCCAGTCTTTAAAGCGATATGATAAATCAGGAGAATGACTCATCGAACCTATTTCATTAGATTTGTATATTAATGATGCAGAAAAATGATATTTTTCTGCATCATTATTTATATATCCATCAACTGTGACATAACCCATAGGGCTTATAGATACATTTTTTTTAAATGTGATGGTTTTAATAAAATTGTGAATATCTTTTTCATGTAAATATTCTTCAATTTTTGGTTTCATCTTTTCTGCGAATTCTTCGGCCTTTTCTTGATCGCTTTTCTCTTGCACTACTTCATCTGAAAAACTCTGATGAATGTACTCTACAACAAACACAGTTACGGAGATGACGGCGACCACAATTATGATAGAAAATTTCATGATATTTTTCATAAAAAGCAAAACTCCTTGATGAACTTTAATCAGCTGACTATTGAATTTGACAAAATAAAAACAGGTAGGCTAGTACCTGTTCTACTCTTTTTCTCCAATGTCCTTGAGATATTGCTCTCGTTCTTTTTCAGAGAGTCGTTTAAGATAGTTTTCCTTTAATTCTGGTTCATCTTTAAATTTGTCCCAATCTTTAAAACGATATGACAACTCAGGATCATAACTCATTGAACCTATTTTTTTAGCTCTATATTGTAAAGAAGCTGAAAATCCGAACTTCTCCGGTTCATTATTTATATAGCCATCGATTATAATATCCCCCATAGGATTGATGGTCACATCTTTTTCAAACGTTATGGTTTTGATAAAGTGATGAATATCTCTTTTGTGTAAGTGCTCTTCAACCTTAGGTTTCATCTTCTTTGCAAAATCTTCTGCTTTTTCCTGATCACTTTTCTCTTCCACTACTTCATCTGACAGACTCTTATTAATGTACTCTACAATAAAAACAGTTACTGAAATGATGACGGCCACAATTATAATAGAAAACTTCATTGTATTTCTCATAAAAAGCAAAACTCCTTAATGGATTTTTAATCCATCGACTAATGAAATTGACAAAATAAAAAACAGGTAGGTGATTACCTGCTTTATTATTTTTCTCCAATATCTTTAAGATACTGTTCACGTTCTTTTTCGGAGAGTCTTTTAAGATAGTTTTCCTTTAGTTCAGGTTCATCTTTGAATTTATCCCAGTCTTTAAATCGATAAGATAATTCAGGAGAAAAAGTCATGGTACCTACTTCCTTAGATCGATATTCTAATGATGCAGAGAAGTCATACTTTTCTGGGTTACCATTAATATATCCTCTAATTATTATATAACCCATTGGATTAACATTTACTCCCTTATCGAACGTAATGGTTTTAATAAAGTTGTGAATATCTATTTTATGTAAACGTTCCTCTACTTTCGGTTTCATTTCTTCTGCGAATTCTTTTGCTTGTTTTAAATCGTTCTTCTCTTTCACGATTGTTTCACCTTCTGATTCATTCAATTTTTTTTCTTTATCTTTTTGAAAAACAAGTGATAATACTAGAATAAAAACGATAGTAATCAAAACAATCAGTACAACCTTAAATGTATTTTTCACAAAAATTATCCCACCTTTTAAATATTCAATCGATAGGTTTTTATACCTTTTTTTATAGATATTTATCATACAATATCTTATAATATACATGATAATTATTACAGGAGTGTAAATGTTGACCAAAAATTATGCAATTAATCAACTTAGCGATAAAGAATATAATGAAATATCATCAGCATCTTATGATATCTTCAACTATGAAAATTCTAAAGATATACACTTGAAAAATGGTAAAATAATGTATGTTGTTGACCACCAAGAAACAAAAAAAGGTCTTAACTCACTAACCCTTGTATCAGAAGAAGATTTTGAGCGCTCCGATGGAGGAAAAGACCTCACAAAAATCAAAAACGCCGTCATCGCCTACCGCGGGTCAGAACCGATTGGGGCAGGCCAATATAAAGATACCATTAAAAAACATGGAAAAAAAGAGTCAGATGATCTTCTTTCTACCATTTTGACAAAGCTGCCTCCTTTTAGCCAGTCAGAGACGTCAAAGGAAGTCACGACGAAGATGACGACAGGGACAACGACCTATACAAATGAGATTGTGCAAGATTGGTTGATTTCAGATACGAAGTATTTGATTAAAAATATCCCCTTTGAACACGGCGCAGAGAATCAAATGGTGCAGGCGGACAGGTATGCGAAAGAGATCCATAAGAAAATGCCGAATGCGAAGATGTATGTGACAGGGCATTCACTTGGCGGGTCAAATGCTTCTTATGTTCTTGTCAAAAATGATTTTATTCAAGGCGGGGTCACCTTTGAGAATCCGAATATTTACCCAAATCTATCGGATGGTCTGCAAGCCAAAGCATTAAAAGGTGATTACCGTAGTAGATTAACAGAATATATCAATCTCAATGACGGGCTATCTCTCTTAAATCGTCATACGACAGAAATCGGTCGTGTGAAAGTGATGTATGATGCCGCTTTACCTGAAGGCGTCGATTACACTGAGGACTCCTCAAAAGCCGTCCAATTTATGAAAAATCTCCTCAATCGGGCAATGAGTGTGAATCCTTCACTTGATGCGAATTTATTTCTTGAAGCCCTCGCCGGCAGCCATGGCTTAGACCGGTATTCCTTTTCGTCAGATGGCTCCGTTCAAACCATTGATGATATGTTGAGAAAAAACCCTTCTCTCACTGCCGCCATGTTACATCAATTGAGCCAATCAAATGTTCACCCGCAAAGTGTGGTAGCGATTTTAATCAAGTCGCATGTTCTTATGAACACAGGTCGTACATTCTCCACATATGCCGAGCACCATATGCAGCAAATCATTCGTAAAATTGAGAAACTCGATGACAAAGTGGATCAATCGGTGGAACGCGTCCGTTCAAGATACAAACAAATTGTCGGTTTTGGTTCGTATGACCAGCTGACGGCTTCAGATGTGGATGCTGTGATTCGCCACTTAAAAACAGAGGGTCTTGAAAATGAGTTCTATTCGGTCAAAAAATATGATGCAGCGATTGATCATGCGATGGATATGAAAAGGTGGATGGATTCAATATCAGATGATATGAGCCAGCTAGGAAAACAATACCACGATGCAGATACAACCCTTGCCAAGAATATGGGGATTTCTTAAGGAGTACGACAAATGGAATTTTCAAAGAAACAACCAACAGACGCAGATCGTTTTTTGCAGAGAGTGACAGATACGCATACATCTAGCTCCATCTTCTCTCAAGCAAACTTTAACACGGAAGATATGACACCAGCAGAGCTGGCTGCTTTGAAGGCAAAGATCAAAGAAGAACAGAAAACAGCGCTGATTAGAGCCATCCGGCATCAACTTCAAAATGAATTTGCAGAGGATCGTCAAGAAGCCAAAAAAATAGTAGATCTGATTGATGACCTTCTGATTAACGTGTACAAACATCAAAGGAACATCCAAACCCATATGTCAGGTGAAGCCATTGACGCCTTAATCGAAAAAATCGAAAAAAGACTCACATTTTTTGAGCTGAAAGAAGATGTTCAATCAGCCATTGATTCGATCGGCATTTAAATGAACCTTCCATCCGGTGAATCTTTTCCCCGTCTCACTCGTATATACTAAAAGAGTGATTGATTTGAAAGGAGATCTGTTTGTGGGATATATGTTGTTATTTTCGGTTGTGATCGGTCTTGTCCTGACCCTTTTGCTCACACCACTCAGGTTAATCGTTAGAAAGAAAGGGACTGAACAACAGGTGCCGCTTATGTGGATTGCGGGACTGGCACTGCTCTTTATCATCGGGATTTTCGGCTTCTACTACATCACCAATTTAGACCGCAACCCATCATCACTGTGGCTCATTGGACTTGTTGTGACAGCAGCAGGTGCCTTTTTATCAGTGGGATTGGAGCGGAAGATCAAAGGCGTATTATTTCTCATTTTATTGCTGCTCGGTGTTTATATGGCAACCGCTTTTCTATTCAATGCAAATGAGAAATTCGACGTGTCTAAAATGGAGCAAAAAGTCGAAATCAAAGCGTTCGATGAGACAGAAACACCTGCGAGTGTACCACCGCAATTTGCTCGCAATAAGATGAAGAAATCGTTCGGACAGGTGCCAAACACGAGTTACTACGAGCTTGGCAGCTTGCAAATTCAGAAGGTCAATGGTGAGTATGTGTATATCGCACCCGTCGAGTTCTCCGATTTCTTTAAATGGATTCGTTCTGGTAGCACACCGGGTTACTTTACATTAAGTGCGACCGACTCATCTGCCAATCCAAAGTTTGTGAAAACCGAGATGGTCTATACGCCTTCTTCCTATTTCAATAAGGAAATTGAGCGGCATATCCGTCTTCAGTACCCAGATTTGATTTTCTATGGAGACTCGCAGCTCGAGATCAATGATGATGGCAAGCCTTATTACATCCAAACATTTGGGGATTTCATCTCTGCACGAAACGGGTTTAAAGCTTCAGGTGTGGTTGTTGTGGATGCCAAAACGGGTGCAACGAAGAAATATTCCTTAGACAAAGTACCAGCCTTTATTGATGGCGCTGTGTCACCAGAGGCTGTCAGTCTGCAAAATAGTTACTTCGGCAACTATGTACATGGTTTCTGGAACAGTATGTTTGGAAAATCAGATGTGAAGCTGCCTTCTGATGAGGGGACTGAAGCCAATGTAAGTCCGGTGTTTGATTCAAATGGGGATATGTATTACTTCACAGATTTCACCAGTCCAAAAGAGGGCGTTGATTCCATGCTCGGGTATGCACTAACAAATGCCCGAACAGGAAAAGCCACGTATTATACGGGTAATCTTGAAGAATCCTACATGGATTCACAGGGAGCTTTGCAAATTATTGAGAAACGATTTATCGAGAAGAAATGGAAGGGCCGCATGCCGATTCTTTATAATTTCTACGGGGAAGCCAGCTGGCTTACACCTGTTCTCGATTCAAACGGATTCCTGCAAAACTACTTTATTGTTTCGGCAGCCAATCCTGAAATCGCCGCATACGCTTCTACACCAAATGAAGCACTAAGAGCCTATAAAACTGCTCTTCAAAAAGGCGGCGGTACCGTCAATAGTTCATCAAAGCAAGAAAAGAAAGAGTCAACAGGCAAAGTGAAGAGGGTGTATAAGGAAAAGACCGGTGATTATACAACCGTCACCTTCTTACTAGACGATGGGAAAAACTACACCATGTCATCTGAAAAAGAGCCTCTTCTTATTTATTTAAAAGAAGGCGATCAAGTCAACATGAAGTATACAGATACAGGTGAGATTTTCCTCCCAGTCGATGAAATCAACATCAAAGGGTTATAAAAAAAGACGTTTCTCCCTACTGCGGAGAAGCGTCTTTTTTCTCTTTTCTCAACAACTCAACAAGCAATTCCTTATTTTTATTCCCACCTGTCATCGGGGATTCGACATAGGAAAATGTCCGTTTAAAGTCCATTCCCCTCACAGAAATGACAGCCAATTCCCCGCCAATGCTGCCCCGCTGGAGGACATATTTAGATAAAACAGATAGCCCCATTCCATGAATGACAGCTTCTTTTATCGCTTGATTGCTGCTAAACGTCACAAAGGTCCGCGCTTTCAGTCCATTTGATTTCAGGACGTGCTGTAAGTATTCTCCTGTCCCAGATCCTTCTTCTCTTGTGATCCATGTTTCATTTTGTAATTGATCAATGGTGACATCCTTTTTCTTTGCAAACGGATGGTCTAATGGGGCAACGATATACAGTTCATCCTCTAGGAACGTTTCTACAGAGAGTTCTTTGTCATTGGTTTGTCCTTCGATCAGTCCGATGTCGACATGGAACAACCGAACATGTCTAGCGATCGCCTCTGTATTATCAATGACTACCTCAATATCAACATGCGGATAGAGCTGATGAAATTGTGCCAAAATTTGCGGCAGCACATACTCCCCAATGGTAAAACTCGCTCCAATCGTGAGCTTTCCTCGTGCCAGATGATGATGCTCATAAATATCCTGCTTCGCCTGTTCATATAAACGAATGATTTGTTTTGATCGATGGTACAGCATATCCCCAGTTGGCGTCACCGTTAATTGCTTTGGCGAACGATTGAGCAGAACCGTCTGAAATTCCTGCTCCAAGTTCTTAATGTGAAGACTGACACTCGGTTGAGAAATCCGTAGCTTCTGAGCTGCTTTTGTAAAGTTTTTCTCTTCTACCACTGTCACAAATGTCTTCAGTGCATCATAATACATCTGTCCCTCTCCTATCAGAAATCTTAATCCTACATCTTCAATACATATATCTTACTAATTCCTTTCCAACTCGTAAAGAACAGCCTAAACCAATCAATTTAATAAAAATATTTACTAATTTTTTTAAAGACTCTATACTGAAAGGAGATATTTTCTATAGGAGGTGCTGACTTGGCAGCTAAAATAAAGGACATTGCGGAAAAAGCCGGATTATCCATCGCCACCGTGTCTCGCGTACTGAACCAAGATCCCAATCTATCGGTTACGGATCAAACACGTGAGAGAGTATACGCGGCAGCAGAAGCTTTGTCCTATCAAAAAAAGACATTCAAACATTCACTAAAAAAAATTGCCTTTCTCTATTGGATGACCGAAAAAGAAGAGCTTGAAGATATTTATTTCAAATCCATTCGTCTAGGCATTGAGGAACTCACCAATACCAGAAGCTTAAATGTTACCGCTTACAACCCATCTGATGGTCTTCAATCGATTGATCCTTCTACAGAAGGCATCATCGCCATCGGTCGATTTAAAAAAACTGAGCTTGATCAATTATATGCGATCACAAAACATATCGTCTTTATTGATACATCACCAGATGAAGACCGCTTTGATTCTGTGAAACCAAACCTGAAACGAATTGTAGAAAAGATTATCGATTCTTTTATCGAAAAACAGCACACATCCATCGGATTTATTGGCGGGACAGATCTTGATCTCAATACAAATAGGCGTATTCCAGATATTCGTGAAACGACCTTCCGCCAGTACATGACAGCACACAACAAACTGGATGAACAATTGGTCTATATCGGTCACCACTTCTCTGTAGATGAAGGCTATTCATTGATGATGAAGGCGATCGACGAGCTCGGCGATCACCTGCCAACCGCTTTTTGTGTCGCAAGTGATCCTCTTGCGATAGGCTGTTTACAAGCATTAAATGAACGCGGTTTTTCTTTACCAAATCGAGTGAGTGTCTTTAGTATCAACGATATTAACGTCTCTCAATATGTGTCACCACCGCTCACAACTTATCACATCCATACCTCTTTACTTTGCGAAACAGCTGTCGATTTACTTTTAGAAAGACTTGTTGATGGCAGAACATTACCAAAAACCGTGCTGATTGCCTCAGAACCTGTCTTTCGGAAAAGCACGATATAAACAGCTGGAAGGCCTGCCGTATATGGTGGGCTTCTTTTCTCTTTATTTCAGTAAAAAATTTTACTTAATAAATTTAATAAAATGTGTTTACTTTTTTTACTCAAGTTGATATTCTCACATTAAGAAAGCGTTTTCTTATCATCTGTGAAAAAAGAACGAGAGGGGATTACGAATGAAAAAGGGAAAATGGGCGACATTATCGGCAGTCGTTGGTACTGCTGTGCTGCTGCTGTCAGCATGCGGACCAGGAGATGACAATTCAAGCGGTTCACAGCCAGCATCTACAGGTACAAAGACCTTGCTAGTGTGGGAGGATGTCAAAAAGTCTGATGGGATTCAAGACGCCGTCAAAGAGTTTGAAAAACAAAACGACGTGAAAGTCAAAGTAGTCGAAAAAGCATATGCCGACCAAATTGAAGCGCTTCGTCTTGATGGCGCAGCCGGCACTGGTCCAGATGTCATCACCATGCCTCACGACCAAATTGGATCAGCTGTCACAGAGGGATTGTTACAAGAAATCAAACCAGATGAAAAAGTGATCAATTCCTTCACAGACGAATCGATTCAATCACAAACGATAGATGGCAAGCTGTATGGCCTGCCAAAATCCGTTGAAACCACTGTGCTTTTCTATAACAAAGACCTTGTCAAAAAGGCACCAACGACACTCGATGGCTGGTATGACCTTTCGAAAAAGCTGACAAAGGACGGGAAATACGGTTTTGTTGCGAAGTGGGATGAAATTTATTACGCAGAAAGTGTATTAGGCGGTTCAGGTGGCTATATTTTCAAACAGAAAAACGATGGTTCTTATGACGTCAATGATATTGGTCTTAATAACGATGGTGCCATCGAAGGCGGAAAATACATTCAGACATTCTTTAGCGAAGGACTCTTCCCGAAAGGCATCATTGGTGAGCAAGGAATCAATGTCCTCAATTCCTTATTCACTGAGAAAAAGGCAGCGGCTGTGATTTCTGGTCCATGGTCATTTGGTCCTTATAAAGAAGCGGGTATCGACTATGGCGTGACGGAACTGCCAACACTCCCTAACGGAAAACATATGAGCTCGTTCTTAGGTGTAAAGAGCTACAACGTCTCCTCTTATTCTAAAAATAAAGAACTTGCCGAGAAATTTGTTGAGTTTGTCACGAACGAAAAAAATTCGAAAAAGCGCTTTGAAGTCACAGAGGAAATTCCACCAGTGAAAAAGCTGATGAAAGACCCAGTCATTACTGAAAACGCTAATGCGGATGCTGTTTCAAAGCAAACGAAATATGCCACGCTGACACCGAACAATCCAGAGATGGCAGAGGTGTGGAAACCGATTGACAGCGCATTAGGGCTGATTGCGACTGGCCGTACCGATGTGAAAAAGGCATTTGATGATGCGGTCAAACAAATCGACTCGCAAATTAAAGCGAATCACTCCAAATAAACATCAAGCGCAGGTAGCTGTTCATCTATCATGCTGCCTGCACTTGATCTAATTTCATATGAAGTAGGTGTTAAACGTGACGGGTAACCTTGAACTAGACCGCACACACATAGTGGAATCAAAGACACACCGGAGACGGGCGCTAATGTTCTCTCTTATACCCGGGATGGGGCAAATATACAACAAACAGTATGGCAAAGGGGCACTCTTTTTCCTGTTTGGCGTTTCTTTTCTAGTAGTGTTTTATGATTTATTCAATATTGGCTTCTGGGGGCTGTTCACACTTGGTACGATGCTGCCTCGTGACAACTCTGTTTTCCTTTTAGCAAAAGGAATTATTGCACTTTTAACAGCTGGATTTGGCATCGGTTTTTATGTACTCATGATACGAGATGCATTTATGAACGGAAAGAAACGTGATCAAGGGGTTCCGCTTCATTCCATCCGTGCTCAATACCATCAGCTCATCGACCAAGGCTTTCCTTACTTAATGAGCACTCCTGCTTTCTTTTTACTTCTATTCTCTGTTGTCTTTCCTATTATGTTCAGCTTTGCGCTGGCCTTTACAAACTATGATTTATACCACTCGCCTCCTGCCAATCTCATTGATTGGGTAGGCATCAAAAACTTTCAAAATATCTTTTCAATCGATATTTGGAGAGACACATTCATTGATGTACTAGGCTGGACGGTCGTATGGACGTTGGCTGCATCGACCCTTCAATGTGCTGTCGGCATTTTCCTAGCGGTTCTGCTCAATCAAAAAGATTTAAAAGGAAAACGGTTTTTCAGAACGATTTTGATTCTGCCGTGGGCTGTTCCAGGATTTGTGACCATTTTGGTGTTTGCTGGATTGTTTAACGACACGTTTGGTGCGATCAACAATACCCTTTTTGCATCGATTGGAATTGATCCAAAACCATGGCTGACAGATCCATTTTGGAGCAAAATCGCTCTTATTGCGATGCAGACTTGGCTTGGTTTTCCTTTTGTGTTCATTATGACAACTGGCGTTTTGCAGGCCATTCCTGAAGATTTATACGAGGCTGCAACCATTGATGGGGCAAATTTCTTTCAGAAATTCCGTTCCATTACATTACCGCTTGTCCTCTATTCAATTGCACCTATATTAATCACGCAATATACGTTTAACTTTAACAACTTTAATATCATCTACTTATTTAATGGCGGAGGACCGCCTGTTGCTGGATCCACAGCGGGGGGCACAGACATCTTGGTGTCTTGGATTTACAAACTGACGATGCAATCTTCTCAATATGCACTCGCTGCCGCTGTTACGATCTTACTTTCGATCTTCGTCATTGCCATTGCACTTTGGCAGTTTAAGAGAACGAATTCATTTAAAGAGGAGGACATGATGTGATATGGGATCAAAACAAAATAAGCTCATTCGTCTGAGTATCACTTATTTCATCCTTTTCATCGCCTCCGTATGTATTCTATATCCACTCCTTTGGACGATCGGCGCTTCCTTTAATCCTGGGAATAGCCTGATGAGCACAAGCATGTTTCCGAAGAATCCAACGTTCAGCCACTTTACAGAACTCTTCTTCGGTCAGGGAGCACTTTATGCAAAATGGTATTGGAACTCAATGAAAATCAGTATTGCGACTATGCTCTTAACGTTGATCCTTGTTAGCTTTACAGGTTATGCCTTTTCTAGGTTCCGATTCAAAGGACGCAAGAATGGACTGATGCTCTTTTTGCTGCTGCAAATGATTCCTCAATTTTCAGCGCTAATTGCCATTTTTGTATTGGCTCAAATGCTTGGACTCATTAACAGCCACCTCGCATTGATTTTGATTTATGCAGGCGGACAAATCCCGATGAATACGTATTTAATGAAAGGTTATCTTGATGCGATTCCAAAGGATCTCGATGAATCAGCCAGAATGGATGGCGCAGGGCATTTCCGGATTTTCATCCAAATTATTATGCCGCTTGCCAAGCCGATTTTAGCCGTTGTTGCCATCAACTCATTTACAGGACCGCTGGGTGATTTCATCATCTCCAGTGTCATTGTCCGCTCACCCGAAATGTATACGCTCCCAATCGGTCTATACAATCTTGTATCAGACAAAATGGGTGCCAGCTACACGACCTTTGCAGCCGGGGCTTTACTCATTGCGATTCCAGTTGCTTTATTGTTTCTTGTTTTACAAAAACAATTTGTATCCGGCCTCACACAAGGCGGGACAAAAGGATAAGGGGAGATTTGATGAAGAAATGGTTGCTTGTCACTGTTGTCGTTTTCTTTCTGATGGGGTTAGGTATTCTGCCTGAAGCAAAGGCTGATACGATTTCGGTGAAACCGATCAATGGATTGCAAGGTGATTTCATCAAAGGAGCCGATATCTCCATGCTCGCAGAAGTGGAGCGAAGCGGCGGCAAATACTACAACCAAAACTGGCAGCAGGTTGATCCGCTCAAGCTATTAAAAGAGAAAGGTGTCAACTATGTGCGCATCAGACTCTGGAACCATCCATACGACAACCAAGGCCGTGCCTATAACGGCGGGACTAACGATTTAAATACCGCCATTGCTCTATCGAAACGTGCAAAAGCACAAAACATGAAAGTGCTGCTTGATTTTCACTACAGTGATTTCTGGACCGATCCCGGTAAACAGTTCAAACCGAAAGCTTGGACCAATCTCTCCCAAAGCGATTTAGAAAAAGCGGTTGGCACTTACACAAGCGATGTACTTAAAGCGATGAAAGCACAAAATGCCTTGCCAAATATGGTACAGGTCGGGAATGAATTGAATTCAGGTATGCTTTGGCCGAACGGAAAGAGCTGGGGTGAAAGCGGCGGTGAATTTGACCGGCTCGCTGCTTTGCTAAAAGCGGGAACAAATGCTGTCCGCTCTGTCGATTCAAACATCAAAGTCATGCTTCATCTTGCACATGGGGGGGACAATGGTGCATCTCGCTGGTGGTTTGATGAAATCACCAAACGAGGCGTTTCCTTCGATACGATCGGTTTATCTTACTACCCGTATTGGGACGGGGGATTTAGCGGTCTTACTAACAACATGAATGATATTAGCGCCCGCTATAACAAAGATGTCATCGTGGTAGAAACCGCCTACGGCTTTACAACAGCAAATGGTGACAACCTCGATAACTCATTTAACCAAGATTCAGTCAATACGGCCGGTTATCCAGCATCACCACAAGGGCAGGCATCTTTTATACGAGATCTATCAGAAAAAATTTCACAAGTAAAAAACAATCGCGGGAAAGGGTTCTTTTATTGGGAGCCGCTTTGGATTCCAGCAAAAGGTGCTCCGTGGTCTAGTCAATACGGGCTCGCTTATATTCAAACAACCGGCACAGTCGGGAATGCTTGGGAAAATCAGGCCATGTTTGATTTCAACGGAAAAGCCCTGCCTTCTCTTGATGTATTTAAACAAATGACACCGTAATTAAACAGATAGGACGTGACAAAATGGGAAAGCGTTACCCACTCGTTCACCCAAATGTGAAAGGCTTTTTGCATGGTGGCGACTATAATCCTGATCAATGGCTTCATATGCCGGAGATCATTGACGAAGATTTTCGATTAATGAAGCTTGCACACTGTCAAACATTCTCTATCAACATTTTCGCTTGGAGCAAGCTCGAGCCAAAAGAAGGGGAATATGATTTTGCCTGGCTGGATGATATCATGGACCGCTTGGCAGCGCAGGGGGCTCACGCCATTCTCGCCACGCCAAGCGGAGCAAGACCTGCTTGGCTCTCGCAAACATATCCAGAAGTCTTACGCGTTGAAGCAAACCGCCAGCGCAACTTACACGGACTTCGCCATAATCATTGCTTCACCTCACCGGTTTATCGAGAAAAAACGAATACACTCAATCGTTTGCTTGCTGAACGCTACAAGGACCATCCAGCGCTGATCATGTGGCACATTTCAAATGAATACGGCGGCGAATGTCATTGTGATCTTTGCCAAGAAGCATTTAGAGACTATTTGAAAGACAAATACAACCATGACCTTGAAGCTTTGAATCAAGCATGGTGGACGGGATTTTGGAGCCACACATATAGTGATTGGTCACAAATCGAGTCACCTGCACCGCACGGAGAGCACATGATTCACGGCATGAACCTAGACTGGAAGCGTTTTGTCACAGCGCAAACGATCAATTTTTATCAAAATGAAATTGAACCTCTGAGAGAATTAACACCTCATGTGCCAGTAACCACCAATTTTATGGGCGACTATCCGCATATGCGTCCATTCCTTGGACTGGATTATCATCAATTTGCAAAAGAAGTCGACGTGATCTCATGGGATAGCTATCCAGCATGGCATAGCGGCAGAGAAACCACTGCAGAATTAGCGTCAAACGTCGCCTTCGTTCACGATTTGTATCGTTCATTAAAGGGCGGTCAGCCGTTTCTTGTGATGGAAAGCACACCAAGCCTCGTGAACTGGCATGAAGTGAATAAGGTGAAGCATAAAGGAATGGCACACCTCTCTGCCATGCAGGCGATTGCCCACGGGTCCGACTCCGTCCTTTATTTCCAGTGGAGACAAGGCCGGGGCGCCTCTGAAAAATTCCACGGCGCTGTTGTGGATCATTCAGGACATGAACACACGCGTGTGTTTCAAGAAGTCGCTGATTTAGGAAAACAGCTGGAGCAGCTTCAGCCGATTGCGGGTACATCCGTTCAACCAGAAGTCGCCATCATATATGATTGGGAAAACCATTGGGCAATTGATGATGCGCAAGGCTTAAATAATACCAACAAACGCTATGTAGAGGCTTGCCAAACTCACTATCGCAGTTTCTGGAAAAAGGGCATCCCTGTTGATATTGTCGGGATGGAAAAGGATTTCTCATCCTATCGAGTGCTTGTTGGACCAATGCTCTACATGATCAAACCAGGCGTGGCAGAAAAGATCGAAGCATTTGTCAAAGAGGGCGGCATTTTTGTGGCAACATACTGGAGCGGCATGGTCGATGAAAACGACCTCTGTTTCCTCGGTGGTTTCCCTGGCCCTCTCCGCCATGTACTTGGGGTTTGGGCAGAGGAAATCAACACATTGATGCCAGATGAACACGTTTTAATGACCACAGGAAATGGACGCACCTACCATGTCGGACAATATTGCGAATCCATTCACCCAGAATCAGCCTCTGTGTTAGGGCATTTTGAGAATGGCTGCTATGAAGGACAGCCCGCCCTTACTGTCCGTCCATTTGGCAAAGGGAAAGCATACTATATGGCTTCTGAAAATGAGCAAGCGTTTTATGATGATTTTTACGAAGATCTCATCACAGGAATAGGGATAAAGCCGATCCTCTCCTCTTCAATTCCAGAGGGAGTCAGTGTCCAGAAACGAACAGATGGATCGCAGGACTTTGTGTTTATGATGAATTTTACAGATAGTAAAAAGGTAATTTTGTTAGAAGATCAAATCACTTATGAAGATGCATTCCACTCTTCAAATTTAACAGGAAAAATAATACTAGATGCCTATGAATATTTTATATTAAAAAGAAAAAAAGAATGTCTTTAAAGACATTCTTTTTTTCTTTTTATGCAAGAACCAACCTTAAATTCAGCTTAAATTCAACTTATAAACAAAATTCTAACTTGAAATAATATGGCAAAACATGATACATTATTTGTGAGAATTAGCAAAAAAACACTTTTTGAATCAAGGAGCATTTATGGATAATAAACACAACTTTATTACTCTAATACATCATTTCGTCTTTTCTCCTAAGAACTTTCTCTTAATCAAATACTCTAGTGAAAAAAATTATCGTCATTCTTGGTTTGTTTTCCTGGCTGTGTTAAGTCTGTTTTTAGGGTTTTATTTAGCTATTTTCCCCACAATCTCTACATTAATTAATCATTCTTTTAAAACAAATGGGATTGATTATACTGCTGATATGAGCATACTCATTATGATGATTACACTAGCATTAGGGATTGTTCAATTTACAGCAATGGTTCTTGTAAGCTTCTTTATAATACATATCATTGGGATATTATTTGGTGGTGTTGCTACTGCTAAAGAGTTTTTCCCAAGTTTTATTTATTCTATCATACCGGTTGCTATCAAATTTATAATTCTCATTATCTTTTCTTTCTTTTTAGGTAGTGATTTTGCATTTTCAGTTATTTATCCAAATTCTCAAAAGCCAATTGATATTATATTGAATATTATCATCGACCCCTTTTTTTGGTGGTCTACCATTCTAGGGTGTATTGCAATTAAAGAAATACACAAAATTTCCTATATAAAAACTGTCATAATCGTTTGTATAACAATGTCTTTAGGTATTATTTCTCTTTTTTCAACTAGCTTATTTTTGTAAACTGAAAGGAGGTGAATTCAAATATGAAAAATAGCAATCTTTTTAAAATTGCGAGTGTTACAAGTATAGTTTCTCTTTTTGCCATCGCTACTTTCCTTATGGGTTCTTCAGAAGGTATTGCAAGTTTAGCTTCTATTGATTTCAATTCAGGTAATCAATTTGCATTAGACCTTGCAACAAATTTAGGAATTAGTCGCAAGACCGCTTATGCTGCTATAGGTGTTATCATGACTACTGGCGATGTCCTAACAATACTTAGTCTATTAGCTGTTGTTTTGGGTGGAACTGGCCTTGTCACTGCTGCTATGGTAGCTACTGCGAAAAAATTGGCTACAAAACACGGCAAAAAATACGCTGCAGAATGGTAAAATCCAAAGTGAAGAAATTGAGGAGTATAATTATACTCCTCCTTCTTTTCGTCTAGGAGGAATATAATGCTCAACAAAAAAGTTTTTATGGCAAACTTTAAACTTACATATAGACGTACTTTAAACCGTTTGATTTACTTTTTCCCATCAAGCGAAAATTTACTAAAATCAAATAGACTTATTTTTGTTTTTACACCCTTTTTTTTAGTCTACCTTTTTATTCTATATAAGGCTTCAACTACTCTTTTTCCTAATGTACCAGTCCATATCTTATCATTAGGTACAAATTTTATTATTCTTTTTTTTGTTTTGAATATTTTAAAATCATCAACTGATATTTTACATCGATATGTATACCCTGAAGATTTCCTTCTTTTACATACTTTAAAGACAGATCCCAAAAAAGTTCTATTATCGAGATTTTTCACAACAATTTTTCTAAATGTTTTATTCAAATTAACAATAATAGTATTCCCTGTACTTTTTTTCATAAATTTTTATACAAGTAATAAATTATACCTTTTTTTATCATTTTTACCACTATTTATATTTATCTTTGGCCTTACATGCATTTACTCATTACTCACATATATCACTTATTCTAAATTTTTATACAAAATCTTGAATTCTAGGTTAATTAGTCTGTTATCTTTTATAGGAATTGCACTCTTATCTGCTCTTTCAACTACTTTTTTTGGTTGGATCGGACTTAACTACTTTTATGAAAAAGATCTTCTTGAAGCTATTGAAAATTTCATATCTGTATTTAGATTAGAGACGATATTAACAAACACATGGCTTCCTACTAACTGGTACCTACTTTCAACAAAAAGTGATATCTATTTATTTATCATATGTTCTTTAGGTTTAATTGCACTAGGATTTCTTTTACTCTCTATTTCCTATCTAATAGTTTTGAAAGTGTTGCTTATAAAGGAAGCAACACCTAATAATCTTTTGCCGAGAATAAAACCAATCAAATTACCTTTTTTAAATTATTTAATAAATTTCTTTCCCCGGCAAAATATCGCAATTTTAAAAAAGGATCTTACTGCTCTATTAAGAGCTAATTTTACTATCAAGAGACGCTTAGTGCTATCTGTAAATATGATTGCAATAGAATTAGGTGTATTGGTAGGAATTAGTTTAAATCAAAAGTGGTTTGACTTCTCGGAACTTTTTGTTATTTATCCAATTTTATTTGCCGTAACTTACAACACTTCTTTATTAGGAGAAGGCTTGCTTGGGATAACTTCAGCAGATGCAGAGCGCGAAAATCTATATATTTATAAGAATTCAGGCGCTTCTATCTTCAAGTTGATTGCAGGAAAATCAATACTGCATTTATCTATAATTCTTATTATAATGAATTCATTATTTTTAGTTATATTATTATTATTCAACTTAGATACTATGACTCAAATTATTTTGTATATCATGATTAATTCAATTAGTCTTATTATAGGTTCTGGCCAAGTGATAGGTACTTTCCTCTATCCTCGTTTAGACTGGGAAAATTTAGAGGATATTGGTTCGTCTGTTAAAGCCTCATTTTTTGAACATACTATTCTTGGGGTACTACTAGCATTTTACCTTCAATTGTATGGGGTCTCAGGTGCTCTCGTTACTTTTGAAATTATTGATAGGAGTATATTCTTTTTACTTATTGTGACTGGAACATGTCTATTTTTCATTGGAATTTCTCTATTTTATTATTTTTGGATTAAAAGAATAGGAACGAAACATTGGGAGATGAAAACATGAAAATTGAGAATCTATCTTTCAAATATAAAGATAAACAAATTTTAAAATCTATAAATTTAAAAATAGAGCAAGGTAAGGTATATGGATTACTAGGACCGAATGGTGCTGGAAAATCAACACTTTTAAAATGTATTCTCGGGATTATGAAACCATACGAAGGTAATATTACTATCAAGGAGAAAACTATATATTCTGAGAGATCTTCCTATCTTAAGTATATAGGTTATGTTCCTGATTCTCCTTTTATCTATCATTATTTAACCCCTAGAGAGTACCTGGAATTTATTGCTGACTTACAAGACGTACCCACTGAAATGAAGGATAATAGAATTGAAGTTTTGTTAGATCAATTTAACTTAAAACAAAATGAGAATGATATGATTTCTACATTTTCATTTGGTATGAAACATAAATTATCTGTTGCTGGAGCCATAATTCATGAACCTGAAGTTTTAATATTAGACGAACCATTAGGTGCGTTCGATCCTCCCACTACAAAGATGATGAAAAACTTTCTTAAACGTTATGCTGAACAAGGTAATACTGTGATCATGTCTACACACCTTGTTAATATCGCTCAACAACTATGTGATAGAGTTGGTATTTTAATTAACGGTGCTCTTGTTAAAGAATATGATCACCTTACAAACATTCAGCACTTTGAAGATTTAATTATAAAAGATATGGATACTTTACTAAAATGACAGGAATAATAATCAGAAATAAACGTATACTTTATATAGCAAGTATTTTATACATAGCAGGTATAGTTCTTGGGGTTATTTTTAACAATATTCTACCTAGTCTTAGTCCAGAAACTGTTGATGAAGTTACAGTTCTGGGATATTTCAAACATAACTTTGCTGCAAATTTATTTCTCATTTTCTCAATGTTTACATTTGGTATTTTGACATCTATCTTATTATTATTAAATGGATTTTTAGTAGGCTTATCCTCTTTACAAAGTATTACCGATCATGGTAACAATTTGTTATATATATTAACTGCTTTAATTCCTCATGGTATCTTTGAAATTCCTGCCATGATATTATCAGGTTCACTTGGTTTCAAATTGTTAGACTTTGTCTACTTAAAAATAAGAGGGCTACATTCCCCAAAGAAACATTTCTTTTCGGATATTTTATTTTTTACTATGGTGATATGTCTGTTGACATTACTTGCTGCTTTAACAGAAGCATTATTAACGCCCTTTTTACTAAAAAAAATTCAATAGGAGGTCCTTATGTTTATTAATAAAAAAAAGATAGATAAATTACTAGATGATCATTTAGAGGAAAACAAGGGAGATTCTAAAAACACAATTAATAGTTCTTTTATATTTGTATTTTATTTTTCAATACTCTTATCAATCTGTACTTTCTTTTTTGATTATAGATTTTTTTTAATCACTTTGTTTGGTCCAACCATTTTAGTGACTTTTATATCTCCTCCCCTACAATTTAATAAAGGAATTTATAGAGGTTGCTCTGCATTATATTTATTACTATTAATTATAGTGACATTTTTCTGGATCAAGTAAATTATCAACTGTTAATAAAAAACGTCCGAAACAGACGTTTTTTATTTTACCATTTTAAGTGGATTTTTTTCTAAATTTTTTGACATGTTGAACACCGCGCCATGATTGGATTCACCATCCTTTTTTACCATTGTATAGGTATGAAAGCGGTTGCCTAATACTCATATTTTTGATACTCTTTTTTTCAATGCAAATGTGGGATTGCATTGGTAAAAAAACAAACAAATGTAAACGGTTTATTGTAGGGGGAGGGGCTTATGTTAACGTTTGTTGGATTGTTGATTATTTTAACGATTGTTGTTTTGCTGATTTGGGGGAAAGCAAGTCCAATTGTCGCCATGGTCATGGTGCCTTTAATAGGGGCGCTCATCGCGGGATTTGGTATCAATGACATTCAAACTTTCTTTGAACAAGGGATTATCAAAGTTTTGCCAGTGGCGACCATGTTTATCTTCGCCATTTTATTTTTTGGCATTTTACAAGATACAGGGTTCTTTGAACCTGTAATTAAAGCGTTAATCAAGCTGACAAAAGGGAATGTTGTCACAGTTGCGATGGGAACTGCCTTGATTGGAGTCATCGCACACTTAGACGGAGCAGGCGCTACAACCTTTTTATTAACTGTACCTGCACTGCTTCCGCTTTATAAAAAATTACATATGAGTCCTTATTTATTGCTATTGTTAATCGGGACGAGTGCTGGATTAACCAATATGATTCCATGGGCTGGCCCCACAGGACGGGCAGCTAGTGTCCTAAATATGGACCCATCTGAACTGTGGGTACCGCTTATTCCCATTCAGCTGATCGGGGTCGTGCTCGTATTAGGAATGGCATTCATTTTAGGAAAAAGAGAAGAAAAACGAATTCGGGTGAAAATCGCGGCAAATGAAATAGCTGCTGTCCAATTAGAAGGCGCCGATTGGGATCGTGCCATTCAATCGATCAGCGAAACAGGCGATGCGTCTTTAAAGCGTTATCACTTAATGTGGGTCAACCTCATTCTATTTTTAGCTGTTGTTGTCCTGCTCGTGCTGAACGTGATTCCTGCTAGTTATATGTTTATGATTGGTCTTTCACTAGCACTTTTGGTGAACTATCCGAATGTGAATGTACAAATGGAGCGAATTAAGGCGCATGCTCCAAGTGCACTAATGATGGCAGCTGTAATTTTCTCCGCAGGTTCTTTTTTAGGAATTCTTGAAGGAACGGGCATGCTGAAGGCGATTGCAGTGGACAGTATTCACATTTTGCCAGCTTTCTTACTGCCATTTTTACATATCATTGTGGGGATATTTGGGGTTCCGCTTGATATGCTGACAAGTACGGATGCCTATTATTATGCACTCTTGCCGATTGTCGAATCGATTACATCAGAGGTTGGTGTGTCAGGGACATCTGCGGCATACGCCATGATGATTGGAAATATCATCGGCACCTTTGTCAGCCCCCTTGCACCTGCTGTATGGCTTGCCATCGGTCTTGCAGGGGTCGATATGGGGAAACATATCCGCTACTCCTTCTTTTGGATGTGGGGGTTCAGTATCGTTTTACTCATCATCGCCAAACTGATTGGCATCATATAAAAAGAAAGACATGCGCAAACCAGCGCATGTCTTTTTCTTTGAATTATGAAGGATATTCACTCGTGTGAATGTCTGTTTTCGGTTTTCTAATGATTGACATCAATCCAACAATTAGCAACAAGATCATCGGAACGAAAGCAAGACCAACAGTTCCAATTAAAAGAGTCACAGCCGAAACCAAGAAAAGAATACCAGAAAGCACGGCACGGCGGTCTGTTTTCAAAACAATCACACCAACAAGGGCTAAGACAGCCGCAATTGCGGAAACAACCATAAACTGAACGCCAAAGGCATGAACCGATGCCTCAAGTGTTTCAACTGGCAAGGCGCTGCCTTCCTCTTTTAACACTTCATTCAATTCTTCATAAACTGCTGGGTCCACAGAAAGCATCAACGCCCCAAAACCAACACCAATTACGTTGAGGACAATACTGATAATCCCCATAATTTTTTCACCTTTACGCTTAATCATTGATAGAAACCTCCTAAAAAGTTAAATTAACCTGTTTTTACTTCTCGCTTTTGGAAGACGATTAAAGCAACCGCCAAGAAGATGGCCCAGTAAATGACTAGGACCGTTAGTGAGAAACCTAGGGACATGCCTTCGATATAAGTAGGTGTTTCTGCGAAATACTGTACAGGATCGTTGGCAAACAATAAGTATTTCGCCCAATCAAAGAAGAACATCAAAATGCTTGTGATGGATGCTCCGACAACATAGGCTAATACACTAATCGCTATGGAAATGGCCTCACTTCTAAACACCGTTGAGATGGCAAAAGAAAGTGTCCCTAATACAACAAACATAGCACAATGCGCCAAATAATAAGAGACCATATTTGCAAACTGAGACCGCTCAATGACTTCACCATTTTGATAAGCCAAATACACATAATCATTGTTTAGTCCAAAGAATATCGCACCTAAGATAAAGGATAAGATAAATAGGACAGCGATCAGGAAAAGTGAATATAGTTGAACGGTAAAGTATTTAGACAAAAGAACCTTCAACCTGGATGGCGGACGAATCAGTAATAATTTAATTGTACCATGCTTATATTCAGCCGAGACAATTGTGGCTGCAATAATAATCACAAATACACCGACCAGCTGAAGCAAATTAGCATTTGTTTTCACATAAGTCCATGCATTTTTACCGAATTGATCGGCTGGAGGTAGATCATGTTTGATTCGATACTCATTGATCGCTATTTCGGTTTCAAGGGATCTCTTATAAAATCTTATATTATCCTCTTTCAATTCTTGCTTCTTTGCTTTATTGATTTCTTGTAACTCAGTTTTCCAATCACCGGATGCTTGATCTCCGTCATTTGTCTTAACAGCAAAAATCAACGTCGCAATCATACCTAAAACAAGAAGCCCAACCATAATCCAAGTACCCACACGATAACTGATTTTCATCCACTCGTTTTGAATGAGGCGAATCATACGTCTGCCTCCTTTTTACCTGTTAAGCTTAAGAACTTATCTTCTAAGGTTTGTTTTTCTATTTTGATTTCGTACAAATGAATAGAAGCCTCACTCAAATGACGAATCAATTGTGGCATTTTCTCTTCTAGGATGGAGAAGAATAAGTACTGCTCCTCTTCTCTAACTGTGATGCCTTCCTCAAATGCTTCAATGAGCTTTTGAGCTTCTTCAAGCTCACTTGATGCTACTTTCATTCGATAATTGACCAAATCATCCTGCTTCGTCTCTGCACGCTGATCCTCAATCGCAATCAGCTTTCCTTTTTGGATAATAGCAAAACGATCACACATCAATTCCATTTCTGACATGAGGTGACTTGAAACAATGACAGCAAGTCCTTCTTCCTTTGCCAGCCTTCTCAAGTAATCTCGTATCATACGAATTCCCTCTGGATCTAGTCCATTGGTCGGCTCATCTAAGATTAGCAGTTTCGGTTTATGTATCAATGCCTGAGCAATCCCCAAACGCTGCTTCATTCCTAATGAAAACGTACGGACACGCTTATGTTTCACATGCTGCAAACTAACTAGTTCTAGCAGTTCATCAATTCGACCTTCATCCACTTTTCCATTCATTCTGGCAAAATGAACAAGGTTTTGTCTTGCCGTTAAATGATTATACATTTCTGGATTTTCAATAATTGCACCGACATCTTGGATGGCATGCTGATATGAGGTTTGAATACTATGACCATTAATCAGAATGTCACCGGATGTAATGGGAGAAAGACCGACCATCATGCGAATGGTTGTCGTTTTTCCTGCGCCATTCGGTCCTAAGAAGCCAAAGACTTCGCCCGCTTGGACAGAGAAACTCAAGTCTTGAACAATCTTTTTCCCGCGAATATGCCTAGATACATGTTGCAGTTCTAAAACGTTCGTCACGTTACCTCTCCTTCTTTGTCTAAGTATCATCTATCATCTATTTCCTGATAAACACCATGATCCGTCAAAAATAGAAGAACACTTCCATATGGTACAGCAATGCCCAAAAGTTGTGAAGGGGATTAGGCAAAATTTAGAGAATCATCTGCCTTTTTTAAGGTAGAGTTAAGAAAAGCGTGAATTTTTATAAGAAAAGAGGCTTGATTTTTTAAAAAAAGAATGATTTTCAATAGGTACATATGTATGAAATGATGTTTAAGATTATACCTTTCACCTATAAATATCGAAATAAAAAAGAGGCTGATGATCGACAGCCTCTTTTCATATATTATACTTTCTTCACAAACTCCGATTTTAACTTCATCGCGCCAAAGCTAGGAATTTTACAATCAATGTTATGATCGCCTTCGACTAAACGAATCCCTTTGACCTTCGTCCCTATTTTTAAAACCGAAGAAGAACCTTTGACTTTTAAATCTTTAATCACAGTGACCGTGTCACCATCACTTAATAGATTTCCATTCGCATCTTTGACAACAAGCTGTTCCTCTGCCGCTTGTTCTTGTTCTAGCGACCATTCATGCGCACATTCTGGACAAATAAGCATGCTGCCATCCTCGTATGTATAGGTTGAACTGCACGATGGACAATTCGGTAGATTAGACATTTGTGTTTCCTCCAACTTTCTTTTTCATTTAGAACCATTTTACCACATTTCTATAGAAAGGAATGTGATAGAAAAGGAAACAATTTTCATCATTTACTTATCTCTTCCAAATGTCATGACAGCCGCAATATTCCTTGCTGTTCTCTCTACATGCACACTAGCATCATGCATGGCTTCAGCCAGAGTCGTGACGCCAGGGACAATACTAAAAAGTGCATCAATGCCATGATCATGTACGACTGCACTGTCTTTTGAGAGGGACCCAGCGATGCCAATGACAGGGAGTCCATATTGTTTCGCAGCTTTGGCTACACCGATTGGCGTTTTGCCGTAAATGGTCTGCTGATCAATCCGACCTTCCCCTGTAATGACTAGGTCAGCGTCCTTTAGTACGTCAGCAAAATGTACGGCTTTCAGTACAATATCGATTCCCTTTTGCAGATCAGCCTGTAAAAAGCCTAATAAACTCGCGCCCATTCCTCCTGCCGCTCCTGCACCTGCCGCCTCACCAAAGGAGACATGAAGATGCTGCTTAGCCACTTGTGCAAAATGAGATAAATTCTTGTCCAACAGTTGAACCATTTCTGTATCTGCTCCCTTTTGAGGACCGAACACAGCAGACGCTCCTCTTTCACCCGTTAAAGGATTATCCACATCACACGCCACTTCCAGACGGACTGATCGCAATCTTGGATCCAGTCGAGATAGATCAATAGAAGCTAATTGATTCAGTGATCCACCGCCCGGCGTGAGGTCTTGGCCTGCTTCATCGAGAAAAGAAGCACCTAAACCTTGCATCATGCCAACGCCACCATCATTTGTTGCGCTTCCGCCAAGCCCAATGATTAAATGCTTCGCTCCTTTATCCAGCGCTGCAAGCATTAATTCTCCTGTCCCTCTAGACGTCGTGAATAAGGGGTTCCGTTTTTCTGGCGGGACAAGATGTAATCCTGATGCTGCTGCCATCTCTATGACAGCTGTCTGCCCATCTCCCAACATACCAAAAAAGGCATCCACAGGTTTGCCAAGCGGACCTGTGACCACTTGCTGGACAATGGTTCCGCCTGTCGCATCCACTAACGATTGAACTGTGCCTTCTCCTCCATCTGCCATTGGGATTTTCATATATTTTGCATGTGGCAAAATAGAGCGAAATCCTCGTTCAATGGCACATGCTGTCTCATAAGCAGATAAACTTTCTTTAAATGAATCTGGTGCGATCACAATTTTCATCCAAAAACCCCTCGTTTCTCATTAAGTCCTCAGCCGAACAGCTGGAAAATACCAAAGATAATGGTCGATACAACGGTTAATGTCAAACCAATTAACGATTCAAAGGGCATTAATTTCAACCGTTCTTTTATATCCATTTGAACACTTCCTGCCGTTGCATGGAAAAAGCTTCCGTGCGGCATATGGTCTAGCACAGTTGCGCCAGCGTGAATCATAGCTGCGCCTGAAAGGGCAGATACACCAAGACCAATAAGAGTTCCGCTAAATACACCACTTGCAACTGCCGTCCCTGCAGTTGTCGAAGCTGTGGCCGCCGACATAAAAATTCCAGACGTTGGTGCAAGCAAGTAAGGAGGTAATCCCGAAGCGTCAAGCGCCTGAATAAATACCTCTTTCATGGAAGAATTCGATACAATTCCAGCTAATGTGCCTGTACCTAGTAACATGATCGCTACACCTGACATTTTATGCAGCCCTGACATCGCATAATCATTGAGAAACTTCCCTTTTTTCATGAAAAGAGCGCCAACAATTCCTCCTATTGGTAAGGCAATCATTGGATCAATATTTATTTGAAACAACGGTCTCAAGGCTAACAAGAGAATGGTCACAAGTGGGCCGACAAGCGCTTGTAGAAAACCAGGTACTTGAACCTCGCCTTGGTCTGCTCCCTCTTCCAGAACTGGTGTCCCTTTATTCGCAAGCTTTTTGGCTAATACATATGTGACGGCTATCCCGAAAATAGCCGGTATGACACCTGCCGCCATCAGGGAAGTAAGCGGTACACCAAAAGCATCAGAGGCTGCAATGGCATTCGGATTCGGTGACATGATATTCCCCGCCTTCCCTCCTCCAATCATCGCAAGTAAAATCCCCGTTTTAGAAAGTTTTGCACGCTTGGCAATGGCAAGTGCGATCGGTGCTACTGTAATGACTGCTACATCTACAAAAACACCCACCGTTGTTAAAATCATTGTTGCAAGTGCGAGTGCTAAAAGTGCCCTCGCCTCTCCAAGCTTTTTCACGATGGCCTCCGCAATAGATAACGCAGCACCCGACTCAATTAAAACCCCTGCCAGTACACCTGCCGCCATGATTCGGAGAACAGCCGGAATCATGTCCTTTGCGCCTTCCATCATGACGTTCACGGTCTGCACAACATCTACACCGCCAACCAAACCGCCAATAAATGCACCTGCCAGCATGCCATAAGCAGGTGATACTTTTTTTAGAATAAGAACAATAGCGATTACAAGCGCAGTCAATGCGCCCAATGTACTCACTGTCACATCTCCACCCATACTCCATCCCTCCTGATTGTCTTTTCTTAATTGTAAGCGTTTACCCATTGGGATCGAGTTGTGAATCCAGATGAACTTCTTTTATTTATTTCTTCATCCAGTTGTGCAAATGCACAATTAAGACAGTTGATTGTCCAATTGTGCTATGTACAGCTCCATCAACTGTTTCACATGACGAGGATCTTTTCCGGTCAATGCCTGGATTTTATCTAAACGATATCGTAGTGTATTACGGTGAATAAATAGACGATCAACGATTCTTTGTAAATCCCCGCCCTCTTCAATGTAAACCTTTAACGTTTGAACGAGCTCCGTTTCTTGTATCAGCGGATGATAAAAATCACTCCACCGTTTGCCCTCTTTGGCGGCTCTCGCTTTTATAAACAAGCTTTCAAGCTGATAAGATTCAAAGACATATATGCTTCCCTCTGGATGGAGCACCTTTCCTAACCGCAGGGCCTCTCTCGCATGCTGAAAGGACAACGGTAATTGACTCATATCCTCAGCGACAGTTCCTACACCCACGAGCACTTGTCCATCAACTGCACCTGCCATTGTTTGTTGTAGCTGTTCGATCACATGCTTGAATTGATGGTCACATATCGGCTGTCTTAACAGGATCAATTCATGACGGAAGGTCATGCCTAGTAAATCATCCGCATTCTTATCGTATTGAATGGCATGCATCATTTTGTGTACAGTGTCCTCAGACGATGAAATCGGCTGAAAAACAATAGCCATTCGCCTCTTGTCTAAATCCATTCCAAGCCAGTCAGCACGGTGCTTCAGCTGATGATCACCCATGTCAGACTCGGAGATGAGCTGATTCACAATTTCACTCTCTATTCGCTGCCGCCACTGGAAGCGTTCAAGTAGAAAAGACTGCTCTAATACGAGTTCAGCTGCCATTTTCACCAGCTCGGCATGATGACGAATGTCCCCTGGCTCACCCGTAATCCCAATGACACCAACGACTTGTTCGCGAAAGCAAATAGGCAGATTGATTCCAGGTCTCACGCCTTTTAAGCGGCGGGATGTCTCCTGATCAATCTCCACACTGTCTCCGCTTGACAGCACTAGACGTGCTCCATCATGTTTTTGTCCAATCCTTTTTCGTTCACCAGACCCAATAATGACACCATCTGCATTCATGACATTGATGTTTTGATGTAAAATATGCATCGTACGTTCAACCATCTCTTGAGCCAATTCACTGGTTAAAAATTGCATTCAGCATCTCTCCTGAAGGGGTTTTCATTCAATGTATCATAGTGTCATTGCACAATAAATGCAAAGCTTAAAAAAACAGCCGTTGACAAAGATACGCCAAAAAGTGTTTAATCAAATCAAGGGACCGACCGACAGTCTAGTCAAAAGAAAGGATGGTTTTATGAGAACCGTTAAACATCCTGAGGAACGCAAAAATGACATCTTAAATGCAGCAGAGAAGCTTTTTTCAACCAAAGGCTATCAGCAAACCACAATTATTGACATCCTCAAAGCCGTTGGCATTGCAAAAGGCACATTCTATTATTACTTTACTTCCAAAGAAGAAGTGATGGATGCAATCATTGACCGGATCATAAAAGCAGATATCATCGAGGCAAAGCGTATTGCCGCTGATCCAGATATCTCAGTGGTTGATAAATTATTTCGCATCATCATGGCACAATCTCCTAAACAGGGCAGCCATAAAGAAGGCATGATCGAACAATTTCATCAGCCTGCTAATGCAGAGATGCATCAAAAAAGCTTGATCAAAGCCATTACAGAGCTATCACCCGTTTTAGCAGAAGTCATTCAGCAAGGGGTAGAAGAAGGGATATTTCAAACAGATTACCCGCAAGAAACTGTCGAATTTCTCCTCGCTTCTGCACAGGTTATCTTTGATGAAGGACTTTTCCAATGGACCACAGCGGAAAGCATACAACGGGCTCTAGCATTTATCGCAATCCTTGAAGCCTCATTACATGCAGAAAAGGGAAGTTTCTCCTTCCTTCTCCAACGTTTAACTGGAGAACCGGAAGACAATAATCAGTGATTGGTCACTTCAATACCAATCCTGCATACATTATAGACTGACGGTCGGTCTAAAAGGAGAGTGATTTTCATGTCGTTATCAGCCAAAAATGGCTCCACCCATTTTATCTATCTCGTTCTCGGGCAAATTATTTCCGTTTTCGGGTCTTCCTTGATTCGTTTTGTTCTATCTTTACATGTCTTGGATATGACACATCGTGTTGATTTATATGCTCTGCTTTTCGCTTTATCCAATATCCCGCTCCTCCTTTCGCCATTAGCAGGAGCAATTGCTGACCGATTTAACAGAAGAAATTTGATGATTTTATTTGATGTTCTTACTGGCATTATGATTCTGGCTTTTTATTTCTGGTTATTTTCAGGTCATGATTCACTTTATATGATTGGAGCCGTCATGATTCTCCTTGGTGTCATGAGTACGTTTTATGCTCCTGCTGTGATGTCCAGTATTCCTCAGCTAGTGAAAGAAGACAAATTAGAACAAGCGAATGGCATCGTGAATGGCGTGCAGGCCCTTTCAGGTGTTGTCGCTCCTATCATTGGCGGCGTTTTATACGGACTCATTGGGAGCCAGATCATCATAGGCGCTAGCAGCATTGTATTTTTTCTATCAGCATGCATGCTGTTACGGTTAAATATCTCTTTCTCACCTAGCCCACTCGCAGAACCGATGACCAAAGTACTCTTGAAAGATATGAAACAAGGCTTTTCCTATATCGGAAGCCAGCCATTTTTAAAAAGAGCCATGCTGCTTGCAGCGCTGCTAAATTTCATCCTCACACCATTTTTTATCGTTGGAGGTCCCATTATTTTAAGGGTCACAATGAAAAGCAGTGACATCATGTATGGAATAGGAATGGGCATCATTGAGTTTGCCGTCATCGCAGGCGCCCTGCTAGTTGGGCTTGTAGCGAAACATTGGCGGATTCCTACTTTGTATCGCTGGCTGCTCGTCATCGCAGTCATTTTGCTGCCTGTTGCTTTTTCAACATCCAAGATGGCTCTTCAATTTGGTACATTTCCAGCCTATTTTCTCTTTTTAGCAGGGTGTCTCCCAATTGCCATGCTGCTCACCATGATTTCGATCGTTGTCATCTCACATGTGCAAAAGAAAACACCCAATGCTCAATTAGGAAAAGTCATGGCCAATCTAACAATGGTCTCTCAATGTGCTGCACCGCTCGGTCAAATGATGTATGGGTTCTTGTTCAACACTTTTTCCGCTAGCATGTATGTGACCGTGTTAATCGTGAGTGCCTTGATGTTTGCACTTGCCTTCCTTACAAAAAATATGCTTCGACATGAAGGAGAATCAGCCTCATGAGATTGACGTTTATCAAGAAAGACCTAACCCGCCACCGTCTCATTTCAATCGGCTTAACCCTTTGCATCATGATGACATCATTTTTAGCAACAAGCGCTGCGCAAATGACGGCCCAGCTGAATGGTTCCATTTCTGATCTACTCCAATCAGCCAAAGCACCAGACTTTGTCCAAATGCACGATGGCAGCTTAGATGAAAAAGCGGTCGATATATTTTCAAGTAAACAGTCGATGGTGAAGGCACATCAAATTGTTCCAATGATTCCGATCGAACACGTCAGCATCAAGTTCGGGCAGGAGCCTGCTCAAGCGGGTGTGATGGATCATTTATTTGTAAAGCAAAATCGCTATTTTGATTTCCTTTTAAACGAACGAAATGAAAAGCTCACTGTAAATAAAGGAGAAGTAGCAGTCCCTATTTATTTTCAACAAAAATATCATTTAAAGATTGGCGAAAGGTTACTCATTTCAAAAGGCTCTCATCAATTCTCTTTTCAAATCAAAACGTTCTTACGAGATGCCCAAATGAATCCAAGTCTTGTCAGTTCAAAGAGGTTTCTTCTGCATGATGCGGACTGGGCGGCACTGAATCAAGTGTTTCAAAAAAAGGAGTACTTAATTGAATTTTTATTGCATGATGCTGGTCAAGCAGATGCTTTTCAATCACTCTATCAATCATCTGAGCTGCCACAACAGGGGCCTGCTGTCACATTACCCCTGCTTCGCATGCTGAATGCCCTAACAGATGGTCTGGTGATCGCCATTCTCCTTCTTGTCTGCTTTCTGCTCATTAGCATTTCCCTCCTCTCTCTTCGTCTCGCTATGACCGCTGCTATAGAAGAGGATGAACGTGAAATTGGAATCTTAAAAGTACTAGGAATTCCTTTATCAAAAATCAAACAATTATACGTTGGGAAGTATGCTGTGCTTGCCTGTATAGGGTGTATAGCAGGATATTTAATGACACTCATGTTTGGTGATTTGTTTACAGCCAATATTCAGCAATATATGGGGAATCGCCTCTCTTTTATTCATCAGGTGATCCCGCTTTTGGTGTCAATTTTGACGGCAATGATCGTCATCTCATTCAGCTATGCTGTCCTAAGGAGATTTGGTCAAATATCAGCTGCTCAAGCCATTCAAGGCGGCATAAGCTCACCAAGCCGTAAAAAACAAATTCCTATGCACCTCCAGAAAAACAGATTCCTCCCAGTCAATTTTTGGTTTGGTTTGAAAGATCTGTTCTCGCGAATAAAGATGTATTCAACAATTACCTGTATTATTGCGCTTTGTACATTTTTAATGTTAATGCCGATTCAGTTATGGTACACATTACAATCACCCGATTTCGTCACATATCTTGGCTCAGGAAAAAGTGACCTTCGAATTGATATTCGGCAGGGAAATCATTTAGAGAAAAGTACAAATAAAATAGAGTCTATGATTAGCGTAGACCAAGACATTCAAACATCTGCCGTCTATGAAACAACTTCTCTACAAGCCAAAACAATGGAGAATACATTAGAAACGCTCTATTTAGAAACAGGTGATCTATCAGCATTCCCTCTCACCTATTTACAAGGAAGGGAACCGTTGAAGGAGGAAGAGATTGCTTTATCGGTGTTGAGTGCTGACTCACTTCAGAAAAAGATAGGCGAAAAAGTCACTCTCGCCACAAATGGACAGCAAGTTCAAAAAATGGTTACCGGCATTTATCAAGACGTCACCAACGGAGGGAAAACAGCTAAAGCATTATCTCAGCCTTTTCCTCATTCATCCCTTTGGAAAACCATTCAAATACAATTAAAACAAGGAATAGATATGGCAGAGAAAAAAGCAGCACTTGAAACAAATATGTCTCCTGCAAAAGTGACAGATATGAAAGAATATGTGCATCAAACAATAGGAATCACCGCATCTCTAGTAAAAGTGATTGCATTATTTTCAACCATCGCAGCTTTTGGAACAGCCAGCCTAATGTTAATGATGTTTCTGCACATGTTAAGGGCGAAAGATTTAAATCGTACTCACTTGTTAAGAACGATTGGTTTTTCTCAAAAAGATGTAACCTATCAATACTTAACAAGTTTTATCGTCGTTCTCTCTATTGGCGCCTTCATTGGAGCAATCGCTGTTCATACTATTGGTCCGGCATTGATGAGTGCAGGCGGAGCATCATTAGGAGCATCAAGCCTTCAGTGGTTAGCCCCGAAATGGGTTTGGATCGTGTATCCTCTCCTGCTGTTTATAGTGAATTTAACTGTCATCTCGTGGTTATTGAAGTCCTTTTTTTCTAGTAAAATCAGTCGTCATACTCTTTCATAAGGAGATGTTTCACATGGAACAATTAATTGAAGCGAAGCAATTGTCTTTACAAATTGATTCATTAAAAGGACAAAAACAGACTATTCTTAGTAATATTCACTTAACCATTAAACGTGGAGAATTTGTCACCATTATGGGACCTTCAGGGTGCGGAAAAACCTCTTTGCTTTATCAACTTAGCGGTATAGAGACATCCTCCAGAGGAGAAATCAAATATAAAGGTCAACTGCTATCAGAAATGACAGACAAACAGTTAACAGCTTTACGCTTATCAGAGATGGGATTCGTCTTTCAACACAGCCACTTACTAAAAAACCTCACTCTATTTGATAACATCATTGCTGCAGCTTACTTAGCGAAGAAAATGCCGAGAAAAGAAATCAATGAACGAGCGAAATATTTAATGGAGAAACTTGATATTGATCATTTAGCTGATAGATATTTATCAGAAGTATCAGGAGGACAGCTCCAAAGAGCCTCTATCTGTCGAGCTCTTATGAATGAACCAAACATTCTTTTTGCCGATGAGCCCACAGGTGCTCTTAATTCAAGCACCACAAAGGAAGTCATGGATATTTTTTCACAAATCAATTCTGAAGGAACAACTCTGCTTCTCGTCACCCATGATCCAAAAGTGGCCCTTTGCTCTGAAAGAATTTTGTTTATGAATGACGGTGAAATTTCAGCCCATTTAAATTTTGGAAAATACGATCGCTTTACCGCTGAGAAACGAGAGGCCTTGTTAAACAAGTGGTTACAAAACTTAGGGTTTTAATTGGTGTCAAACAGGCAGAAAGCTGCCTGTTTTATTTTTTCTTACACTCAAAGGAGTAATCCATAGTCAAACTATTTGTTTCTAGTATGATTTTGCCATCTTCTTGTTGACAAGATTCTGTCAGCAACTCAATTTCTTTGCTATAAAAGTATCTCTTTGAGATATAAAGAGTGACTAAAACAAGTAAAAGCGTCGTCATCACAATTGTCATTTGCCAGTTTAACATTTGAAATCTTTTTTTCATTTCAACATCCTTTCTGAAAGGTCAACACTTGTCTCGGATATTCACCTTTCTCAGTAACTTCCAGTTTCTTTCCCAAAATCATCTAGCAACATCATAACTGATTTTCCCTTCTAGATCGACCTTTCATTGTTCTTCTCTCATAGCTAAAATAGCTTTATTTCATATATTCGGATGGTATTTTCGACCATAAACTTAAAACTAATAGTATCTATCACGTTTTTGGACTTCCAAAAAAAGATTTTACTCATTTGAATAAACAATCAATCATCATTACAATAACGTACATCTCATGACATAAGGTCCTTTTTATTACCTCCTGTCAATCACCTCCCAGAAACGATTATATTTTACCAAAAATTGTGATATCGTTTTTTATTGAAACAGGCGAAAGGATGTTAAAGAGGTGAAATTTCCATGAAAATCATTTCAGCTGAACAGGTGGGGAATCGTTTAAATGATTGGCGAATTGCCATTCGTAAGCATGATGTACACAATGCAAAGACAATATACACAGAATTAAAGGAATTACTTCAAGAGATGGAAGAGAATCAGGAGGTCTTGACCTACTATTCATTGCTAGAAGGCAAGTTTAAGCTCATGTTATATGAACGAAGAGGTAAAAAACTGAATGAACCGACAGTGCTAGAATACCCTTCTAAAACAAACGACTTAATTGAATATTATTTTTACCTATATAAAGCCCTTTACGCTTCATATAACAGAGACTATGCATCAGCCATCGGACTGTTTAAAATTGCTGAGAAAAAACTACAAAACATTCCTGATGAAATAGAAGTAGCAGAATTCCATACGAAGGTCGCAAACCTATATATGATGCTTCGCCAAAGCCTGATTTCACTTCATTATATTCAGAATGCTATCGATATTTTCAAAGGTCATGATGGCTATGAAAGAAGACTGGCAGCAGCTTTTGTGATCGCAGCCACCAACTTCATGGATATTGGCGATTTCAAAAGAGCTGAGAATTACTACACAAAAGCATTACACATCTCAAATCAATTAAACGATCATTTTCTAGCATCACAGCTTTATCACAATATCAGTATTCTATATGCCGAAGTTGGAGAATCAAAAAAATGTATTGATGCCCTAGAAAAGGCTCTTAGTGATGATGACTACCTTTCATCTTGTTATTTCGAACACTCCATGTTTATGTTACTAAAAGAGCTACTCTCCATTGATGAAAAGTCGCAAGCTCTCTATTATTTTGAATTAGTCAAACAAAAACAAGAAATAGACAGAAACCCCATCTATACAGCAAAAATGAATTTTCTCTATCACCTATATTTCACTGAAGACATATCAAAAAAAGCTCAAACCTGTTTCGATGACATCAGTATTCTGAAAGAATTAAAGGATGTTGAAGGTGCCCGTGAATTAAGTGCACTAGCTGCCAAACACTTTGAAGAGCTAGGTTCAATTCACCAAGCATACCTCTTTTTGAAGGATGCCTATCAATTGGAACACACTACACTTAATTGGAGGAATTATGATGAAAAAAGTGAGTTTACTCATTTTCGCTTTAGCCATCGTTGTTTTCGGACAAACGGTGTCTTACAATTCGTTAAATGATCTTGGCCCAACAGAACGACCTATCGGAACATAAACCGATACAATACAAATAACCACTTGCCTCATTACAAGGCAAGTGGTCCACATTTATTTCAGTTCTTGATAAGAAATGAGGCGGTGAATATGTACCGCCAGATACGTAAGTTCGTCATTTGGAATAACAATACTATGCACCTGTTTAATATAATCTTTGATTTTGAAAGCCACATCCATCGCTTGAGGATACAAGTGTGCAATTTGTTCAAACAACTCATTTTCTTGATCTGATAATAATTTATTTGCGTAAAATCTTTCAACAAAGAATTTCACATGTGTAATAAATCGGCTGTAATGAATATTCTCTTGATCCATTTTCATATTCAACGTATAGCGGACGAGATTCACAATACTTCCGATCATCTTGGCATACTTCATGCCATCTTTGGAATCGGACTCTTCACCTAACGCATTAATTAAATGGAAGGCGATATTGGCCGCTTCTTCCTTTGGTAATTGTATGCCCAATGTATTGTTGACTAACTCAAGCGCATAATTACCTACTTCAAATTCTTCGGTATAGTAGTTTTTGATTTCCCAGTATACTCGATTTGTAATATTAATATTCTTCTTGTGCCGTTCTACTGCAAAATTCAAATGGTCCATCAAGGTAAAATAGACACCAGAATTCAGACTTGAGTTTAAGCGTTTTTCAGCATATTGAACAATATGCTGAGTTAAATCGATAAACTCTTGCGGCATTGAATCTAACAGTTGGAGAAATTCCTTCGCTCTCATGTTATCGACAGACATAAACACTTGATCTGCCTTCTTTTCTTCAATCATTTGACCTGGTTTTTGTCCATAACCAATCCCCCGGCCGAATAGAACCATCTCCTGTTGGTTCTGATCTTCAGCCAGAACCACACTCGAGTTTAAAACTTTTTTGATTTTAAACATCGTCATCACCTGTTTTCATGATTGTGGTTTTTCAATCAAGCGATTCACCATTTGTTTCAATGACCTTTTTGTACCAATAAAATGAGTCTTTACGAGAACGTTTTAATGTACCGTTTCCATCGTCATCTTGATCTACATGAATAAACCCGTATCGTTTTGACATCTGTGATGTACCTGCACTAATAATATCAATTGAGCCCCAGCTCGTATATCCGAAGAGGTCAACGCCTTCTTCCACCGCTTCTCTCATTTGGCGGAAATGCTCTTTGAAATAGTTAATACGATAATCATCGTGAATTGATCCATCACTTTCAACAACATCTTTTGCACCCATGCCGTTTTCTACAATGATCAGTGGTTTTTGATAACGATCATATAATTCTATTAAAGAAATTTTCAGACCAACCGGATCAATTTGCCATCCCCAATCAGTAGATGGAAGGTAAGGATTTTTGACCCCACGGATGGTATTTCCATCCGTTTTTTCTAATCCTTCATCAGCTGATTCAGTTAAAGACATATAGTAGCTGAACGAGATAAAATCTACTGTATTTTCTTTTAAAATAGAAAGATCATCTGATTCCATTTGGATATGAATGTTTTTTCTCTCAAGCATGCGCTTGATAAGCGGAGGGTATTCACCAAATACCTGAACATCTGCATAGAAATAGTTTTCTAAGTTT
The DNA here is from genome assembly GCF_052044605.1 of Bacillus sp. 22483. Lineage (NCBI taxonomy): Bacteria > Bacillati > Bacillota > Bacilli > Caryophanales > Bacillaceae > Bacillus > Bacillus sp. 22483. The sequence goes on along the minus strand of NZ_JBQENU010000005.1, from coordinate 20,728 downwards.
TGTTTCAATGCCCGCTCCACATCATTCGGATGACAAGTGTGCGGATACGTTGTTAATTTTGTCAGCATACACCCTACTTGACTGCCTGGTATGATGCGATGACAATCTGCTGTTACGAGTGCAGAGGCAATGAATTGATGATGGAGTGCTTGATAAACCGTCTCTTCCTCTTTCCCTTCTGGGCAGCGATCAGGAATAATTCCTGCTGTAATAAAAGAGTGGCGGTGAATACTATCTATTTCATTAAAGGTCAGCCAATATTTCACATCATGTTTATAGCGTTCAAAACATACATTGGCGAACTTAACAAAGAGATCAACGACTTTTCTTTCAACCCAGCCATTATATTTCACGCTCAGTGCTAACGGCATTTCATAATGTGACAGTGTCACAATCGGTTCTATGTTGTGTTTTTTCATTTCTGCAAATAAACGATCGTAAAATTGGAGTCCTTTTTCATTTGGTTCGTTCTCTTCTCCAGTTGGGAAGATACGGCTCCATGCAATAGAGATGCGAAGAGTTTTAAAGCCCATTTCAGCAAATAGAGCCAAATCCTCTTTATAGTGATGATAGAAATCAACACCTCTGCGTTTTGGATACTTTTTATCATCTGGGTCTTTCATCGCTCGATCTATATTTTCAGAAGTAACAGCTAGATGCCCTTCATAATCTTCTACACTCAAATTAGACCGGTACATCGCAATATCAGCAACAGATGGGCCCTTTCCATCTACATTCCAAGCGCCTTCTGCTTGGTTGGCGGCAATGGCGCCGCCCCATAAAAATCCTTTTGGAAAACCTTTTATTGTCGTCATATGTTTAGCCTCCTAATTGGGTGATAACCATCAATGTATCTTGGCGATTGACCTCTTGTAATGGCTGTACCTTAATATCATATTGATCTGTATTCGTGATGACAGCAAGCGTAACTGGATCGTATCCTGCTTCCATGATTTTTTCTACATCAAATTCAATGAGTAAATCTCCTGCTTGTACACGATCTCCTGCCTGCACTTTTGGATAAAAATACTGTCCTTCCAACTGTACAGTATCAATGCCAATGTGGAATAATACTTCCACCCCTTTGTCCGTTTTCATACCAAGTGCATGGTTTGTTTCGAACAGCAAGGTGACCTCACCATCTACTGGTGCATATAACGCTCCTTCTGAAGGAACAATGGCAATTCCGTCTCCCATGACCTTTGAAGAGAAAATATCATCTTTTACTTCAGATAGTGAGATCATTTGACCAATCACAGGGCTTTTGAAAGTTTCCCCTGCTCCAATTTGTTCAGCAAATGCTTCTTGATCATTTGTCTTTTCTTCTACTTTTTTATCCTTACCTAATACAAAAGCAGCGATAAAAGCAACAACGAAGGAAATGACAGCTCCAATGACAGCAAACATTAGATTTCGTGGAAGCTCATCTGATATAAACATCGACATACTTGCTAATCCAGGACCAACAAGTACAAAAGCTTGTATACCAACTAATCCAATGAAGATCCCGCCAACAAACGAACCAATCATGACACTTCCAAGTACGCGTTTATTTTGAAGTGTCACACCATACAAAGCAGGTTCTGTGATGCCAAAAAATGCTGAAATTCCTGCCGAAATGGCTGTTGATCTGAGTACCTTGTCTTTCGTGCGTAGTGCCACTGCGAAACATGCTCCACTTTCCGCAATATTATGCGCAAGTGATGCTGGTAAATAAAGTGCTTCTTTCCCGAGGTTCCCCATCGTTGTCACTGCATAAGGGACCATTGCTTTGTGCATGCCTGATGCAACCATAAACGGGAGTACCGCTGCTAAAATTGCGACAGCTACCCAGCCTACCGTATTAAACATCGCAAGAATAACGGATGAAAACCCTTGTCCTGCTGTAAAACCAAGTGGTCCTAATAACAGTAACGTAACGGGTACAGTAATGACTAATGACATCATTGGGACAAAGAAAATCCGAATTGGTTTTGGTGAAAATCGTGTGAAGAATTTTTCCATTTGAGCGTAAAGCAATACAGAAAGGATTGCTGGAAACACTTGATACGCATAAGCTATATTTTTTACGTCGAATGACATTAATTGTGCACCTTCAGTAAGCATGGCTGTCATGTTCGGAAGAAGGAGTGCACCGACTGCTGATAATGCGACCAGTGGGTTTACCTTTAGTTTATTTGCCGTTGTGACAGCGACTAGTAATGGCAGGAAGTATAGTGGTGCGTCACCCACCATGTTCAGTATTTGATAGGTTTGGCCTTTTGCATCAACCCAGCCTAATAAAGAGAAAAGGAGAAGAAATGATTTTAAAATCCCTCCGCCTGCGATAGCCGGAACAAGCGGCTGGAAGACACCCACAATGAAATCTAATAGAACTGTGCCTGCTTTTCTTTTTTCTTTTGGCTGATTGGATGGCACGCCTTGCCCAGACGAGCTGCCGCCCATTAAATTTGTTACCTTTTGATACACTTCAATTACGTCATTCCCAATGACTACTTGGCATTGTCCTGACATTCTAACTGCTATGACACCTGGTGTTTTTTCTAATGCCTGTACATCTGCTTTTTTCTGATCAATTAGTGTGAAGCGAAGTCTTGTTGAGCAGTGCTCAAGGTGCGCAATGTTTTCTTTACCACCTACATGCTGTAAAACGTCTTTGGCGACTTGTGTGTAATCCATTTTTTCTCCTCCTTTTCTCATACATGGGACCTATATTTTGGCAATAAAAAAAGGATCTAAAACGACAAATTAAAGAAATTCATCGTTTTTAGATCCTGCCTGCATGACCAGTCACATGTCTAATTTATTTATATTGGATTTGTTTTTAGTATATATTGATTATATGAAAGCGTCAACATTTATTTTTCTGAAATTTATTAAGGTCTATATACCCAAAATACTTTTCTTTATTTACTTAAAGCAACTCTTTTGTTCCTTCTATCATCAATCAATAAAATGTTTCTCCATAAAAAACCAGATAAGTTGATTCACTCATCTGGTTTAAGATGCCTATTTTCTCTTTTCTTCTGCTTTCTTTTTAAATGCTTTCGCTTGTTTTTCATATTCCTTTTTCGTGACAGCTTTTAACTCTACCGAATCGCCTGTCATGATATATGGTTTAGGGAGTTTTTTATATTCCTGACGCGTGAAAGCTCTTAACTCTATTGTACCGTTGGTCTTTTTAATTGGCAGTTTGATTGATTTTGCATCTCGATCAGTCGAACCTATCAGTACACCTTGTTCAATTATAGGATCATAGCTCATGTCTAAAAATCCTCCACCATCCGTAAAGCCTCCGACTTCTAATTTCATTTCTTTATAGGGCTTACAACCATCTTCAGAAACAGTTGTTATTAGAAAAGAGCCGAGCCATCCATTCTCAATATGCATGCTGTCCATTTGTAAAAATAGTTGTTTGTCCTCTGCCGTATATAGAAAACCATATACCTTCGCTACTTTATCCCTGAAGTGTCTCATATTTTCATAAAATCTAGTTTCTGATGTATCAACTAGATGTTCATGTCGATCTTGAATTTGTTTGTGATACGAATCTAGCTTTTTTCGATTGGTTGCTTTATATATCCTGCTTTTCTTATCACCTTGTTTTTTTACAGATAGGTCTTTCCCAGACATTTGAACTTCGTATATGATTGTTTCTTTGCCTTGTTTGACTCGAAATTCATAACCGTTTTCCTTTGAACTCCCGGACACTACATATTGTTTTTTATATATTTTGGGATCCCACCATATTTCTTCTATATACTTTTCATTCAAATGCCCCGTTACTTTGCCTTTATTCTCAGATATCTCAAACCAGCTCATTCTATCCTTCGTTTTATACGCAAATGCATAGGCATGATTCAATGAATTCTTTTTTGCGATTGCTTGATATGCTGTCCAGCCGCCTCCACCTAAGATGAGTACTGCCAGGATAGACACGACCCACATTTTCAATTTACTCATACGTACCTCCACTCATATATGTTTTGAAAACCTTCATGATCCCTATTTATTCTGATCGCCCTGAAATGCCATTCACAACATTCATCTGTTCCAAAACGATCTACTTTTGCCATTCTTTCGCCTTCTTTTTGAATGCTTCTGTTTGTTCTTGATATTCCTCTTTCGTGACCGCTTTAAATTCTATTGTCCCGCCTGCCATTTTAAAAGGAAATTTAATGTATGTTGCGTCTCGGTCAGTTTCCCCTAAAATAAAACCCTTTTCAATTGCAGGATAAGTACTCAAATCAAACATCATCCCATCTGAAACTCCACCAGCTGTATGTTTCGTTTCTTTATAAGGTTCACCACCATCTCCTGGGGCCTTTCTCATTAGAAAAGAACCTGCCCATTCAGACTGCATATACATTCGTTTTACTTTTAGAAATAGTTGGTACGAACCATCCTCTGCCGTATACAGATAACCATAAGCGCCTGTTACTTTCTTAATGAAGTTTCGTACATAATCATGAAATCTATTTTCCGTGTCATCCATCAGTTTCTCATATCGAGTATGAATGTCCTGTTGAACAGCACGTAGGTTTTTTTGATCAACTGCTTTGTATGTGATGCTGTGCTTTTCACCTTGTTTTTTCACAGAAAGATCCTTTTCGGCAAGGTGAACTTCATATGTGACCGTTTCTTTCCCTTGCTTCACATAAAATTCGTAACCGTTTTCAATTGTTTTCCCAGTTAATTGATATTTGTTGATAAATAGATTGGGATCATAATGCCTTTTCGGATTTTCCTCTAAAATGGTTTCATTCAGATGACCTGTTACTTTTCCGTTTCTTTCCGTTACCTTGAACCAGTTCACACGATCATGAGTCTTATATGCAAAGGCGTAGGGATGATTCAAACCACTCTTTTTTGCGATTGCTTGATAGGCTATCCAGCCGCCTCCACCAATCAGTAGTACCGCCAGAATAGTCATGATCCAGATTTTTGATTTACTCATATGTCCCCTCCAAACTATGATCGTTCACTCTATATGAAGGATTCATCTTATTGATTAACCAATCAGTGATCTCTTCACCTCCTTTCTAGCATTTATTTTTTTCTCATACCTCTTGTATCTGCAGTTATACATCGTTTATTATATATCTAAATGATATATCTTTTAGATAGGTGTGTTGATCAATGAAAAAATACAATGATACGACGTATGCGATTTTGGGGATTTTAACGACAGATTGTAAGTCTGGGTATGAAGTGAAGCAATTAATTGATAGGAGCTTGCATCACTTTTGGAAAGTTAGTTATGGACAAATTTATCCAGCTTTAAAGTTAATAGTCGAGGAAGGGCTTGCGAAGGTTTCACCCGCTTCTACAACTGGGCGCTCAGACAAGCGGGAGTATCATCTGACTGAAAAAGGGCTGGACACGTTGAGGCAATGGCTGGCGCAGCCGCTCGATCAAGTACCATCAGAACGAAATGAGGTGTTATTAAAGTTATTTTTTGGTCAATATCTTTCGTTTGAGAAAAAATTGGTGCTTTTACAGGATTATGAGAGGCAGCTCCGTATCCGTTATGAGACATATGTTGCGATTGAACAAAACATTCAAGAGCTGTATCCAGATGAAGCTGATGCGAAGTATTGGCTGTATACGTTAGATTACGGAAAGAAAGTGGCGCAGGCTGGAATTGATTGGTGCGTGGAGACCTGTGAATCGATGAAGAAAGAAGGGTGAACAAATGAAAAAAAATATACGTGCTGGCAGGTATACAACAGACAATTCTGAGCCGATTGTTGTGTTCATTATCGGAATGAGAATCAATAAACGCTGGGCTGTCCATCAATGGCTGCCAGTATTTAAGGCGATGCCGGGGATGATCAAAGAACTTTATACACATCAAGAAGAACTTGGTTTTCTCGGGACAGAAAATTACTTCGGTTTACGCACCACCACCATGATCCAATATTGGAAATCAACAGAGGATCTCCTTGCCTACGCCAAGATGGAGAAGCATTTGGCTGCTTGGAACGGATTTAACCAAAGAGCACGAAATAATGACGCGGTCGGAATTTATCATGAAACGTATCAAATTCAAGCCGGCTCATATGAATCTATCTACGTGAACATGCCTTCATATGGATTGAGCCAAGCTAAAGCACCCATCCTAATTGGAAAAGGGAAAGGAAAAGAAACCGCAAAAGAACGCCTTTCTACAACAAATTCCTAGAGCTGGTTCTCTAGGAATTTGTTTTTGCAACCATCACAAAATGTTTTAATATGCGGGCAGTTAATCCCCAAATGGTGTAACGATCGTAATCATAAAACCACTCCTCAATCGAACGACTCCCCCAGCTGTATTTTTCACCATTCATGATTTTTTCATAAGGAAAGTCCTCTCCTGGTGTTGGCTGCACCGATACATGGTGTAAGTATGGTTCGTATTGGCTGAGCCATGATAGAGGCACAGTAAAGGTCTCCTCTACTTCTTCTTGATTAAAGGAATGTTTGACCTGCTGTTCATCAATGATACCGACAAATGGATATACCACAAAGGATGGAGAGGCAATATAAGGACTGAGCTGTCCTAACACCTTGACGGATTCGGGCGGAATCCCTAGTTCTTCATATGTTTCCCGCAGTGCAGCTTCTTGTGCGGTTTCGCCGCCGTCGAGTTTGCCTCCTGGGAAGCTAATATCGCCAGGCTGTTTTCTCATCGTCAGTGATCGCACTTCAAATAAAACATGCCATTCCCCGTTGACTTGCACCAAAGGGACAAGGACTGCCGCTTTGAACGCTGTCTCTTCTCCGATAAATAGCGGCTGTGATTGATGTAAATCACTTTTTAATTGATCAATGAACATGGGCATCACCTATTTTCTGTTTCTCTTTTCTTTAGCGTATCATTGATTCCCTTTTGAATAAAGGCGATCTTTCTGACAATTATTTTTATTATTTTGACAATTATACTTGTCAAAATGAATATAATACTTTACAATCAAGATAACATTTTGATCAGAGTTGAGGTGACAGAATGAAAAATCGGCTAAAAGAGTTGCGAGCACGTGATGGTTTAAACCAAACGGAGCTTGCGAAACGGGCAAAGGTTTCCCGCCAGACGATCAGCTTAATGGAACGAGATGAATTAATGCCGTCTCTCTTACTTGCTATGAGGCTTTCACGTATTTTTCAAGAACCCATTGAACAAATTTTTCTATTCGAGGAGGATGAACTCACATGAAAACTGTATACAAAATGCTCTTAGGTGCTCTCCTTGGTTTTCTCGGTGCTTACTGTTTGCTGGCATCCGAATTTGAGATGACACTTCTGCAGACAGCATTTGAAGCGACTCTTGTCATCACTGGCTTGACAGTTCTATTCATCATTTATTGTTTTTCAGGCATTTCGCGCATGAAGAAAAGAGTCTCTCTTTCAGTATCTGGTGATGAGGAGGATGAACTCGAGGTAAAACAGTACCGAACCTTTACTGATGTAACGTTAGCTAATACGGTGAGTACCATTTTATCGATTATTGCAATTGGTATTTCCATCGTAACCGAGCAACCACTCTGGCTGATTCTCGCAAATGCTGCCTTATTTTTGATCACCGTCATTCTTTCTTATGCATCGATCTCTGTCCTAAAGCTCGTCTATCCTAATCGTCATCTACCTAGTCCATCCGATAAAGATTATGGCAAAAAACTGCTCGCCATTTCTGACGAAGGCGAAAAGCATGTGATGCTCGATGGGCTTTTTCACACTTTTCAAATGATGAATATTTTATTGACCGGTGCCATGTTTATTTTGATTGTCTATTCTCTTGGCGCCAATCACTCTCAGCTCTTCTCCATCATCATCATTGGACTTGTTCTGATCATTCTGAATGCATACTATATGTTGAAGATTCGAAATCGTTAAATAAGCAAAAGCACAGCCATTTAAAAAGGCTGTGCTTTGAGTAAATGGCGGAGTATTCAATTTGAAATGAATGAGTTGATCAACTTCTTTCATTTTTAGTTGATAATTTATTTACAAAATATGAAATAAATATACCAACAAGAATAATATTAAAGATGTTGCCTATAATAAATTCAAACATTGGAATATATGCAATATTCCCCTCGTCAACTTGGATGATCGGGTAATTATAAAAGGGTTCTAATCCTTTATATAAGATTAAAAGAGTGCCATCACCCTTATACTCACCACTATAATGATATTCGAAGTGATCATTATAAATGTAAAAAGACCCGAAAACAGCACCAATGATAAAATTAAAAAAGACATAAATAAAAATGAAATTTGCTAAATGCATAAAAGTAGATTTAAAAATGTCCATTACACTTTTTAGAAATAAATAAGAATATAAAGCCGTAAAAAAAACTATTATTGCTATCATGTTAACGTTAGACACATTCTCTAAAAACTTTAATAAAAGAACAAGAGGATACAATATCATTATACTTAGCTTAGTACCGTATTGTGCAACATTGACCTCTTGCTTATCATTTTTATATGCTAAAAGGAAAGCGACAAGAATCAGAAATAATAATCCAACATAAAAATATAACTTTTCAAATTTAAAATGCTGAACAAATAGAAGAAGGAAAAACGAAAAAAGGATCCCCCAAACAGTAAGTTTCCGCAAACTATTAATAAAGAGAGATTTTATCACAGCTCTCTTTATTAATTTTTTTAAATCAACCCATTTTAAGTTACCTTTAAAGTTAATTCCTCTCCAATTTACACCACGGAAAAACTTCAAAATGATTTTATAATACCTTTCCATATAAAATAAACTTGTTATTATTACAGGTATTAATAGAAGTATAAAAATAACACCAAATAATATTATACCCAATCTTATCCTCCTCTCCCTAAATATTTCTAAGATTATTACGATTCATAAGAAAAAAGGATTCAAAAAAAAAAGCCTATTACGGCTTTTCCATTAAACAGCACGGCGTTTCTTTCTTGCATAAATCAAAAATAAGAACCCAAACCATACGGGTGTCAATAACAGCGCTGGACGTGTAGCATCAGCGAAAAGCATGATGACAAGAATGGAAGCAAAGAGCACAAGAACCGCTATATTCACAAAAGGTGTAAATGGCGCTTTAAAGGTAGACGCCTTATGCAGTTCAGGACGTGTCTTCTTATATTTCAGATGGCATATTAAAATAATACTCCATACCCAAATGAAACAAATGGCACTGATCGTAGTCACAATACCAAAGGCTTGTTCAGGAATCAGCTTGCTTAAAAGAGCCCCTACTGACACCACAATCGTCGACACAAACAGGGCATTACTTGGAACAGCATGCTTATTTAGTCGGCCAAAAGATGCCGGTCCTTGTTTTTGATGACTGAGATTATACAAAATTCGGCTCGTTGAGAACATACCGCTATTACAAGCAGACGCCGCAGATGTCAGGACGACAAAGTTGATGAGTCCCGCCGCTACTGGTATCCCAATGAGCCCAAAGGTTTTCACAAAAGGACTTTCTGATGCACTGAGTTCTGTCCATGGGTTGATGCATAGTAATACAAAAATCGCACCTACATAGAAAAAGAGAATTCTTAATGGAATTTTATTAATCGCAGACGGGATATTTTTTTGCGGATTCGCTGTTTCTGCTGCTGACACACCGACAAGTTCCACGCCCACATACGCAAAAATCACCATCTGGAATGACAATAAGAAGCCTGTCACACCATTTGGAAATAATCCTCCGTGTGACCACAGATTCGTTACCGTCACGGGCCCTGCATCTGTTTGAAAACCAATGATTAACAGGACAATTCCAACGCCAATCAACAGTAATATCGTAATCACTTTAATAAGTGCAAACCAAAATTCCATTTCTCCAAAAAGCTTCACCGTTAATAAATTAAATCCTAGCAAAATCAATAAACAAATAATAGCAGGAATCCACTGCGGAATATCAAACCAGTACTGCACATACACCCCGACCGCAATAACATCCGCCATCGCTGTCATAATCCAGCAAAACCAATACGTCCATCCTGTCACAAAGGAAGCCCATGGTCCAAGATAATCCTCTGCTATATCCGTTAAAGACTGATAGCCCGCCTTAGATAAGAGCAATTCTCCAAGTGCCCTCATGACAAAAAAGATGGCCATTCCGACAATTAAGTACGCAAAAATGATCGATGGTCCTGCCAATTGAATGGCTTTTCCAGACCCTAAAAACAGCCCAGTTCCAATCGTTCCGCCAATGGCAATTAATTGAACATGACGGTTTGATAAATCTCGCTTTAACTCTTGTTGTGCCAATTTCAACACCCTCCTACGACACGATCCTATACTGAAATAATGAACTCTCTAAAAGTCCATAAAAAAAGAGATTGGATGCGCTCCAATCTCACGGTCATAAAAGAATAGCAAAATAGAGAAAAGCAATACACAGTATGATCCATGCATCACAAATACAATATTTCGTACTCTTCTGTCCTTTTGCCTGAGATTGTGAACCCTTCGGCGCCGCACATACATGCGGTCTCTCCAGAAGCTGCTCCTGCCATAGTGTGACCCACAGCAATCATAGCCTTCGATATTTACTTTAAATGTTGCTATTTCTGAATAATTTTATATTTTACGCCTCTAAAAGAAAGCTGTCAATGGTAATCTTTCAAGATGTTGTTTCCTCCTTATCTGAAGCTGATATGACATCACTTCATCAACACCCCTTGATTAAGGTATAATGAAACAAAGAATGTTCGGCTCGTTTGGTGGAGACATCCATCTTGATGATGAACCATAGTTAGGCAATCCAATGAAGTTGGTGAAGACAAATGAAAAAAATGAACAAACAGCGTGTGACATTACAAGAAGTCGCTCGGCATGCCGGTGTATCGACTTCAACGGCCTCACTCGTTGTTCGCAACAACCCTAGGATCTCTGAAGCCACCCGGAAAAAAGTGCTGCAATCCATGGAAGATTTGGGATACGTGTACGATCGCGTCGCTGCCAACATGCGGTCGAAAAGTTCAAATATTGTAGGTGTGATTGTCACGGATATTTCAAACACCTTTATTTCTGAATTTTTAATCGGTGTGCAAACCACCCTTGAGTCACTTGGCTATACCGTTTTACTTGGGACAACCTTTGATAGTGTGGATAAGCAGGAGCGGCTCATCTCCACAATGGTAGAGCACCGAGTGGGTGGAATCATCTTAAATCCAGCATCGAAAAGTTCGACACGAACGGTGAAACAATTAAACAACATTCGCACACCAAAAGTATTGGCAAACCGTGAATTAGCAGATGTCCATTGTGATTATGTCGGCGTTGATTATGAACAAGGTACTTGGATGGCGGTCCGTCATCTTCTTCAAAAAGGACATCGCCGCATCGCTTTCTTAGGCGGAGTCAAATCCTCCTCGACTTGGATTGAACGGATGAAAGGGTTCAAAAGAGCCCATGATGATGAGGACCTGACGATGGATGAATCTCTTATTATCGATATGATGCCTACCCGTGAAGGCGGGAAAGAAGCCCTTGCCCAAGTGATTGACCTTCCCGAACCACCTACTGCTATTTTTTGCTTCAGTGATTTAGTGGCGTTTGGGGTGATTCAAGAATTGGCAGCGCGTGACATCAAGCCTGGTGAAGACATTGATGTAGTTGGGTTCGATAACATCCCTGAAGCGGAGATGTATCACCCGCCGCTCACCACAGTCTCATCATTTCCACGATCTATTGGAGTCAAAGCAGCCAACCTTTTGTATCATAAAATGAACGAGCAAGATGAAGAACTGCAGCGGTTAATATTAAAGCCTCAACTTCATATTCGAGAAACCTCGACATGATCATGAAAAGGAGAATTGCAAAGCGATTCTCCTTTCAGATTGTTGACAAAGGGCTAAAATGAACTTTATTTTAGCCCTTTGTCTTCTTTTCAGCGTGATAGAAAACCTTTGCAGTCTAGGAAGGACGAGCACTGGCACGGAGCGAATTTGACATTCGTGAGTACCAGCGCACAGGACTGACAAAGAATGCGAGGGTTTGTCTACACGCTGAAAGGAGAATTGCAAAGCGATTCTCCTCTTTTTATTGAGCAAGTCAACTATTTCTTTATTACATTTTTCTTTTTTTAAATCGCAAAGTCATAAACTTGACACATTTTATACACAGGAGTATATTTATCTCGTTGCTTCTTTTAGTATATCGTTATACCTTTTGTGAACATATCGTTATTTATCATATCAACTACAGTTAAAGATGGATCTTTTGATTCTGATCAAATCGAGGAAGTCCATCAACTTATGATAACTGTTATTATTTTTAATCATTTAGTAGAACGATGTACTTATTTGAAGAACAGATGAATATTCATTATTTTTTTCATCTATCACACAAGGGGTGTTGTGATGGACTTAATATTATTTACGTTTAAGGAAATAACAAAGGGTAACAAGAATTTGGCCCGAACAGGGTTTCAAATATAGGAGTGGGAACATGAAAAATCCATACATTAAATCATCACTTGGCATGTACTTAAACTATTTCATGCTAGGCATGATCAATATTATTGTGGCATCAAACATGGAAAGCTTATCTGAACGCTACCATGTAGATATTCCAAAAATCAGCTTGCTTGTTTCAGCAATCGGGATCGGTAAATTAATTGCTCTCTTTTTCTCTGGCCGGCTGGCAGACAGCTGGGGGCGAAAACCTGTCATTATTACAGGTAACTTTCTCTACTTATTATTCTTAATTGGGATTCCAATAACGACCAATTATACATTGGCTTTCATTTTCGCCATTTCCGCAGGGATTGCAAACTCATTGCTTGATTCAGGAACATATCCTGCTTTGACAGAATCATTTCCTAAAAAAGCAAGTTCAGCTTCTGTATTAGTGAAGGCGTCTGTATCAATTGGTGCGACTGTTCTTCCATTTATCTTGGCATTCCTTATTGCACATGACATCTTCTGGGGCTGGGCATTCTTTGGGCTAGGACTTCTTTATTTACTTGTAGGCATTTACTTGATCTTTATGCCGTTCCCAAATCATAAGCAAACGGCTTCTCAAAACGATCTTCCCGTTCAAGAGCAAATGAAGGAAGAACCGAAAATGTTTGGTGAAGGTTTAGCTGTTGTACTTATGGGATTCACGTCTACTGCATTATTTGTCGTATGGCAAACTTGGCTTCCACAGCTCGGGTTGAAATTGATTGGGCTTGGCTCAGGACAAGCGACACAGCTTCTTTCTTATTTTAGTATTGGTGCACTCGTATCTGTTCTATTGCTTTCAATCGTATTAGATAAATTCATTTCACCGATTATGGTCGCCATTATTTACCCAATCGGGGCATTCCTTGCCATGCTTTCATTATTTCAAATCGAAACGTACGGCATTGTCATTGTTAGTACCTTTTTCTTAGGATTATTTACAGCCGGCATTTTCCAGTTGGCGATGAGTATTATGATGAAATTATTCCCTACAAACAAAGCAACGGCTTCATCATATGTCAACATTGCGGCAAGCTCAGCGTTTATCCTTGTTCCGCTGATTACAAGCGGACTCGTCAGCACGTACGATATTAAAATGACTTTATTTTTCGATATGATCATTGCGGTCATCAGCGTATTGTTAGCAGTCTTTGTTTTACGACGCATGAAAAAATTGTTTAGATAATTAAAGGAGATGTCAATCATGACAAACATACACGAACGTAATATTGATGGAAAAACAAAATTAGTCGGTCTTCTTGCAACACCAATCGGACACAGCCTGTCACCACGGATGCACAACCTTGGCTATACACTAACAGGAATCAACTATGCTTACCTTGCTTTTGAGGTAGGAAATGATGAACTAGAAGCAGCAGTAAACGGGATGAAAGCAATGGGTGCAGCTGGATTTAACGTATCCATGCCGAACAAAATGAAAGTACTCGATTACTTAGATGAACTAGATGATTCTGCAAAATATACTCGCGCAAGCAACACAGTTGTGAACAAAGATGGCAAGCTGGTTGGTTACAACACAGATGGTCTTGGTTACGTAAGAAACTTAATTGAACACGGCGTTGAATTAGCTGGACAAAAGGTTACACTCGTTGGATCTGGCGGCGCTGCAACACCGATCGCCATTCAGCTTGCACAATCAGGTATTCGTGAAATTAGTATTTTTGCTCGTAATGATCAATACTTTGTTCAAGCAGAGGAAAATGTAAATTACATCAACAACGAAATGAAATCATTCGGTGTCAAAGCGAATATTTTCCCACTTGAAGACAAAGACGCTTTCCGTCGTGAAGTAGCTGAAAGTGCGATCTTAGCAAACGGGACAAGCCTTGGCATGAAACCATTAGATGAGCTCAGCATTATTGACGATACCCTTGATGTATTACGCAAAGACTTAATCGTGACAGATGTCGTCTACAACCCGCAAAAAACAAAACTTCTTGCTCAAGCACAAGAAGCTGGTGTCAAAACGATTAACGGTCTTGGCATGATGCTATGGCAAGGTGCCCTTGCGTACAAACTCTTTACTGGCGAGGATATGCCAGTTGAACAAGTCAAACAAATTCTGTTTGAAAATGACCGTTTCTAAACGAAACACAGAAAAAAGACGACCTCCGCTTTGGAAGTCGTCTTTTTTTATTCGAGTATCATCACACGGCGATATCGATAAAGGATATACACTGCGCCGATGATCGCCACAACAGCCACACCCGCATCAAATATAAAGATTTGCAAAATGGTCGAGTGGGTTTCGATCAAACCAGTGACGACTGGAATCACAATAGCGGACACTCCGCCTGCTGTTGAGATAATTCCTGTCATCGTCCCTTTGTTTTTCCAGAAGAACTCAGCCATTACGGTTAACGTCAGCTGAAAGACACCCGCTGTTGAAAAGCCCAATACAAATGCATTGACGGTCCCGATGACTGGAGACTTCACGACCAATAGCACACAGATAGAGGCTAATGTAATAATCGGATAGAGTAGCAGCACGGTGACCGGACGAACAATGCGGCGCAAAAGAAATGCGAGCAATAAGACAGACAGCAAACCGCCCATGCTATAGTAACTAAGCAGCTTCACAGCACTGCCAGAAGCCATTCCCAATATTTCCTCACCGTACGTAGGCAGCCAAATTTGCGGCAAGGCGTACAGACCATTTGATGTAAAACTGATCACAATCAGTGCGACTCCTTCTCTCCAAAACGTAGGCTCTGATGAGAAGCGCGGAAGTCCATCATGCTCCGTCACCTGAACTTGCTCCACCTTGCGATGATTCGGAAATGGCAATGTCCACAGCATCATCACATTCACTAAATAGATAAAAGCAGGTACAAAAAACGCAAATCCATAAAACAGATCATGCTCTGCTAAAAAGAAAATAGCGAGCGGCAGAATGGTCGCCCCAATCGAAATAAACGCCTTCACCATCACATTTGCAGATCCCGAGTTTTGAGGAAAAGCTTCCATTAAAGCCGGATACGTCCCTGCATCCATCGCCGAATTCGCCACCCCTGCCAAAATCGCAAACGCAAACGCGATTTGATAATTCGGAGACAATGGGATTCCGATGAGGAACACCGCCATCAGCACCCCGGAAACCAAAATGACCGGCTTTCGTCCAAAACGATCTGACAGTACGCCCGATAGACCATACGTGAGCACCCTGCCAATACCGAGTGCAGATATCATATAACTTATCCCCGCACTATTTGTATCTAATTGTTTGATCAAAAATGGCATATTAGAAGCCAAAATAATATTGACCATACCTAATAAAAAATAATTGATATAAAGACTAGAAGCCGTTCTCAAATACGGATTCCTCATGCTGACACACCCCTCAACACATTGCAATGAAGTGACAAATAATGGTTACGCTTACAAGATTCATGCGTGAGGAGAAACAGCTTTGCAACCTTCACGTACTTGAAACAACTCATCATTTCATGCGGCTCACAGCTTACATGCCCTTCATTTATCAAGCATCTCTTCAAATTTTCACTAGCTCTTATTTTATATGAATGTGAAAGGTAATGATAGTGAATTGCTTAAATTTGAGGGAAATGGTTATAGAGAAAAATCCCTGTCATTTTTTGAAATGAAGCTTGATCTAAACTCACATTCCCCAAAAACTAAACTCATAAAAATATTCTGTACGCTCTATGCATAATCCAAAATGAAAATCCTCTGCTATTAAAATGAAATCTCCGTATCCACTTAAAAATTTGGTTTGCTCAAGAAGTTGATTTAAATGATGAAACACTTCATCCACATTCACTAAAAGCGCTTCAATTTCATGATCTCGGAAAAAAAGCAATCTCCCTTGTTTAGGAGTCTCTTTTATCCTCCCGACCATTTCATTTAACATTTGTGTAGACTTTTCAATATGCTCTAGATAGTTGTCTCCATGTATTTGACTTTTATGTTCCCTTGATTGCAGGAAAGTAAATACCTTCTGACAAAAAAATTGATTCTCTTCGACCTCCAAAAAAGGGGGTTCTGGAAGTGTCATATAGCTTAATTCGTTTATTAAGTGCTTTCTTCTGCTTTTTCTTTTTAAGGTTTCGATTTTTGTTTTTCCTTTATTATTCATAGGAGCACCTCCACAAGGCGTATAAACATTGCTCTCTAGACATCTCCCCCTTGAAAATTCCACCAGGCTACATGGTGTAATGAACTGATTTCTAGATAACTATGCTTTTTTTCAAAATTTCCGGATATAAATCTAGGAAATCAATATAAATGGGGACTTTGTATAATTAAATGTACGTAATAATGAATCTTATGTTGTTTAAAATCCCGAATAAATACATTCCTACTTACTCTTTTTACAATGTGCCATTTTTCATCAGTGTAAATTAAATAATCTTGATCAGTTTAAAACCATTCAAGATCTTATTTCATCATTAAATTTCAGCAATAACAGACTAATTTGAATGTATTTTTGAAATGAAGTCTTGAAGAATTGTCTTTGCTGGTAGGTTTGCAGTAGTAGTCAACATTTGATTTATACGTTCTGTAATCTGAGGATGTTTCAGTACTATTTTTGTACCCTCTTCAATAGGATAACTTCGTAATGTATCAATACAAATCTCAAATAATTCAACATCATTAGTATTCAGCAAATCCAATAAAATATGAAGCTCATATTCATTGCACTCATTATCGAGACAGTACGCAATTTTCCGCTGCCACTCTATTGGTTTATGGAGTACCTGTTTTGATAGTTCTTCCCAATCGTTTAGGCTAAAAAACGAGAGTATCTCACTTACTAGTATATACCCTTCATCGTACCAAGAGTCTACCGTTGTATCAGCGGATAAAAGCTTATCCAGTTCTATATACATTTTTAATGCTCCAATTATGGTTCCACATATTTTTCTTTTTAAGCATTGTTTGGTTTTTATTCATTATCAGACCACCACCATCAAGCATGTACTGCTCTTAGAAACGGCAAAACAGAGGAGTACTAGCTTTATTAAACTCGTAGAAATACATACAGTTTTATTTCCACCAGTTAGATGTAATTTCTTTTAAATGAAATTCTATAAAATCTATCACTTTGCTATAGTCATCAGAGCTAAACTCCTGAATAGGATTGTCCCAATCTGTATTTTTAACTATTAGAACAAGATAGTTGCCATCTGAAGATAAATCGGGATACCAACCTAAGTCCAATGTTATTGATGATTTCTCATGATAAAGCTGTAACAAACTTTCAGTGAACATAAACCATCTTTCATCTTCTGTTTCTAACTTTCTAGGGTCAATTTCCCAAAAATGATTATAACGGACATTCCAACCTTCAGTTATCCTCAAGGGATGGATGTTTACTTCCGGAATATTAAGTTTCACATGCTTTCTCATCTTTATCCGACCTCTTTGTTAATTTTATAGTTATTTTATTCCTAATTTGTTTAAATACTTATTTAATCTATCACCAACTATTGGATGACCGTGATACACATTACCACTCGTTAGTTCTCCTCTAATCCAACTAGTAGATTTTCCATTATCATAACCAACAACTTTACCAGTATCATAAATGAAGTAAAAATTATTATTGCCATTATCAATGATATGCCCTCTTTGAAGAGCTTCTTTTTCTATCACTTTATTATTTATTTCAGGTAGGTATTGAGCATTTCGTCTTCCGGTTTCGCTAAAACGTTTCGCTTCTTCAGCAGTTCTAGCCTTTAAATGCTTATTATCATGATGAGAGTATACTGCACTATTTATCTTTATTCTAAAATCTTTTCTACCATAATAACTTTTATGAGCAATTTCATCATGCCTTTTTGAAATATTAGGTATACCTGAACTCTTTACACCCATCTTCCCATGAAATCCTTTCGCCCCAAACGGCAAAAGCATCCCCAGCGCCGCATTCATACTTGCTTCCTGCTGTTCTTTCGAGACTTTTTTTCCAAACATGTCTCGACCCGTAATCGCTTCGCTGAATCCGTTTGTGGCGGTGAGTCCATATAATCCTTTTTGAGATGTTTTCAGGGCGTCAAAAGATTTCTGTGATGTCTTGTAAATGTCGACCGCTCTGACTGCGGCGGACGTGGCTTGAGTCGTTTTATAGACGGCTTTTCCGCCTTTGAAAATGCGTCCTGCCCAACCGACGATTGGGATATATCCTGCTGCTGCCATGCCGCCTGCGGTGAGTTCTTCACCTGTGATCGGACCGAAACCTGTTGCGCACGTTTTTGCATCGTTCACACCTGTCAATTCATTGATAATATTTCCTCCGTAATCAAGAGCTTTTTCATACCACGGACGGTTGGCGAGTGCTTCTTGTTCCTTTGCAATTTTGCGAGCTTCTTCTTGATCTTTTTTGATTCTTAGATATTCAGAAGTTTGCTTCTCAATAGTGCTCAATGCGTTCGTTTTGCTTGTCTCTATCATACGATGATCCACTCAGGAAAAAAAATCCCCCTTTTGTCGGCTTTTTCTCGGCCTCTGCAATGCAAATAAAAAAGTGCCCATAAAGATGGACACTCTAGTTTTAAAAATCATATTCAAAATCGATGTCATATAAATCAACCCATTCAACAAAATCAGGCATAGTTTTTGTACTTAAAAAGTGGTGAACAATTCTATATGCTTCTTCTCGAGTTACATAACTGCATGATGGTACCTTCATTGGTTCTCCACCAACCAAATGCTCTATTGTTTCTATTTCAACATCCTTTTTCAAAGGGACTAAATAATTAGGATGTCTCATGATAAAGAATCCATATGGCTCATCATAAAAGAAAATAAGCCATTCATCTTCTCCTTCTATCTCAAAACAAGAATCTCCACTTCCTTGTTTCCAATAATCCGCTTCTTTTTCAAAGAAAATATTTTTAATAAATTCTTCTTCTGGGTTTTCAACTGATTCTTCAACTGGTCCAATGTATACAATCATGAGCTTTTCCCCCTAGAGAAAGAACGTCAAAAAGCATCCATTGCCATCTGAGCAAGTAAGTGCTTTATATTAATCAATCTACGTATTCTGCTGTACCAATAAACTGTAGTGTGTACTCACCTTTATTTACTGAATTAACAGCCAAACCGTCTTTCTCATAATTATAATTATAAATTAAAATAATGGTATTATACTTAGAGTTTAATTGGATATCATTAAATTGTTTTATCAATTGATCATCATATGAGAAATCAACCAGAAGTTCTTTTAAATCATCTTCAGCTTCTGGAATCCAATCCTTTTCAATTAAACTCCTATCATAGTAACCCAGTTTAAATTCTTTCTCAAAAACAGATGGAATGCTATCACCATCATCGTTATACATAACTTTTGTGTAATTTTCCACCTCATCAAAATCACTAAAGTTTCCCAACCACAAAGAAACATCATTTTTCATTGTATTACCTCCTTAGCCCTTCCGGTAAATCCTGAACTCCATTTTTCATTCGTTTACTCGCCCATTCATTTAACTCTCTAACAAAACTTTCATAATCAGGAGCATTATCAATAATTTTTAATATTTCATTATGTGCTTTAGTAGAGCCCCGTCCTCCATGCCGTCCAGGAGGATTGACAAATTCAACATCTTTAGTTAGCGTCCTCAATTCTTTTATGCGATCCATACTCACATCCCACTTTTTAAATTGAGGTGTTCTTGCTACAAGATGCCACTCGTGGTAGCCTCCTGGTTGTCTGATTCTATCCTCAATTTTACTTCTCAAAGCAGGAACATTCCACGCTTTCTCAAATTCATCGACAGATAATTTATCAAACCACTTATTAAATTCTTTATTTCTAACAGAAGGGATATCAGTGCTCTTGCCAGCACCCTTTACCCCCATTTTCCCCTGAAAACCTTTCGATCCAAACGGTAAAAGCATTGCAAGCGCCGCATTCATACTCGCTTCCTGCTGTTCTTTCGAGATCTTATTTCCAAACATATCTCGACCCGTAATCGCTTCGCTGAAGCCGTTGGTCGCAGTAAGACCGTATAAGCCTTTTTGCGATGTTTTTAAAGCATCAAAGGACTTTTGTGACGTCTTATAGATGTCGACTGCTCTGACTGCGGCGGACGTGGCTTGAGTCGTTTTATAGACGGCTTTTCCGCCTTTGAAAATACGTCCTGCCCAGCCGACAATCGGGATGTATCCTGCTGCTGCCATGCCGCCTGCGGCGACTCGCTGTCCTGCGGTGAGTTCTTCACCTGTGATCGGATCGACGCCTGTTGCGGCACGTTTTGCATCGTTCACGCCTGTCAGCTCATTAACGATATTCCCACCGTAATCAAGGGCTTTTTCA